>NZ_JBFUHG010000007.1:0-233645 GCF_056402515.1 Cellulomonas sp. P4_A2
CGCCTCATCGTCCCCGGCAAGCAGAACCTGTCCATCGCCATGACGATCGTCATCGGGATCATCGGGTCGTTCGTCGGCGGGTTCCTGGGCTACCTGCTGTTCCACAAGGACGCCGACGACGGCTTCCTGCAGCCCGCCGGCCTCATCGGATCGATCATCGGCGCGATCATCGTGCTGCTGATCTGGATCCGCGTCGGCGGACGCCGCTCGATCACCAACTGACCCCGCGCCGGGTCACCCGCAAGGATGAAGAGTGGCGCGCGCCGCGCCGTCGTCGTCCTGCAGTGCCATTTTCCTGTCATGGGAGATGAGCGCGGACCCGCACCTACGCGGCCCAAACGTGAAAGCGAGTTCTTCTTTGGGGCGGCTGCTCGATGGGCGCCGGGCGACATCCCGAGGACGTGATCTGTGCCGAACCGCAATCCCGGCCTGACGACAGGAGCGGCTAACGATGACGAACGTGCACAACGATGGCTTTGAGTCTCTGGATGAGCTGGCGCCCGCGCTCGACGTCGACGCCCGGCTGACCGAGATCGAGCGCCGCGTGAACCTGCTCGTCAACGTCACGCCACTCAACGCGGCGGAGGCCTGGGCGGACTTCGAACGCAGTGACTTCGGCACGGCCCCCACGCTGCGGCTGCGGCCGTTGGACTTCGACCCGGACCTGGCGCAGCGGGACCTGTACGACCTCGAGGTCGAGAAGGTGGACGACCCGGCGCTGCACACGCTCTTCCGGGCGAAGAGGGACGAGATCGCCCGGCAGATCACCGCGTTGGAGGACCGCGACACGTCACGGTTCCTCTACGGGTCGCTCCAGCTCTACGGAACGGTGGCCCCTCCGCTGGCCGCGGTGGCCCAGGAACTGCTCGAGACCATCCCCCCGCAGGCGCCCAGCACGCAGACCGTCACCGCCGGGGCGTTCGCCGACGCGGCCCGTGCGGAGTTCGAGCGCTACCGCGCCGTGTACCCGGACTTCCCGGTCCGTGTCGAGGTACGGGACGACATCTCCGAGCTGATGGTCTCCTTCGGCCGCTTGCTCATCCCGGAGTCCGCGGCCTTCCGGGCCGACCGGGTCGAGCCGTTGCTGCACCACGAGGTCGGCACCCACGTGGTCACCTACCAGAACGGTGCCCGACAGCCACTGACGCTGCTGACTATCGGCCTGCCCGGCTACGACGAGACGCAGGAGGGCCTCGCCGTGCTCGCCGAGTACCTGACCGGCGGGTTGGACCCGCGGCGACTGCGCGTGCTCGCGGCGCGAGTGGTCGCGGTCGGCAAGCTGCTCGACGGCGCCGGATTCCTGGACATCTTCGAGTCGCTGCGGGCCGACCACCGGATCCCGGCACGGACCGCGTGGTCCATCGCTATCCGTGTCGTCGTCGGGGGCGGTTGGGTCAAGGACGCGATCTACCTGCGCGGGATCTCGCGCATCCTCGACGCACTCGCCGAGGGCAGCAGCCTCGACGTCCTGCTCGTCGGCAAGCTCGCGTTGGACCACATCCCCCTGGTGCAGGACCTGCTCGACCGCGAGGTGCTCCACGCGCCGTGGGTTCGACCACGATGGCTGGACATGCCCGGTACGCACGAGCGTCTGGAGAGGCTGCGCGCGGGGGCGACGGTCACCGACCTCTACGAGGGAGACGTGGCGGCATGAGGATTGCATTTCTCGTCAACGACGTCGAGACCGAGGTGGACGAGTACACGACCACCCGACTCGCCAGAGCCGCAGCCAAGGGCGGGCACGAAACCTGGTATGTCGGCCTCGGGGACCTCGAGCTCGGCAGCAGCGACGGGCTGCTCACTGCCGGGGCTCGCGCCGCGAGATGGAAGAACGACGACACCCTCGCGACCTTCATGCAGGGGATCAAGGCGCGCGACGCCGAGCGGGTCGTCATGGACGACCTGGATGCACTGTTCCTGCGCAACGAGTCGATCGACGACCTCCAGCAGCGCCCGTGGGCCAGCCCGATGGGCGTGGTGTTCGGACAGATGCTCGCGGCCCGAGGTGTGACGGTGGTCAACGACCCGAACACCCTCCATCGAGCGACCAGCAAGCTCTACCTGGAGGAGTTCCCCGAGAAGATCCGGCCACGGTCGCTGGTCACACGAAATCCGGAGGCGATCGAGCAGTTCGTCGCCGAAGTCGGCCATTGCGTCGTCAAACCGCTGTACGGGGCCAAGGGCCGCAACGTCTTCATGATCGAGGGCCCGGGCGAGACCAACCTCGCGCAGATGACGGAGGCGGTGCTGCAGGACGGCTACGCCATCGTCCAGGAGTTCATCGACGGAGCCACGGACGGCGATGCCCGGATCTTCCTGCTGGAGGGCCGCATCCTCGAGCGCGACGGCAGGCCGGCCGCCTTCCGACGCGTGCCCACCGGCAACGACCCGCGCGCCAACATCAGCACCGGCGGTCGGTCGGTGCCCCTCGAGGTCGGTGAGGCCGAGCTCGCCGTCGTCGAGGCGATGGGCGACAAGCTCGTCGCCGACGGCTTGTTCCTCGTGGGCATCGACGTGATCGGCAGCCAGGTGGTCGAGATCAACCCGGAGAGTCCCGGTGGGTTCCAGAGCGTCGAGAGGCTGTACGACATCGACATCGCCGAGACCGTCATCGAAGCCCTCGAGAGCCGCGCGAGCCCGAGGTCCTGACCCGTACCGCCGGTCATCCGGCGACGGGGCTTCCGCGGCCGGGTCGCGAAGGACCCTGTGGGCCTTCGGCGAGCGGCCTCACCGCACGTGAACCTGCAACTCGCGCTCCCGCGGGCGGTCCGCCGCTGGCCGCTCTACCCCTCCCACCAGGCGCAACGCGGCTCCCAGATGCTGCGAGTACCGCGAAAAAATCGTCGACGATATAGATTCCCGAAACCGAAGGTGCGTGGCATTGATGACCGTGGCACAGAGCTTGTGGGCCTCCATCCAGGAGGACCCCGTGTTCATGCGCAAGATCAACGGGTGGTTGACGATCTTCTGGCTGCTGAACTTCCCGCCCGTGATCGCGGTCTACATCTGGGCACCCGATGCGTGGAAGCAGGCGTCGATCCTCTACCTAGCTTTGGTGTCCATCTACGCCAACGTCGCAGGTCACCTCGCGGCGTGGCAGGCGTCCCGCATCGAGGTCATCCAGAACGAGGACGCCAACGTCGCCGACGTCCTGGAAAAGGTCGACGAGATCCATGAGCTCACCGTCATCAAGAGCGCCCCCGAAGCATGACCCCAGCGGCACCGGAGAAGTGACACCCCACACCAGCCACCCGGTCACCGCTACCCCGAGCCGCAACCAGCGCACCGACCCTTACCGGCGGCGAACAAGGTCCGCGTGGATCTAGGTCCACTGCCGCCGCCGTGCGAATCGCTCACACCGAACGACACGGGACGCCGAGTGAGGAGCTTCGACGCGGTCGCTCACGTCAGTCCGAGTGCACTGAGGTACGCGGGCCACGCGAGCCTCTCTTGCTCGAGCCACACGCCGCCGAGCGCACGGTCTCGGTTGACTCCCCGGCGGCGGAGCGTGACTCCCCAAACGAGATCAGGGGCCGTCTCCGTGACTACGGAAACGGCCCCTGACCTGTGCGTTCACCGGTCGGGCTGACAGGATTTGAACCTGCGACACCTTGAAGAATCCCGGGGCGGACAACCTCTCCCCCGACTTCTCGCACCATCTGGTGAAACCGTGTGTGATCTGCGCATTTACGCGATCCGCGGCGGTCAACATCGCGCATCGTTGACTGTTGTTGAGCGTCGCCGAGCCTTGAATTCGTGGGGTAAACGCGGGGCTTCGCTCCCCGCCGACCGCGCGCTCGCCGACCTCTCAAGCATGCCGCAAAACGAGTGGCCCGCGCGGGATGTACACGAGATGTGGCAGGGACAACCACCTGGCGGGTCGTCGTCAGCTATCGCCGCGGATGTTGTTGCAGCGCTCGCCACGAACCTCCGCGCCATCGCGGACGCGGAGATCGAAACCCACATTCTTCCCTCTATGAAGGAGTCGAGACGCCCGTCATCGACACGCTGACCCGGCCCCTCAGCCTGAGCGCCCGCGGGTAGTTCACCGCATCCGTGTGCGGCGTTATGGCGGGAGCCGCCGCGGGTGAGCTCGCCGGTTCGTCACCGACGGGCGGCCGCGCCGATGCGGCTGCCACGTTGACACGCAGGTCTAGCAGGATGACGTCAGCCCACCACCGGTATCCGGCCCCAGGACCGCGACCAACACATCTGCTCAAGCTGCCCAGCCCTCATCGCTGCGCACCCCCAAACGGTGGCGACTGAGGCGGCGCCGGACGCACACGGGCCGTGCGCCCATGCTCAGCACGTGCACGCTCCGCCACCGCGCGGGCACCCTCACGGCGGCGTTGCTCCAGGAGCTGCCCCAGCTCGACATACACGGCGTCCTCAAGCATTCCGCCCCGCAGCATCTGCTCCGCGATCGTCGGGACCGTGTCCTGCCCGGGGAACACCACCACTCCTAGATCCGCGAGCGCCTGGTCCAGACGCCGCGTGAGGAACCCGTCCGACTTCTTCAACCCGAGCAGGTCGTCAACCATGTGCCCCACCAGCTTCGCCGACCCGATCGACTGCACCGGACCCGGCCACCCGCACGCCAGCACGCAAAGCGCCGCGACCGTCCGTGCCGGCACCGCGGGGTTGAACACGTCCCGCCGCGACCACCGCGGCGCCGTTCCATCTATCTGCCCGTCAACCCCCGGCGGTCGCACATCACCCAACCCGGTCGTCACCGCGAATTTCGCCAACGACCCCCCATTGACTAGCTCAACCGTGAACACCCCCGACCGGAGCACGTGCTCCCCACCGAACGGCAGACTTGCCTCCTGCCCCCACCGATGCCGGTCAAGCAGCACCGTCCCGTGCCGCTGCGCAGCCACGACCCGCACCGCACCGTCGTGGCGTCCCTCGAGCCACACCGCGGACCGCGACAACGTCCGCGGCGCCCCCGGCGCAACACCAGCACCGACCACGACCGGGACGACAACGGCCCCCGCAGCGTCCGCCGGTGCACCCGTCGAGTCACCCGACGGTGCGCTGCCCAAGACCACCCACACACCCGGGCTAAGGTCCGCGATCACAGACCCGCCCGGCTCATCAAGAACAGCGCTCATTCCCCACGTTCTACCTGGTCACACCCCACACGCGTAACCCTCCCGCCACGAGAGCACCCTCCCGTGCGAATCGTCCCCGCGGGAGCGGGCTCTCGCGCGTCCGGTCCACTCACGGGACCTGGACCAATCCACGCTTGAGGGACTCCCACTGAACGCTCACCACCAGCGACAGGACAGGCGACATGACGACCACCACAACGCCGACCGAAACCCGCCCGACGATCGTGCTCGTACAGGGCGCCTGGGCCGACGTATCCAGCTGGGACGCGGTGGTCCCACGCCTCCGCCAGGGACGAGGTCACTGCCGCCGGTCATGACCCACCCCGACCGCTGGCGACTCGACCACCTGCTCGACTGGGAGGAGAACCGCATCGCGCGGCAGAAGGCTCACTGCAATCCTTGGTCGCTCGGCCCTCCCGTCCGGCGGCGACACGGTGGACGAACCGAAGTCGCAGCAGCGACGGCGGACCGTCCCGGTCGAGACGATCCACCCGGGCGCCGTCGCAGCTCTGCGGGCCAGGCGTGCCGCCCAGGCGGCAGACCGGCTCGACGCCATGGAGCGCGTCGGGGACGGGCCGGAGGGCGAGCAGTAGGCCAGGCGGCGCTCCGATGCGCGAGGTAGCGTGCGGGTTGCCCACGGCGGACGCAGAACAGGTAGGGAGCCCGATGCCCCGCGTCAAGACATGGAAGGCGCCGCTCGCCCTGTTCCTTGTGGGCTTGTTCGTGGCGAAGCCGGTCCTGAGCTTGCTCATCGACGACACCGCGGGGAACTGGGCGGCCGGAGCTTTCGGGTTCGTGGGGATGGTCACCTTCGTCCTGTACCTCTGGGACCGGGAGCACCCCGCTGAAGGCGGCCCTCCGAGTCCCTGGGCGGTGTAGGGCATCGCGCCCCTTCGATGGGTGTAGGCCGCTACACAGGGCGAGGCCCCTCCCTGGCGACCGTCCGGGAGGGGCCTCGCTGTACGACACCCCACGGCCCAAGCTACGGGGCACCACTGACACTCTGAGCCTCCGCCGCCAGGGCTTCCTTCAGGGCCCGCCGCATGGCTGGTGAGCGTGGGATGCCGCCCCAGATGCCGTCCGGCTCGTCGTTCGCCCGCAGCTCGGAAGTGCTCCGTGACCGGGCAGGTGCTGCACAGCTGAACAGCGCCCAGGACGCGGGCCGGGTCGAGGAGAGCGGCCTGGTGGCCGTGGACGCGCTCGGGCGGCCTGTCAGCCCCCGGTGCTCGGACCGGTTCAAGGCGATGTGCCGGACAGCTGGCGTGCCGGTGGTTCGCCTGCACGACGCCCGGCACGCCTTGGGCTCCAACCTGATCGACGTTGGGCTATCGATCCCGCTGGTGTCCACGATCATGGGGCACGCCTCGGTGCACATCACGACGCAGGTGTACGCCCGCGCGATGAAGGACGGGCAAGCACGAACGGGTGCGCGACGCGATGCAGCGGGCGGGCCTGTGACACACCCGGCGTAGTTCGTGTCAGTTTCGTGTCATCACGGTTCCGGGCAGCAGCAGAGGCCGATCCCAGAACTCCGGAAACGGCCTCTGACCTGCAAGTACATCGGTCGGGCTGACAGGATTTGAACCTGCGACCCCTTGACCCCCAGAGCGCCCGCGGCGTCCGTCCGGGGTGGCCCTGGTGCGGTTTCATGCGGCGCCATAGTCGCGGAGTGTGGTCCCGTCCGGTGCCGTCGGCCCGTGTCTGCCGCCGTTTGTGAGGGGCGCTGTGAGAGGTACACCCGGGCGCAGGCGCTCACGTGCGAGCGTCCTCCAGCGTCTCCAGGATCTTCCCGGTCCAGTTCTCGATCCGTCGCAGCACGTCGCCGACCGGGCCGCCGATCAGTTCAGGGTCGCGGTCGTCGGTTGTCGAGATGTGCAGCATCGGTCGAGACACGCCGAGCCAGTCGCCCGGGTCTTGGAAGTCGTCAGGAACATCGGCAACGCGGACGGCAATCGCCGTACCGGCAATGAGTTCCTCAGCCTTGTACAGAGTGACCTGGCGGTTCTCCATGCCAACGGTCGTCACCATCTGAACCGTGTCAATGGACGGACCTACCCGAACGACGGATCGGTGCTTGCCCACGACGTTGAGCCGGTGCAACAGCCAGAGGAGGCTGTTCCGATACGTCTGCGGAGCCACCATGTTGTACGGCTGGAGAGCCTCGACTCGTGCGAAGACGAGCGTCGTCGTACCGGCGATCGCGCGAGCGAAGTCGTGCGGACTCGCCTTCGTGAGAACCGGGAAGGCTTGGCGGTCCTGCGTCGACCCGTTGTCAGCGACGAGTTGCCAGATCGCGTGATCGAGCGCCGAGCGTAGGTGGTGCAGCGCCTCATCTACACCGATCACCAGTTCCGACGGAAGCGGCGCTAACCCCTCGATCCGGACCACCAGGTCCCGTTGCCCGACGACCGTCGGCGATGCCTCGACGGTGTTGGAAAGGTGGGGCGTAGAGGCCGTCTCCCATGTCGAGGCAGACGCGGTGATGCTCCCAATCAGTTCGCCTGCACGGACAGCCTTCAGTCGCGCGGAGGCGAATCCATCCATGCCGCCATCGTCCTTGGTCACGTCGCCATCGCGGGCCAGACACGCGCGGCGGACGCAACGGTCGATCTCGCGTGGCACGCCGTCGTGGGAGGCTGCGGCCATGCATGACGGAGGCGCGATCGACCCTGACGACCTGGACACCTGGCCCGACGCGCTCCGCGAGGCGCTGGAGCCCTACGCAGCCGACGTGCCCATCGATACCCCTACCGCTGAACTATCCGTGCCCCTAGACGACTCCTACGTGACAGAACTCCTCGACGGCCGCCCAATGCGCGCCTACCACTGCACGCGCCTACTCCCCCATGAGGTGGCGGGGGTCCGGCGTGACGGACTGCGCGCTCTTTCCCGCGATCACGCGGACGGGCGGATCGCCGCCGCCCTCGATGCCGGAGCCCTCAGTTCCGCGGATGCCGCGCGCGTGCTCGCAGCAACCCTCTACGCGACCGACGACGGCGAGTGGGGCAGTGCGACTGAGCACCGCGATGGTCGAGTCTTCGGCGTCGTCGGATCGACACAGTTCCGAGAGCGACCCCATGGCTTCGACTCCCTGCTGTCGACCTGGGGAGGCGAGGCGGTCTACTTCCCGAGCGAGCGCACCCCGCTCGCTGCGACCCTTCGGGCGCTCGGCCGGCCGTCCGTTGTCGTCCTCGATCTCGACCTGCACGACGGCGTGCGCACCGATGTTGGCTGGACCCTGGCCGACGTGCTGACTGCTCACGTTGCGCTCCTCGCCGATCGAGGAGGCACATTCACTCGGTTCGGAGACGTACCGCGCTCGCAGATTGTCGACATCTGGCAGCCCGGCAGCCCGGCCTATGACCGTTTCGTGGGGCTGCCGACGGTCTGAGCCGGCGCGTCGGTTCGTGCCACCAGCCCGCACATCACGACGAGTTCCCGCTACCCCGCGACGGTCGGTACGAGCCCGTCAGCGGCCGCAAGGTCGCAGCCACCCCAGCCATTCGGCGACTTCCAAACTGCCTGAATCCCAATCGAGTTGAGCAGCGCCACGTACGCATCACCGACTGGCTCGGTGAAGAGGGCGACCATCCGCACGTTCGAGTCGGCCGGATACAGAAAGTGTCGATACTGGAGCAGTTGACCGATTGTCTCGCGGACGGCGTTCGTCGCGTTACCGCTGTAGACCACCTTGGCCTCAATCAGCCACTCTGCGGCCGCCTTGACAAGAGTGAGATCGCGCGGGTGCACGTTCGTAGCGGCCGAGAAACCGTGGCCCACGGCCAGGGAGCCGTAATCGCGCACCAGCGTTTCGTGTCGCCGGCTCTTGACGAGCGACTGCCCCACCAAGTGCACGACGTACTCGTGATCATCTTTTGGTGCGAAGTGGCGAAGTGGATCCGACCCGGCTGAAGTCCTTTCGACACTCGACGACGAGACCGTGCCCGGCTCGCTCTGAAGAAGGGCCCGCTTCACTACGATCGCGTCCTGATAGAGCTTGACGAAGCGGATGAGGTCGGCGACCACCCGCGATTCGTCGTTCAGGTCGTCGCGACGATACTCAATCGCCGCAATCGTTCCGGCTTCGTATGCCCTCTGCAGCGCGCGACTCGTTCCGAAACTGACGGAGTCGGCGGTGCCCGCCGCCGAGTCGCCCAGACCGGCGCGGACTGCGTCGGCATCGGCGCGGAGCCTGCGCCGCGCTTCAGCGTCCGGAAATCTCTGTCGCAGCTTCGTCACGCCCTGGTTCAAGGTCAGGACAACGCGGTCGAGCTGCTCGGCGAAGATGTACACGAGATAGATGCCCTCTTGGGGTGTCTCTGTCTCGTCGGGATCAAACACCCCAATCCAGGGCGTGAACGTCGCTACGCCCTTGCCGCCGCTCCCCTCAACCCGGAGACCTGCTGGCAACAGCGGCAGAAGTTCGTCCGATGCCCGAGCCAACAGCGCGTGCCCGGCACTACGCATGGAGTCTCGCGAATAACCAGCAGCAATGCTGTTCAGATAGGACCCGAGAGGCATGCGCACACCATAGGACCGAACACCAACAGCCCGTGATGAACCGCGTGCAACGCCCGGGCGGCGAGTCGCGGTTGTTACCGCCGTCGCCGGGGGCKCGGCGACGGCGGCGCGATCCCGCCGCCCGGCAGCCCTCGCGGCATCCCCCGCGCGGCTCGGGCGACGGCGAATCGTGACGGCAGCGCCGGGCGGGCGTCGTGCGTCGCCCTGATGACCGGGCGCCCGCTGGCAGCGCCCGGCACCGTGACCGAACCCCGGCCAACCTCCGACCGCTCGGTCAGCGCCAGCGCCGCCAGGCCGAGCGCCACCGCCCGGTCGTCGTGCGCGTTCGCGTCGTGGTCCATCCGGTACACCCCCGGGGCGGACTCGCGCAGCCGCACGGTGCCTAGTTCGTCCAACAGCGCGGCCTCCGGTGGCAGCGCCAGCCGGTGCTCCCGCAGCAGCAGGTGCAGCGTCGCGGCGAGGTGCCCGACCGACGTGGCGGTGAACCCCCACGGGTCCGCCCGGACGCCGCGGTCCGTGAGCCGCTGCCCGAGACCGATCGCCTGCCACGGGTCAAACCGGATCGGCGCGCGGTACGCCGTGGCCGCCTCGTACGCCAGCGCCTCGATGTCCGCCAACTGCACCGGAGCGGCGGCGGTCCCGGCCAGCACGTGCATCCGGTCCAACACCACCCGCTGGGGCGGCGGCGCGTAGCGCGAGGCGGTGGGCGCAGCGTGGGCGGGGTCCGGCACGACCGGCTCGCTGTGGCACACCGCGAGCACGGTGCGGTCGTTCTTCAGGCCGAGGTCCAGCCCGATCACGTAGCGGTGCCGCGGGTCCGGGTCCTGCGGCCCGTCCAGCGTCACGCACGCCGCCAGGTCGTCCGGGGACACCAGCCGGTCCTCCGCGGCCGTCCATAGGTTCAGGTGCAGCCGCGCGTACGCCGAGGCGGGCAGCAGGCGGCGCTGCTCCGCGAGGTCGTCGGGGCTCACCCACGGCACCGGCCCGGGCATCTCCGACACCCGCCAGGCCGGGCTGGTGCGTGCGCCCGCGAGCACGGCCGCCGACCAGTGCACCGGGTCGCCCGCCGTGGTCAGGACGGCCAGCCGCGAGTCCGCCCGCTTGGGCAGCCCCGACACCAGCGCCTCCCACAGCGCACGCGCCTCGCGCGTCGTCGGCCACTGCGCCAACTCGTCAGCGATGACCAGCCACGGCAGGTGGCCGTACGCGCTGGCGGCGTCCGCGGACTCCACCACGAGCCGGGCGCGGGAGGCGCGCATCGTGACCGCACCCGCGGCGACGTCCACCAGCGAGCCGAGGCCGGTGCGGCCGACCAGGGCCGCCATAGCGTCCACCAGCAGCCCCGCCTGCCCGAGATCGCGTGCGTAGGCGTGCGAGGTGGAGCGCGGGGGCGCCTGCGTCACGAGCGCCGCCAGCGCGACCCCGGCGGCGTCGGTGGTCTTGCTGCCGCCGCGTGGGCGCGTCTGGTAATGCATCCGAGGGGCGGCGGGGTCCCGTGAGAGCAGCGCCGCCGCGTCGGCGCGCTGGTGCTCGGTGGCGACCTCGCCCCACAGCGCCCCGGACTCCAGCACGAGCCCGCCGAGCAGGTCCAGGGCGTCCAGCCCGCCGCCCGGGCTGTCCGCCGCGGGCGTCACGGCTGGCCGCCGTCGGCGGATGGCACGTCGTGGCGGCGGAAGTCCGGGGACCGGACGACCGGCGGGGCGCTGGCGCGCACGGCAGTCAGCGCCTCCCCCGCGAGGTCCCGCGTCGCCGGGAGCCCCGAGGCCTCCCGCGCCGCCAGTGCCGCCCGTCCCCGCTCGGCGAGCGCATCCAGGTCCACCGCGGACGCCAGCACCGACGCCGACGCCCGCTCTCGTGCCAGCCGCGCCTCACTCATCGGGTCGAGCCCGAGCGTGGCGCGGTGCCGCATGGCGGCGTTCTCGGTCCGGTTCAGCCACTCCAGCACGGGGGTGCGCGGCTGGCCGTCGTCGTCGAGTGCCCCCACCTCGTCGAGATGCCGCCGCATCAGCGCGGCCTGCGCCTCGGCTGTGGCCCACGCCGCGACAGCCTCCGGGTAGACGGCCAGGTCCGGGCGGTCGTCCATCAGCCCCGCGGCGAGCGCGGTTGCGAGGGTGCCGTACACCCGCGGCGAGCGGGCGCCGTGCCCGAGCGTGACCACCTGCCCGTGCTGCCCGGGCTCCACGCGGTCAGCGACGGCCACGCCTGCGCCCTTGGCGGGGATGCCAGAGGCGGGCAGGCCGGAGGCGGGCTTGGGCGTGGCCCACACCATCAGGCCACCCCCACGGCACGGCGCAGCGCGACGGCCAGCGCGTCCAGGTCCCCCGCGTGCGCCCACGGGGTCGCGTTCGGCGCCGGGGTAGGGCGTCCAGCCCGGTCCGCGTCCGCGACGAGCGCGCCCCAGCCGCGCACGCCCTCAACTTCCACCGTCGAGTATGGGCCGAGGCGCGCGGCGGCGTCGGGCGCAAGGTGGGCGAACAGTGCGCCCTCCAGTGCGGTCGGACCGAGCGCGCCCGCAGCGTCCATCGCCGTCGAGCACGCCGGGCACAAGTGACCGTGCAGGCGACTGCCAGACGCGGCGCCGAGCGCCGAGACCGAGGCGCTGACCGGGCGCCACACGTCGCGCGCCGCGCGGGGCAGCGCCAGGACGGAGGCGACCCCGCAGAGCAGGCACCCGCGAGGGCCGTCGCCCGGGGGCCGCGTGGGGTGGGGAACCTGCACCCGGTCGGCGAGCAGCGCGCCGTACCCCTCGCGCAGCGCCGCAGCGACGCCGCCGCCGTCGTCCCCGGTCAGGTGCGACCAGGGCGCCACGGCGCACGTGCTCGGGTGTGCTCCGGCGAGTGTGACGGGCGTGAGCCGCGACGCCCACTGCGCCGCTGCGCCGGGGCTCGTCAGGTGCCGTAGCGCCGCCGCCAGGTCGGCCGGAGTCTCCAGAGGCAGGTGCACGCCGAGGGCGTCGGCGGCGGCCAGTGCGCTCGCCACCCGGTGCGAGGCAACCGACGGCGAGCCGATCCGGGCGACGATCCGCGCGTGCGCCGGGTCGGCGACGAGCGCGGCAGCCCGGTCGAGCCGGTCGGTGCACGCGGCGCACGTGGCGAGGTGGACCGTCCCGAGCCTCCGGGCTGGCTGATCCGGGTGCGGTGGCAGGTCGCCGACGCGCCCGAGCACGTCGAAAGGGACCGGCGGCGAGCCGGTGCCGGGAGCCACCTCGCAGCCGCACCACTGGCACCCATGGGCGCCCTCGGGCAGCGGCCGGACGGTGGGCGCGGTGGGGGTGCGGGGGTCGCTCGTGGTCGTGGTCATCGCTCGTCCTCGTGTCGGGTGGGAAACGGCCTCCGCAGGGCGCGGGTTGTGAGAGCAGGTGTGAGAGGGCGCCGGGTCGTGCCACCTGACCTGCGGTGAGGCGGCCTGACCCCTTGACTCGGCATCAGGTGACGGCCTCCGGCGCGGTTGTCGCGGTTCACTGCGGCACCGCCTCACGAGCCCGTCCGGTCCTGCCCTTGCGGATGATCTCGGCGAGGAAGTCCACCTCCGCCGGGGTGAGGTCGATCGGCTGCGGATCGTTCGCGCTCGCCCGCCGCGCCCTCTCGGCGATCCACTCCGCGAGGTCGTGCGGGTCGTCGGGCGGGGGCGGCAGTGGCTCGCCTGGCGCGACGGACGGGCCGGGCGTCGGTGCGGCCCCGGCCAAGAGTGCGAGCACGGTCGGCAGCACGGCCGCCGCGGTGGGCGTGGCCGTAGGCGTGGCCTGCGCCGAGGCTCGGGCGCCCAGAAACTCGCGGACGCTCGCGGCGTCCCGCAAGGCGCGGGCTCGGCGGTGGGCGGCCAGCGCCTCGGGCGTGGGCTTGGCGTAGGTCATCACCGCACCGCCCTACGCGACGACGCCGCTCGGGACGCAGCCACAGCGGGGGCGAACCTGACCCGTCGGGCGCGCTCCAACCGGTCGCCGCACAGCCCGGTGAGCCTGCGCACGCCGGTGGAGGCGGCCACCGTCCAGCACGGCACACCGGCTGGGGCGTCATGGATGGGGCACGACACGGCCTCCACCACGACGAGCATCCGGCGCGTGTACGCGAGGTCGCCGAGCAGGTCGTGGTGCGGGCGGTAGTCGGACCGTGGCGGTGCGGGCGCCGGTGGTGGTGCGGCGGGCGGCACGACCGCGCGTGGGGCAGGTGTCCAGCCGGGCGCGTACATCAGTGAGCCCGGGTCGACGGGGCGGGCGTCGGGCTCGGGTGGTCGGTGCGCTCGGCGGCGGGCTCGTCTGCCGCCGGAGGCCGAGCGAGCGGGTGCGTGGGTGGGGGTCATCGGTCTGTCCTTCCGTTGGGTCGGGCGGGGTCAGTTCGTGACGCGCGCGCGTGGTCCGGCAGGGCTCGGGTCGGGCCGCTCGCGGCAGCGGAGCGCGTGTCCCTCTCCCCCGTCCACGGGGTCTGTCGGGAGCGCGTTCGGCGGCCCCACTGGTGTGCGCCTCCCAGGGGTGGAGAGGGTGGAGACCTCCACCCCTGGGGCGCGAGAACGCGAAAACGAGAACGGCCGGCAGCGCACGAGCTCGTCCAAGAAAGGAAAGGAGGGGGCTTTCGCGTGTAGCGCGAGAGAGGGCCGGGGGTGGAGCCCTCCACCCCTCCACCCCTGGCGGCCCGCGGTCTCCACCCCTGGGTCGCTCACGGTCGCCACCCCGCCACCGCCGCGTAATACGCCGTGCCCGCCTGCCTGCCCTCGCCGTGTCTGAGGACCGCGCCGCCCTCCGCCACGAGCAGCGCCAGCGCCGCGTCGGCGAGGTCGCGGTCCTTGCCCTGGGCCGCCTTGCGCAGCCTGCCGCGGGCGACCGCCACGGCCGCCGCGGTCAGGTGACGGTGCAGCACGCGCGCCACGCGGCGCGGGGCGTCGTCAGCGACTGCGCGCTGGACGACCACCGCGGTCCGCCCGGCCTGCGCTGCCCTCGTGGCGGCCTCTCGCGCACGCACGCCGGACAGCACAGCCTCCACGGCCGCCCGGGTCGCGTCCGACACCTCCAGCACCACGGCGGCCAGTTCCCAGTCCGCATCGCTCACCGTGGTGCGGCCCTCCGCGACGGCCAGCAGCGCGGCCACCTTCAGCCGCGACAGCAGGGCGTGGCCGTCCAGCGCGTCGCCGGGCAGCGGCGCGCCGATCGGGACGTTGCGGGCCGCCGCAGCCGCGGCGATCGTCGCGCGGGCCACCTCCGGCACGGTCAGCAGCACCGGCCCGCGCCCGCCCAGAGGCACCGGCCAGGGCACGGCGTGGTCCAGCACGTCGGCGTCGAACGTCAGCGCCGGGCCGGGCACCTGCCACGACCACCGCGCCGCCACGTCGCGCTCGTCCGAGGGCGCCAGCCCCTGCGGGTCGTACGTGGGCAGCCACAGGAAACGCTGTGCGAAACCGGAGGCAGTGGCCTCCTGGCCGATGAGGACGTCGGCCAGTTCAGGCTGCACACCCACCACGAGTGCGAGGCGGTAGTGGTGGGCGTCCAGGTGACGGCGGCGGGTCGGGTCGGCGTTCTGGGTGCCGAGCATCCCGCCCGTCCACGCCGTGCGCAGGAACGGCCCGAGCGTCGCCCCGTCGCGGCGGGTCAGCGCGGCGAGGCCACCCACCTCGTCGGCGTGCAGCAGCACGGAGGCCGCGTGCTGGACCATCCGTGCCCGCTTGGCGCCGGTCGCCTTCTCGGTGCGCACGTACGCGCCCAGCAGACCCTCACCGGTGCCGGGACTGGTCACGAGGTAGGGCAAGGCGCCCCGCGGGTCCAGAACCTCCCCCGCTGCGGTCAGCGCCGCCGACTTGCCCGACCCGGACACTCCGACGAGCGCGACGAACAGGTTGAGCGACGCGGCGGCGGGCGGCCCCGGGAGCGCCAGCGTCGGCGGGACCGACGCGGCGACCCGGGCGAGCACGGTCCCGAGCAGCGACCAGGGCGACAGCCCCCGCGCCCGGGCGTGCGCGTGCACAGTCGAGAGGAACCCTCGCGCTTGCCAGAACGCCTCAACTTCGGCGCCGGTCAGCACCTCGTCCAGCAGCCTCGCGGCTGGGGTCACCTGGTCGGCCACGCCGCCCCGTCCCTGCGGCTCACGGTCGTCGTCGCGCCMCGGCTGGCGCCMGCCGACGGCCCACCCGTCCGCCACCGTGCGCTCGGCGTCGGCGTGCTCCAGCCCGGCGGACACGAGGGCGGCCACGAACGCGGCGCGCACGGGCGCCGGGGCCAGGTCCCCCGTGCGGGCTTGCGGATCGACGCGGACGACCAGACCCGCGGCCATGCGGCCGAGGTCGTAGGCGCCCGTGTGCCGCCTGCCGTCCGCCTTGCCTGCGGCGGACCGGATGAGCCCAGCCAGCCGCCGCAGGGCGCTCGGCGGGTCCAGCGGTTGCCCGCGCCGGGCGCCGTCGTCATCCCCGTCGCCCGCGAGCGTCGGCCGCCCCACGCCGCTGCCGTCCGGCGCGGTCGCCACTTCGGGCGGGCGGAGGGGCACGGCCAGGCCGTCCAAGATCGCGCCAGGGATCGGGCGGACGAGCGACCAGACAGCGACCGGACCGCTAGCGGGGTCGATCTCCACGCCGCGGTAGACGGCCACGGTGCCGGGCACGTCCGGACGCTCCCCTGCCGTGCGGACCGTGCCCGCCTCGCCGGTCACGTCCGTGTAGCGCGTCCCGCGCGGGTGCGGGTTGCCAGGCAGCACGACGTACCCGCCGACAGCCTTCACGTCGAGGGCGTCGCGCTCCGTCTCCCCGGACCACGGGCGGCAGGTGGCCAGAGGCTCGCGGACGAGCCCGTAGTGGTGCCACCCGCGGCTCGTGCGGACGGTCAGGGTGGAGTCGAGCCACGCGGCGCCCTCAGGGGTGGCACGGCACAGGTCCACCAGTCGGGCGTCTGCCGCCACCGTGTCCGCGTCCAGCACGACTACACGCCACCCGTCGGCGTCGGCCTCGCCAAGCACGATCCCCCACGAGCACGACCAGACGACGGCGGCGCCGTACTGCGCCGGGAAGTCGTCGGCGGTGGCGAGCACGTCCACGTCGGTGGTGCGCCACAGCCGCGCGTGCCGGGGGCCGCTCTTGCCGTCCGGGGTGCGGGGGTCGGACGGGTCGGTCAGCGGCGTGCGGGTGTCGGGGCGCAGCGGGATCACGGGGCGTCCGGGGGCGGCCAGGGAGGCGGCCACCAGGGCAGCGTCCGAGTGATCCCCGGGGCGCAGTCGCGGCCCGTCCGTATCGTGTGTCGTGTCGGTCATCGTTCGTTCGTCCGTCCCTGGGTAGCGGTGGCTGTAGACCGGTCGGCTCCGGTCCGTTCTCGGCGCCCGTCCTCCGCGAGAGGGCGGGCGCTGGCGTGTGTCACGGCAGGTGCTCCAGCCAGAGGTCGGCGTACGTGCGCGTTCGGACGCCCGGCGCGACCTGATGCACGACGACACGCCCGCGAGCCGTGACCAGCAGAGGGTCCAGCCCGACCGCGATGACCAGGGCGACCGCCTCGGCGTCAGTGATCGGCCGTCGGTAGGTGGCGGCGGAAGGGTGCGCGGCGAACCATGCGCGGTCGGCGGCGCTCACGGCGTCCTCAGCAAGCGCGGCCGGGCACGAGTCCTCGTGCTCCAGCGCCTTGTCCGTGACACGGGCGCCACAGTCGGGGCACCGATGGTCAGCGGCGAGGCGGGGCGGGTGCGTCGTCGTCATGGTCCGTCCTAACGGCAAGGGCCGGAGCCCTCTGGTGAGAGCCCCGGCCCATGGCCAGCAGGCAGCGTGCGTGTGCGGTTGTCGGGCGGCGAGCGATGCCGAGTCAGGTTGTCGGCCCGGTGTCGCCGAGCATCGCCAGGAGGCGCGGCACCGGGACGACGACACGGCGGCCGAGCCGGATCGTGGGCAGGTCACCGGTGCGGGCCATGCTGTATGCGAGATCGCGGGAGACGCCGAGGACACGGGCCGCGCAGGGGCGGCTGGGGTGCCAGACGTCGATGGTCGAGAGGTTGCGGAGGTCCGCGAGCCCGTCCGATCGGGCGGGGTCGCGTCCTGCGATGGTCGTCGTCATGCGCACACTGTCGTCCGCCTCAGCCGCAGTTGCAAGACTGGTAAACTGCGGTTTGTGAGACCAATACACCGCAACTGGTCGGCCGTTCCGTGGTGGCGCCGGGAGTACGTGCCCGACCCCAAAGGCGGCCCCGGCCGCACCCGCCGCCACCCCGGTGCCGAGGTGCACGACCCGGATCGCCGGGTGACCTACCGGGTGTCCGTCGGCGTTCGCGACGGGCGCGCGGTTGTCCGGACGCTGGAGATCGAGCCGGACGACGACACCACACCGGTCGACGTCGCGATGCTGCGAGTGCCGGTCGATGCGCTCGCGCGGTTCGTCCAGGTGTTCCTCGCCGAGCACGAGAGCGCGGGCGGCGGATTCTTCATGGTCCGCCCCGGCGGCATCTCGCTCCCAGACGACGTGCCGACCCCTGAGGAGATCGCGGCCTTGCGCTCGCGGGGGGTGTCCCGCGAGGACATCGCCAAGCAATACAGCCGCAGTCTGTCGACCGTTGACGACTGGATCGGCCGCGCGTACCGCGAGGTGCCCGACCTCATGCCGCCCCGACGGCGTGGCCCACGCCCCAAGACTTCCGAGCCGACCACCGGCCCGGACCAGCCCGACGGACCGACCGCCGGGCACGACACCGAAGGAGCACAACCATGAGCACCACGACACGCGACCCGGGGCAGACGGCCCCGCCGCCCGTGCTGACCGACGAACAGTGCGCGAGGGTCGCGGCGCTGCTCACCCTGGCGACGACCCAGCCGACCGCGCCCGCGCCGAGTGCCGAGGTGACCGCGTGAGCACCGGCAACCGGCAGCGGCTGCCCGAGAACGCCGACGGCGTGTGTGCGGCCTGTAGCACGCGGCGCGGCAACCAACGGCGCGACTGGCACCGGATCACCGAGCGGGCCGCCGACGGCGCCGAGCGCGTCGTGGGCTGGACGTGCCCCCAGTGCCCGCAGTGGTCCGAGCCGATCCGGCGCCTCGGCGCCGACCGATTCCGGGTCGTCGTGGACGCCACCGCGCCCAAGGCGGCGCGGCGCAGGCAGGTGACGCGCACGCTGCCGACGCTGGAGGCCGCGCGCGCGTTCGTCGAGCAGGTCCGGGCCGAGGTCGCCGACGCGGGCGGCCTGCGGGGGCCGGAGACCATCGCGGCGCTGTGCGACCGCTGGCTGGAGTCGCGCAGCGACGTGCGGCCGGTCACTGTCGAGGGCTATCGCAACGCGCTGGCGCCCGTCCTGCGGCACCTTGGCGCCCGTGACGTCCGTGAGGTCACAGTGCGCGACATCGAGAGCCTGGCGGCGTGGATGGGCCGTGAGGGTGGCAAGCGTGGGCAGGCGCTCGGGCCGCGGTCGGTGCGGGCGGCGCTCGTCGCGCTGGCGCAGGCGCTCGACGTGGCGACGTATGAGGGCGTCGTCCCGCGCAACGTGGTGCGCCTCGCCCGTCGTCCACGGCAGCGGGCGCTGGTCGGGCGCGACCTAGAGCACTGGCAAGCCGCGGAACTGCTCACGTTCCGCGACACAGCCGACACCGACGCCCTGGCGGCGGCGTGGCGTCTCACGCTGTGCGGCCTGACCCGGGCCGACGTCATGGGGCTGCGCTGGTCTGACGTCGACCTGGCTGCCGGTGTTGTCACGATCCGTCAGGGTCGCGTCGCGCTGGACGGCGGTGACCACGTGGACGAGCCCAAGAGTGCGCAGCGTCGGCGGGCCGTGCCGGTCGAGACGATCCACGCCGGGACCGTGGCGGCGCTCCGCTCGCTGCGGGCTGCGCAGGCGGCCGACCGGCTGCGGGCGGGTGGCGCGTGGACGGACAGCGGCCTGGCGGTCGTGGACGCCCTCGGGCTCGGGCTGCGGCCAGAGGTCTACTCCGACCGCTTCCGGCGGCTCGCCCGCGCGGCAGGCGTGCCGCCGATCCGGCTGCACAGCGTCCGGCACTCGCTGGCGTTCTGGCTGCACTCGCTCGGCGTCCCGCCCGCGGACGCTGCGGCCTTGCTCGGGCACACGGTGGAGGTCCATCTGGCGACGTACCTGCCCGAGTCGGGTGCGACCGGAATCGCCGCAGCAGCGGCTGCGCTCGGCAGGGCCACGACAGCAGCGAGCACCATCGCGCAGTGACTGTGTAGGCGTCGGTGGGGGTCTAGCCGCGCGACGCCATTTGTGAGAGCCGCTGTGAGAAGCAACGAGAGAGGGCCGTACCGGGGTCTAGTCCGGTACGGCCCTCTCGTCATGTTTCCGCAGGTCGGGAGCGGTGTCCCGCCTCTGCGAATCTGTCGGGCTGACAGGATTTGAACCTGCGACCCCTTGACCCCCAGTCAAGTGCGCTACCAAGCTGCGCTACAGCCCGTTGGCCCCCGCAGGAGCCTCGGAAACTCTACCTCAGAGTCAGGGGCGTCCCTGCACGCAATCGGCCGATCAGCGCTTGCGCTTCTCGCGGACGCGCACCGAGATCGAGATCGGCGTGCCCTCGAAGCCGAACGTCTCGCGCAGGCGACGCTCGATGTACCGGCGGTAGCCGGGGTCGAGGAAGCCCGTCGCGAAGATCACGAAGCGCGGCGGGCGGGTGGATGCCTGGGTGGCGAACAGGATGCGGGGCTGCTTGCCGCCGCGCAGCGGGTGCGGGTGCGACGCGACGAGCTCGCCGAGGAACGCGTTCAGGCGGCCCGTCGAGATGCGGGTGTCCCAGGACGCCAGGGACTTCTCCAGGGCGGGGACCAGGCGGTCGGTGTGCCAGCCGGTCATCGCGGAGATGTTCACGCGCGGGGCCCAGGTCACCTGGACCAGGTCCTGCTCGATCTCGCGCTCGAGGAACGGACGACGGTCCTCGTCCATGAGGTCCCACTTGTTGTAGGCGATGACCAGGGCGCGGCCGGCCTCGATGACCTGCGAGATCACGCGCGTGTCCTGCTCGGTCATCTTCACGGACGCGTCGACCAGGACGACGGCGACCTCGGCCTTCTCGATCGCGGCCTGGGTGCGCAGCGAGGCGTAGAAGTCGGCACCGGAGGTCTGGTGCACGCGGCGCCGGATGCCGGCGGTGTCGACGAACACCCAGGGCTTGCCCTTGAGCGCGACGAGCTCGTCGACGGGGTCCCGCGTGGTGCCGGCGACGGAGTCGACGACGACGCGCTCGGAGCCGAGCACCTTGTTGAGCAGCGACGACTTGCCGACGTTCGGGCGGCCGATCAGGGCCACGCGGCGCGGGCCGTCGGGGATCGGGGTGCCGTGCGCGGAGACCTCGGGCAGCACGTCGATCGCAGCGTCGAGCAGGTCGCCGGTGCCGCGGCCGTGCAGGGCGGAGACCGGGAACGGCTCCCCCAGGCCCAAGGACCAGAGGTTCGCGGCGTCGGCCTCGCCCGCGGGACCGTCGACCTTGTTGGCGCAGAGCACGACGGGCTTGCCCGAGCGGCGGAGCAGCCGCACGACCTGGGTGTCGGTCTCGGTCACGCCGACGGTCGCGTCGACGACGAAGATCACGGCGTCGGCCAGCGAGATCGCGACCTCGGCCTGCTGGGCGACCCGCGCCTCGATGCCGGCGACGTCGACCTCCCAGCCACCGGTGTCGACGAGCGTGAACCGGCGTCCCGACCAGTCGGCGGGGTAGCTCACGCGGTCGCGGGTGACGCCCGGCTTGTCCTCGACGACGGCCTCGCGGCGGCCGAGGATGCGGTTGACGAGGGTCGACTTGCCGACGTTCGGGCGGCCGACGACGGCCAGCACCGGGTAGACGACGACGCGCTCGTCGGCGCCGTCCCCGTCGCCGTCGGAGTGCAGGAGGGCAAGGTCCTCGTCCTCGAGCTCGTACTCGGTCAGGCCGGCGCGCAGAGCCTGCTCGCGTTGGGCGTCGCCTTCTTCGTCGGGCAGCACCAGGGCAGGATCAGTCTCGGTCATGCGCCCATTGTCCCAGGTGCTGGCACCGCGGGACGACCCCGGCGCTCACGGGGTCCAGATCACGAGCTCGACGTCCACCGTGCGCTCCACGAACCGGCCCTCCGGCGAGGCTCGTCCGAGCAGCGCGCGCAGGTCGGACTCGAACGCCGCCAGCCGGTCCTCGAACAGGTGCGGGGCCGAGCTGGACAGGGAGAGCACGGCCGCGACGACCTCGTCGGTGGACCGCTCCACGAGATCTCCGCGCGCGATCTCGATGCGTCGCGGCCCCCGGTAGCCGGCCGCTCTCATCACGTCCTCCTCGCCACCGGCCGTGCCGTCCGGCAGCACCGACGTGCCCGCGCGGCGCACCGGGCCGAGATAGCGGACGACGAGCTCGTCGACGAGGTCCCAGGGCGGCGCACCGGCGGTACCGGGCACGCCGCGGTGGGTCATCGCTCTCACGTGCACCCACGCCCCCGCCGGATCGAGCAGCCCGCGGACCTTCTGCGCGACCAGCGGGCGATCCATCCAGTGGAAGGACTGCGCGAAGGCCGCCACCCGGAAGGTGCCGAGCTCGGCGGACAGGTCCTCAGCCCGCAGGTGACGCCACTGCACGTTCGTGACGCCCGCGCGCGACGCCGCGGCGTCAGCCTCGTGCAGCATGTCGCGGTCCGCGTCGACGCCGACCGCCTGCTCGACCAGCGGTGCGAGCAGCAGCGTGAGCGAGCCCGGCCCGCAGCCCACGTCGAGGAGCCGACCGGACCCGTCGAGCCCGAGCGCGTCGCGGACGACGTCGGCGAGCTGCGGTGGGTAGGCCATCCGCCCGACGCCGTAGTGGCGGGCGCTCCCGGCGTACAGGGAGTCGTCCATGCCGGGCACCCTACTCGGGCGTGCCGCTCCGCTCGCGCTGAGGGTCGTCGGTGGGCAGCGGGATGCCCGAGCGCGCCACGGCCGCCGCGACGACCTCCGCCAGCGCGATCCGGATCGCCTCGTTCGCCGCCTCGATGGCGACCTTGCCGGACATGCCAGGGGCGCGCTCGATGACCAGCGGCTCGCCGAACTCGATCGCGAGGCGTCGTCGCAAACCCGGGACCTTGTTCACGGATTCCCCCGTCCGTCGCGTCCCGAGCACCGCGACCGGCACGACCGGTGCGTGCCCGTTCAGCGCGAGCCACGCGATGCCGGCCCGCGCGCTCGTCGCGTCACCGCGGCCGCGGTTGCCCTCGGGAAAGACGCCCACGAGTCCGCCGCGCTTCAGCACGCCCAGCGCCTCCGTCAGGGCGGTCCGGCCACCCTCGCGGTCCACGGGGATCTGGCCGGCGGCGTGCAGGATCCACCCGATCGGTCCCCAGAACATCTCTTCCTTGACGAGCACGTGAGACGGCCGCGGCGCGACTCCGTGCAGCAGCGGGCCGTCGAGGATGCCGGTGTGGTTCGCGGCCATGAGCACGGGCCCGGTCGTGGGCACGTTCGAGGCACCCGTGACCGTCGTGTTCCAGACGACGCGCGCGAGGAACCTGCCGATCCACCGGGACCAGCGCGGCCCCCACACCGACGGGGCGCTCACGGCCGAGGGCCGACTTCGGTCTCGACGACCTCCAGCACCGCCTGCACCGTCTCCTCGAAGTTCAGGTGCGACGAGTCGACCGTCACCACGCCGTCGGCGGCGACGTGGAACTGCACGACCGTCGAGTCGTCGCGATCGCGGCGCAGCACCTGGTCCTTGGTGGCCTCGACCGCCGCGGCGTCGGCCGTGCCGTGGACGTCGCGAGCGCGGCGGGCCAGCCGGGCCTCCTCGCTCGCGGTCAGCAGCACCCGCACGTCGGCGTCGGGCGCGATCACGGTGGTGATGTCGCGACCTTCCGCGACGATCCCCCGCCCCTGCGAGAACGAGTCGGGCTCCTTCGAGGCCGCGATGGCGTCGCGCTGCAGCCGGGCCAGGAGCGCGCGCACCTCGAGGTTCGTCGCGATCGCGCTGACGACGGCGGTGATCTCGGTCGTCCGGATCGCCTCGTGGACGTCGATGCCGCCCACGTGCACCGTCGGGTGCGCGGGGTCCAGGCCCATGACCAGAGGGAACCCGTCCACCGCGGCGGCGACCGCGGCGTGGTCCGTCAGGTCCAGCCCCTGCTCCACGCACCACCAGGTGGCCGCGCGGTACATCGCGCCGGTGTCCAGGTAGGCCAGCTCGAGGGCGCTCGCCACGGCCCGGGACACGCTGGACTTGCCGGAACCCGAGGGCCCGTCGATCGCCACGACAACGGTCGTGCTCAACTCACCAGTCTCCAACCGCGGGCCGTGAGCTCCGCCTCCAGGTGCTCGACGCTGCCGGGCAGCACCGAGATCTCCGCCATGCCGACCGGTCGTCCGGCCGCGTGCTCGAGGTGCAGGTCCTCGAGGTTGACCCCTGCAACGCCCACGTCGGTGAGCAGCCGTGCCAGCTCGCCCGGCGCGTCCGGCACGAGGACGGAGACCACCGCGTACGTGCGCTGCGCACCACCGTGCTTGCCGGGGATCCGTGCGACGCCGGCGTTGCCCTCGCTGATGGCCCGCGCGATCGCGGAGAGCGCTCCGAGCTCGACAGTCTCGGGTCCGTCCGCCTTCGCGGCGTGCGAGAGGGCGTCGATCACGGCGTCGAGGTCCGTGCGCAGCCCGACGAGAACCTCGTGCACCGCGGCCGCGTTCGCCGCCAGGATCGAGGTCCACAGCGCGGGGTCCGAGGCGGCGAGGCGCGTGACGTCCCGCAGGCCCTGCCCGGCCAGGCCGAGCGCCTCGTCGTCCGCGTCGCGCAGGCGTGCGGCCACCAGGCTCGCGGCGACCTGCGGCACGTGCGAGACGGCCGCGACGGCGGCGTCGTGGGCGTCCGCGTCCATCGCCACCGGCACCGCGCCGAGGTCGACGGCGAGCGAGCGGACCGCCAGCACGGCGTCGGGTCGCGACGAACCCGAGTCGGCGATCACCCACGGTCGTCCGAGGAACAGGTCGGGCACCGCGGCGCTCGGCCCGGACCGCTCACGGCCGGCCATCGGGTGCGAGCCGACGTACCGGGTCAGGTCGGCCCCGGCGGCGCGCAGCTCGGCGAGCACGTAGCCCTTCACGCTGGCGACGTCGGTCACGACCGCGTCGGGGTACGCCTCGAGCTCGGCGCGCACCACGTCGGCGGTGACGTCCGGCGGGGCGGCGACGACGATGATCGCGGGCGGCAGGTCGCCGGCCGACGCGGGGCGTCCCGCACCGACGTCGCGGGCGAGCGCCAGCGCCGTGCGGGACGGGTCGTGCAGGACGACGTCGACGCCCTGGGTGGTCAGGGCGAGCCCGACCGACGTGCCGAGCAGCCCGGTGCCGACGATGCGCACCGGCCCACGGGTCGCCAGGGTCACATGCCCACCCGAACCATCAGGGAGCCCACCTCGGTCTTCGACAGGACGCGCGTGCGGCCGGTCTTCAGGTCGCCGAGCCGGATCGGGCCGATCTGCGTGCGGACCAGGCCGGTGACCGGGTACCCGGCCTCCTCGAAGATGCGCCGGACGATGCGGTTGCGCCCCTCGTGCAGCTCGACCTCGACCAGGCTGGCCTGCGGGGTCGTCTGCACGATCTGGAACTTGTCCAGCTTGGCCGGCCCGTCCTCGAGCTCGATGCCCTTGAGCAGGCGGCCGCCCAGGGAGTTGGTGACGCGACCCTCGAGCTGGACCAGGTAGACCTTGGGGACCGCGTGGGCCGGGTGCGCCAGCCGGTTGGCCAGCTCGCCGTCATTGGTCAGCAGGATCAGGCCCTCGGTCTCGGCGTCGAGCCGACCGACGTGGAACAGGCGCTCGGTGCGGTCCTGGACGTACTGGCCGATCGACGGGCGGCCCTCCGGGTCGTGCATCGTCGAGACGACGCCCTTGGGCTTGTTCAGCGCGATCGTGACGATCGAGGTGTCCAGCTGCACGCGCAGGCCGTCGACGTGGATCACGGCGCTCAGCGGGTCGACTCGCACGCCGAGCTCGCGGACGACGTTGTTGTCGACGGTCACACGACCGGCCGAGATGAGGTCCTCGCAGGCGCGGCGCGAGCCGAGGCCGGCCGCGGCGAGCACCTTCTGCAGGCGCACGCCGTCGGGGTCGTGGACGTCGATCGTGACCTCGGGGACGCGCTGGCGCGGCGGTCGTGCCGGGGTGCGGGACCGGCTGGCGCCGGCCGGAGCGCTGCTGCGCGGGTAGCCCGACTTCGCGCGCGGAGCACCACCGCGCGACGAGCTCGGAGCACCACCGCGCGACGAGCCACCGGTGCTCGCCCCACCACGCGACGAACCTCCGGTCCCGGCCGCGCCCCGCGAGGCGCCGCCGCTGGTAGAACCGCGCGACGAGCCGCCGCCCGACCCACCGCTGCTGCGGTAGCCGTCGCCGCCGCCCGTGCTCCCCCGGTAGCCCTCGCCGCCGCCCGAGCCGCGGTAGCCGCCGGAGCTTCCGCCGCGCGAGCCGCCGCCGCTGCTGCCGGAGCCGGAGCTGCGCGAGCCGCCGGAGCTGGGCTTCGAGCCGCCGCTGCGGCTCGCGCCCGACCCGCCGCTGCGGCCCTGACCAGAGCTCGAGCCTCCGGACCGTCCGCCGGTCGACCCGGTACCTCCCGAGCGTGGTGCCTGCGGGGTCATCATCTGTCTCCGATCGCCTGGTCGACGCCGTCGAAGGCGTCGATGTCCGGCAGGTAGGGCGCGAGCGGAGGCATCTCGTCCAGGCTGGACAGCCCCATCCGCTCCAAGAAGTATCCCGTGGTCGAGTACAGGACCGCACCGCTCGACGGGTCGGTGCCGACCTCGGCCACCAGCCCGCGGGTGGTGAGGGTGCGCACGACGCCGTCGACGTTCACGCCACGCACCGCCGAGACCTGCCCGCGCGTGACGGGCTGTCGGTACGCGATCACCGCGAGGGTCTCCAGCGCGGCCTGCGTGAGCCGCGCGGTCTGGCCGTCGAGCACGAACCGGCCGACCACGTCCGCGTAGACCGGTGCCGAGTAGATCCGCCACCCGTCGCCGGCCCGCCGCACCTCGAAGCCACGGGGACGGCCACCGTGCTCGCCGCGGTACTCGGCGGCGAGCGTCTGGAGCAGCTGCTCGACGCGGTCCGTCGGGAGCGCGAGGACGGTGGCGAGGCGGATGGCCGGGATCGGCTCGTCGGCCACCATGAGGACGGCCTCGAGGGCGGACAGGGCGCCGCCGGGCAGGTCGTCGACGTCGAAGGCGAGCTCGTCGGCGGCAGCGGCGTCGACCCCGGGGTCTGCAGCGGCCACGACGGCCTCGTCGGTGGTCGGCTCTGTCATGCGTCCTCCTGCGGCGCCTCGTCGGGCACGGTCTCGATGGTGGTGTCGAGCTGGTCGAAGTCGTCGGACACCTCGATGTCCCCCTCGGCCGAACCCGTCCAGCGCACGGTCAGCTCGCCCAGGGGCGTGACCTGGTCGAACGCGACGGCACCCTCACGGAACAACTCCAGCAGCGCGAGGAAGCGGGCCACGACGACGATCGTCGCGTCGGCATCCGCAGTCAGGGCACGGAACGACATCGCGCCGCCGTGCCGCAGCCGGTCGACGAGCACGGCGGCCTGCTCGCGCACGCTGACGGCCGGTGCGTGCAGGTGGCTGATGTCGACGCCGGGCGCGGCTGCCCGCGGCTGCTCCGCCTTCGCGGCGAGCGCGGCGAGCTCCTCGGGACCGATCTGCCAGACGAGCTCGGGCAGCAGGGCGGCGAGGTGCGGCTCGAGCGTCACCAGGCGCGGGAACCGGCGACCCTCGGTGGAGAACCGCTCGGCCAGGTCGGCTGCGACGAGCTTGTAGGCGCGGTACTGCAGCAGTCGGGCGAACAGCAGGTCGCGGGCCTCGAGGAGCTCGATGTCCTCCTGGTCCTCGACGTCGGCCGACGGCAGCAGGCGGGCCGCCTTGAGGTCGAGCAGCGTCGCGGCGATGACCAGGAACTCGCTCGCCTGGCCGAGGTCCCACTCCTTCTCGGCGGCGCGCAGGTACCCGATGAACTCGTCGGTGACCTGCGCGAGCGCGACCTCGGTGATGTCGAGCTTGTGCTTGGCGATCAGGCCCAGCAGCAGGTCGAACGGCCCGCTGAAGTTGCTCAGGTGGACGTTGAAGGCCTGGGTCCCCGCGGGCGACGTCGCCTCCGGCGACCCGTGTACAGCCTCGGAGAGCGGGGCCGCGCGCTCGTCAGGCGGCGTCGCCACGGGCGACGAGCTCACGTGCCAGCTGCCGGTAGGCCGCCGCACCGGAGTGCGTCGGGGCGTACGTGGTGATGGGCTCGGCGGCCACCGTCGCGTCGGGGAACTTCACCGTGCGGCTGATGACCGTGTGCAGGAGCGCGTCCCCGAACGCCTCGTGCACCCGCGCCACGACCTCGCGGGCGTGCAGCGTGCGGGGGTCGTACATCGTCGCCAGGATGCCGTCGAGCTCGAGACGAGGGTTGAGCCGGTCGCGGATCTTGTCGATCGTCTCGACCAGGAGCGCGACGCCGCGCAGCGCGAAGAACTCGCACTCGAGCGGGATGAGGACGCCGTGCGCGGCGGTCAGGGCGTTCACCGCGAGCAGGCCCAGCGACGGCTGGCAGTCGATGAAGATGACGTCGTAGTCGTCGAGGACCGGTCGCAGCGCACGCGCCAGCACCGTCTCCCGGGCCACCTCCCCCACCAGCTGCACCTCGGCGGCGGACAGGTCGATGTTCGCGGGCAGCAGGTCCAGGTTCGGCGTGGCGGTCTGCTGGATCAGCGTGTGGATGTCCGCGTCCCGCTCCATGAGCAGGTTGTAGACCGTGCGGTCCAGCTCGTGCGGGCTGACCCCCAGCCCGACCGACGCGGCGCCCTGCGGGTCGAAGTCGACGATCAGCACCTTGCGCCCGTACTCGGCCAGCGCGGCACCCAGGTTGATCGTGGTGGTCGTCTTGCCGACGCCACCCTTCTGGTTGCACAGGGCGATCACACGGGCGGGACCGTGCGAGGCGAGCGGAGCGGGGTCCGGGAACTCAGGCATCGGCCGCCCGACGGCGTCGAGCTGGGGGTCGGTCGTCTGCTGGCTCACCACGCCGCACAACCTACCGGAGCCGATGCCCCCGGCGCCGCGCGACAGACCGTGGGCGCCACAACGGTCATCGGGCGCGGGGGTGGGACGCGGCGTACACCTCGCGCAACGTGTCCGGCGTCACCAGCGTGTAGATCTGCGTGGTCGTCACGGACGCGTGCCCGAGCAGCTCCTGGACCACCCGCACGTCCGCGCCGCCGGCCAGCAGGTGCGTCGCGAACGAGTGCCGCAGCGTGTGCGGGGACACGTGCTCCGCACCGGCGAGCCCGGCCCTCTCGGCGGCAGACCGCAGCACCGCCCAGGCGCTCTGCCGGCTCAGCCGCGCACCGCGCGTGTTCAGGAACAGCCCCGGCGACCCGCCCTTGCTGCCGGTCGCCAGCCCGGGCCGACCGCGGACCAGGTACGCGTCCACGGCCTCCAGCGCGAACGTGCCGACGGGCACGACCCGTTCCTTGCGGCCCTTGCCGAACAGCCGGACCGACGCGAACCCGGGCGTCCGGTCGAGGTCGTCGACATCGAGGCCGACAGCCTCCGATATGCGGGCGCCGGTGCCGTAGACGAGCTCGAGCAGCGCCCGGTCGCGCAGCGGGACCGGTCCGTCGCCCAGCCCGGCCGCGTCCAGCAGCCGCTCGACGTCGTCGACCGAGATCGCCTTGGGCAGGCGCTTGGGCTGCGCCGGCGGACGGACCGCGCTGGCGGCATCCGTGCCGGTCACGCCGTCCAGCAGCAGGAACCGGTGCCACCCCCGCACGGCCACGACCGACCGAGCAGCTGACGACGCCGACAACGCGGTCCGTCCATCGGTTCCCGTCCGGACGGCCAGGAGGTAGTCCTCGACGTCCCGCTCACGGATCAGCCCCGGCTCGTCGCAGCCGCGGGAGGCGAGGAACGCGACGTACCGGGAGAGGTCGCGCCGATAGGCGAGCAGCGTGTTGGTGGACAGGCCCCGCTCGACGGTGAGGTGGGCCAGATAGGTCTCGAGGGAGACCTCGATGGTCGTCACGGCGTCAGAGCGGCAGGAACACGTCCACTGCCAGCGCGATCGACAGCAGCGTGAGGTAGGTGATCGACGCGTGGAAGACGGTCATCGCCTTGAGCTTGCCGCGGGTGGGGTCCTCGGCGCGGCGCAGCAGGCTGATGTTGGTCCAGAGGAACCAGATGCCGAGCCCGGTCGCGACGACCCCGTAGACCCAGGTCATGCCCTGCACCGGCCAGATCAGCAGGGAGCAGGCGATCATCGCCAGCGTGTAGCCGATCATCTCCCGCGCGACCTTGGTGTCCTTGGCGACGACCGGGAGCATCGGGACGCCCGCGGCGGCGTAGTCCTTCTTGAACTTCATCGACAGCGGCCAGTAGTGCGGCGGCGTCCAGAAGAAGATGACGCCGAACAGCAGCACGGCCGTCCACGAGAGGCCACCGGTCACCGCGGACCAGCCGATCAGCACCGGCATGCACCCCGCGGCGCCGCCCCACACGATGTTCTGCGGGGTACGACGCTTGAGGATCATGGTGTAGCCGACGACGTAGATCAGGATCGCGGCCGCGGTCAGCCAGGCCGACGCGGGATTGACGACGAGCCACAGCCAGGCCAGCGAGAACACGCCGAGCGCGGTCCCGAAGATCAGCGCCGCCCGCGGGCTGACCTCGCCGGTGACCAGCGGACGCCGCTTGGTGCGGTTCATGATCTTGTCGATGTCGCGATCGAGGTAGCAGTTCAGCACGTTGGCCGACCCGGCAGCCGCGGCACCGCCGACGAGCGTCGCGAGCACGAGCCCGAGCCCCGGCCAGCCACCGGCCGCGAGGATCATCGTCGGGACGGTCGTGACCAGCAGCAGCTCGATCACGCGCGGCTTGGTCAGCGCGACGTACGGGCCGACGACACGGCGCACCCGGTTCGTCGGGACGGACGTGGTGACCGCCGGCGAGCCGTGCAGCGGGCCGACAGCGGCCTGGTCGTCCGACGCTCCGGCGTCTTCGACTGACAGAGGGCTGCTGAGGCGCACGCGCTGCGGTTTCCGTTCGTGTCCGGCGGGGGTTATGTCGCGCAGCCATGCTACGGCCTGCACCTGGCGCCGGTGCGACAGGCCCGCCCGATTCGTCGCGGACCACGTGTGAGATCGGTCGCTCGGGCGGGTACGTGACCACCGGCACATGCGCGGTCCTGGTCACGCCCGGCGAGCATGGTCACGTGCGCTATAAGGTCGAGATGCACGGTCCGACGACCGCCGCGAAGGCGCGACGCCGACCCTGCCCGGCAGCCCGTTGTGGCTGCTCGATCTCGTCCGACACGTCACCCGGCCGCCTCGGTCAGGGTGGGAATGAGGTGCGGTGAACGCGAAGGCTCCCCTGGCGCAGACGGTCGGTTGGACCGATCTTGACGTGAAGGCGGTGGACACGGTCCGTGTCCTGGCCGCAGACGCGGTCGAGAAGGTCGGCAACGGCCACCCGGGGACGGCGATCAGCCTGGCCCCCGCCGCCTACCTGCTCTACCAGAACGTGCTGCGGCACGACCCGGCCGACCCCCACTGGCTGGGACGCGACCGCTTCATCCTGTCGGCGGGCCACTCCAGCCTCACGCAGTACATCCAGCTCTACCTGGCGGGCTTCGGGCTCGAGCTGTCCGACCTCGAGGCGCTGCGTACGTGGGGCTCCAAGACCCCCGGCCACCCCGAGTACAAGCACACGACCGGCGTCGAGATCACGACCGGCCCGCTCGGTCAGGGCCTCGCGTCCGCGGTCGGCTTCGCGATGGCCGCCCGCCGTGAGCGCGGCCTGCTCGACCCCGAGGCGGCACCGGGCACCAGCCCGTTCGACCATTTCGTGTACGTCATCGCCTCCGACGGCGACCTGCAGGAGGGCGTCACCAGCGAGGCGTCGTCGATCGCCGGCACCCAGGAGCTGGGCAACCTCATCGTGCTGTGGGACGACAACCACATCTCGATCGAGGGCGACACCGAGATCGCGTTCACCGAGGACGTCGTCGCGCGCTACGAGGCCTACGGCTGGCACACGCAGTTCGTCGACTGGACCGCCGGGCCCGACGGCTATGTCGAAGACGTCGACTCGCTGCACGCCGCGATCGAGGCCGCCAAGGCCGTCACGGACCGCCCGTCGTTCATCGGCCTGCGCACCCTGATCGCGTGGCCGACGCCCGGCAAGACGAACGAGCACTCGGCGCACGGTTCCAAGCTCGGCGGCGACGCGGTGCGCGGCCTGAAGGAGGTCCTCGGGTTCGACCCGGACCGGTCCTTCGACGTGGACCCCGAGGTGCTCGCGCACACGCGCGGGCTGAGCGAGCGCACCGCGCCGGTCAAGGCCGCGTGGCAGGAGTCGTTCGACGCCTGGCGCGCCGCCAACCCGGACAGCGCCGCCCTGCTCGACCGGCTCGTCGCGGGCGGGCTGCCCGACGGCTGGACCGACGCGCTGCCCGTGTTCCCCGCCGGCAAGTCGGTGGCCACCCGTGCGGCTTCGGGCGAGGTCCTCTCGGCGCTCGCCTCGGTGCTGCCCGAGCTGTGGGGCGGCTCGGCCGACCTCGCCGGCTCGAACAACACGACCATGAAGGGCGAGCCGTCCTTCCTCCCGGCCAAGCGCTCCACCACCGAGTTCGCCGGCGACCAGTTCGGCCGCACGCTGCACTTCGGCATCCGCGAGCACGCGATGGGCTCGATCCTGTCGGGCATCCGGCTGCACGGCCTGACCCGGCCGTACGGCGGCACGTTCTTCACGTTCAGCGACTACATGCGCGGGGCCGTGCGGCTCGCCTCGCTCATGGGGGTGCCGGCCGTCTACGTGTGGACGCACGACTCGATCGGTCTCGGCGAGGACGGCCCGACGCACCAGCCGATCGAGCACCTCGCCGCGGTCCGTGCGATCCCCGGCCTCACGGTCGTCCGGCCCGCCGACGCCAACGAGACGTCCGCGGCCTGGAAGGCCACGCTCGAGCACACCACCGGCCCCGTCGCCCTGATCCTCACCCGGCAGAACGTCCCGACGTTCCCCCGCGGCGAGGACGGCTTCGCGTCCGCGGACGGCGTCGCGCGCGGTGCGTACGTGCTCCTCGAGGCGAGCAAGCCCACGCCGTCGGTGATCCTCATCGCCACGGGTTCCGAGGTCCAGCTCGCCGTCGAGGCCCGCACGATCCTCGAGGCCGCCGGTGTGGCCACGCGCGTCGTGTCCGCGCCGTCGCTCGAGTGGTTCGCCGAGCAGGACAACGCGTACCGCGAGTCGGTCCTGCCGTCCACGGTGCGCGCCCGCGTCTCCGTCGAGGCCGGCATCGCGCTCTCGTGGCACAAGATCGTCGGCGACGCCGGCCGGTCGGTGTCCATCGAGCACTACGGCGCCTCGGCCGCGGCGGAGAAGCTGTTCGAGGAGTTCGGTTTCACGGCCGAGCACGTCGTCGCGGCCGCGCACGAGTCCATCGCGGCGGCGAACAGCGGCCCCGCCAACACACCCGGGCTGCCGCKCGCGMGCGGCACGGGCGACCAGCAGGTCTGAGTCTGACCGGACGCGCCGGCCCCGGGTCGACCGGGGCCAACCTCGCCGAGCTCGTCTCGGACAGCGGCGTGGTCGGCGTGACCACCAACCCGTCGATCTTCGCCGCCGCCCTGTCCAAGGGCGACGCCTACGACGCGCAGCTGCGTGAGCTCGTGGCCGCAGGCGTCAGCGACGTGGACGACGCGGTCTTCACCATCACGACCGACGACGTGCGGCAGGCGGCCGACGTCCTGCGCCCGGTGTACGACCGCACCGACGGCGTCGACGGGCGCGTCTCCATCGAGGTGGACCCGCGGCTCGCCAAGGACACCGACGCCACCATCGCGTCGGCGAAGTCGCTGTGGGCGACCGTCGACCGGCCCAACGTCTTCATCAAGATCCCTGCGACGGTCGAGGGCCTCCCGGCCATCACCGCCGTGCTCGCCGAGGGGATCAGCGTCAACGTCACGCTGATCTTCTCGCTCGACCGGTACCGCGCGGTCCTCAACGCCTTCGAGACCGGCCTGGAGCGCGCAGCCGCGGCCGGGCACGACCTCGCGCCGATCGCGTCCGTCGCCTCGTTCTTCGTCTCCCGCGTCGACACCGCGATCGACCCGCTCCTCGACGAGCTCGGCACCCCCGAGGCCGCGGGCCTGCGCGGGACGGCGGCGATCGCGAACGCCCGGCTCGCCTACGGCGTCTTCGAGGAGGTCGTCGCCTCGGACCGCTGGCGCGCGCTCGCCGCGGCCGGCGCCCATCCGCAGCGCCCGCTGTGGGCGTCCACCGGCGTCAAGGACAAGGCCTACCCCGACACGCTCTACGTGGACGAGCTGGTCGTCGCGGGCGTCGTGAACACCATGCCGGAGGCCACGCTCAAGGCCGTGGCCGACCACGGCGGCGACGGCAGCGACACGGTCACCGGGACGCAGGAGGCCGCGCAGTCGGTCATCGACCGGCTCGGCGGCCTGGGCATCGACATCGACCAGGTCACCCAGCAGCTGGAGGACGAGGGCGTCGAGAAGTTCACCACCGCGTGGGGACAGCTGCTCTCGACGGTGTCCGACGGCCTCGCGGCCGCCGCGAAGCAGATCGAGTCGGGAGACGCCAGGTGAGCCCCAGCAAGGTCAGCGCCGGGAACAACCCGCTCCGCGACGCACGGGACCGACGACTCCCGCGGATCGCGGGGCCCTGCGGCCTCGTGATCTTCGGGGTCACCGGTGACCTCGCGCGCAAGAAGCTCATGCCGGCCGTGTACGACCTGACCAACCGCGGCCTGCTCCCGCCCGGTTTCGCGCTCACGGGCTTCGCCCGGCGTGACTGGGCGACGCAGGACTTCGCGAAGATCGTGCACGACTCCGTCCGCGAGCACGCCCGCACGCCGTTCCGCGAGGCGACCTGGCGTCAGATGGCCGAGGGCATTCGGTTCGTGCAGGGCACGTTCGACGACGACGACGCGTTCGATCGGCTGCGGGAGACCGTCGAGGAGCTCGACGTGAACCGCGGCACCGGCGGCAACCACGCGTTCTACCTCTCGGTCCCGCCGAGCTCGTTCCCCGTGGTGTGCAAGCAGCTCGCCCGGTCGGGCCTGTCGCAGCCGACCGAGGGCACGTGGCGCCGCGTCGTCATCGAGAAGCCGTTCGGTCACGACCTGGCCAGCGCGCGCGAGCTGAACGACATCGTCTCGGACGTCTTCAACCCCGACGACATCTTCCGGATCGACCACTACCTGGGCAAGGAGACGGTGCAGAACCTGCTGGCGCTGCGCTTCGCCAACCAGCTGTTCGAGCCGATCTGGAACGCCAACTACGTCGACCACGTCCAGATCACGATGGCCGAGGACATCGGCATCGGCGGGCGGGCGTCGTACTACGACGGCATCGGCGCGGCGCGCGACGTCATCCAGAACCACCTCATGCAGCTGCTCGCGCTCACGGCGATGGAGGAGCCCGCGTCGTTCGAGGCGGACGGCCTGCGCGCCGAGAAGATCAAGGTCCTCTCGGCGGTCAAGGTCCCCCGCGACATCGGCAAGCACACCTCGCGAGGGCAGTACGCGGCCGGCTGGCAGGGTGGCGAGAAGGTCGTCGGCTACCTCGAGGAGGAGGGCTTCGACAAGGAGTCCACCACCGAGACGTTCGCCGCGATCCGCGTCGACATCGACAACCGCCGCTGGGCCGGGGTGCCGTTCTACCTGCGCACCGGCAAGCGCCTGGGCCGACGCGTCACCGAGATCGCCGTCGTCTTCAAGCGCGCCCCGCACCTGCCCTTCGAGTCCACAGCGACCGAGGAGCTCGGCAAGAACGCGCTGGTCATCCGCGTGCAGCCCGACGAGGGTGTCACCCTCCGGTTCGGCGCCAAGGTGCCGGGGACCGCGATGGAGGTCCGCGACGTCACGATGGACTTCGGGTACGGCCACGCGTTCACCGAGTCCTCCCCCGAGGCCTACGAGCGGCTGATCCTCGACGTCCTGCTCGGCGACCCTCCCCTGTTCCCGCGGCACGAGGAGGTCGAGCTCTCCTGGAAGGTGCTCGACCCGATCACCGCCTACTGGGCGGCGCACGGTAAGCCCGACCAGTACCGCTCGGGCACCTGGGGACCCGAGTCGGCGGACAAGATGATGGCGCGCGACGGACGAGCCTGGAGACGGCCATGATCATCGAGATGCCAGCGACGACCACCCGTGACGTCAACAAGCGGCTGCTCAAGGAGCGTGACGAAGGCGGGGCGATCGCTCTCGGCCGGGTCCTGACGCTCGTCGTGTCCGTCGGCGACCACGACCCGGAGGAGGCGATCGAGGCCGCGAACGACGCCAGCCGCGAGCACCCGTGCCGGGTCATCGTCATCGCGAACGACGTGGCCGACAAGGAGTCGAACCTCGACGTGCAGATCCGGCTCGGCGGCGACGCGGGCGCCAGCGAGGTGCTCGTCCTGCGCCCGTCCGGCGCGCTCGAGCGGCACCTCGACACGCTCCTGATCCCTCTGCTGCTGCCCGACGCCCCGATCGTGGCCTGGTGGCCGTACGAGGTGCCCGCCAACGTCGCTGAGGACCCGATCGGTCGCATGGCGACCCGACGGATCACCGACTCGACGCAGGTGCTGCACCCGTCGGCCACGCTCAAGCAGCTGGCGGAGACCTACGTCGCGGGAGACACCGACCTCGCCTGGACCCGCGCAACCCTCTGGCGCGGCCTCATCGCGGCGACGCTCGACCAGCCGCCGTTCGAGCCGGTGCACAAGGCCGTGGTGGTCGGGCAGTCGAACCACCCGTCCGTCGACCTCATGGCCGCCTGGCTAGCGCAGTCGCTGCGCTGCCCGGTCGAGATCGAGCGCGTCAGCGAGGCGCTCGCCATCACGCAGGTCCGGCTCGAGCGGACCTCCGGTGACATCGTCCTGGACCGGCCCGACGGCAAGACGGCCGCGCTGCACCAGCCCGACCAGCCGGAGCACCGCATCGCCCTGCCCATCCGCCAGCTGCGCGAGTGCCTGGCGGAGGAGCTGCGGCGCCTCGACGCCGACGAGGTCTACGGCGAGGTGCTGCAGAAGGGGCTTGCGAGGCTCCAGGCGTGACCGGCCCGCGCCTCCCCGCGCACGCTCCCCGCGACGTCGTGGTCCACCCCTCCGCCGAGGTCCTCGCGGAGGCGGTGGCCGCACGTCTGCTCACGCGCCTGGTCGACCTCCAGTCGCACCGGGCGCCGCTGCACGTCGTCCTGACCGGCGGCACCGTCGGCATCGCCTCGCTGCGTGCCGTCGCGGCGAGTCCGGTGCGCGACGCCGTCGACTGGTCGGGCGTGCACCTGTGGTGGGGCGACGAGCGGTTCGTGCCGGACGGCCACGCCGACCGCAACGAGACCCAGGCGCGCGAGGCGCTCATCGACGCGCTCGGCGACGCCCTGCCCGCCGAGAACGTGCACCCGATGCCCGCGCTCAGCGACGAGGTCCCGACGCCCGAGGTGTCGGCGTCCCTGTACGCCTCGGAGCTGGCGGCGGCCGGCGACCCCGCGTTCGACGTCCTGCTGCTCGGCATGGGACCCGACGGGCACGTGGCGTCGCTGTTCCCGGGTCACGAGGCGCTCGGTGCCCAGTACTCCACGACCGTCGGCGTGCACGGCTCCCCCAAGCCTCCCCCGCTGCGCGTCTCGTTGACGTTCGACGCGATCCGGGCCGCCCGTGAGGTGTGGGTCGTGGCCGCCGGCGCCGAGAAGGCCGACGCGGTCGCGTCCGCCCTCGGCGGTGCGTCGGTGACCGTGACGCCCGCGGCGGGCGCCGTGGGCACCGAGCGCACCCTCTGGCTGGTCGACGCCGCAGCGACGGCCGCGCTCGCCATTGCCGAGGCCCCGCCCGCCGGGCCGGCCAAGGACCTCTGGACGGCCGTCGACGACTACTTCGGCGTCCTCGTGCCCGAGGACGTCGCGCTCGCGGACACGCGCGCGAGCGCCGTCTCCGCCGGGCTGCCGGACATCGCCGTCGCCCCCAACCAGGGCAAGCTCCTTCACCTCGTGGCCCAGGCCGTCGGCGCGCGCCGGATCCTCGAGATCGGCACGCTCGGCGGGTACAGCACCGTCTGGCTCGCCCGCGCCCTGCCGGCGGACGGGTCGCTGACGACGCTCGAGATCTCCCCGGAGCACGCCGCGGTCGCCGCGGACTCCCTGGAGCGCGCCGGCCTCGGCGATGCCACGCAGGTGCTCGTCGGACCGGCCATCGAGACGCTCGACCGGCTGATCGCCGACGGCACCGAGGCGTTCGACCTGGTCTTCATCGACGCCGACAAGGAGTCGATCCCGCGGTATCTCGGGCAGTCGCTCGAGCTGACGCACCCCGGGTCGCTGATCATCGTCGACAACGTCGTGCGCGGCGGCGGGGTCCTCGACCCCGACCACCCGGACGGGCGGGTCCAGGGCGTGCGCACGATGGTCGACCTGCTCACGGACAACCCCAGCTTCGACTCGACCGTGATCCAGACGGTGGGCGCCAAGGGCTACGACGGGTTCGCCCTGCTGCGCGTCCTCTGACCGCCGCTCCTGTTGCGATGTGGTCCCACCGTGTCGAAAGTCGGTACGGGTGGACGTCGTAGTACGACGCCACTCGTACCGCGACACCGGAGGACAACCATGACGACCACGCCCACCCAGCCGAGCGCCCGCCCGCCCGTCGTCGACCTCGCCACCTGGCAGGCCGCCCGCGACGAGCTCCTCGTCCGCGAGAAGGCGCACACCCACGAGGGCGACGCGATCGCCGCCGCACGCCGCGGGCTGCCCATGGTCGAGCTCGACGGCACGGCCCAGGTCGTCGGGCCGGATGGTCCGGTGCCGTTCCTCGATCTCTTCCAGGGCCGCGACGAGCTCCTCGTCTACAAGCACATGTGGCACGACGGTGCGCCGCACCAGGGGCAGTGCGAGGGGTGCACGGTGTCGGCCTGGCACCTGCGGGACGCCGTCTACCTCAACGCCCGGGGCGTCTCGTTCGCCATCCTCACCGAGGGCCCGTGGAACGAGGTCGAGCCCTACCTGGCCTTCATGGGCTACACCCAGCCGTGGTTCTCCGTGCGCGGGCTGGACGCGCCCGTCGGCGGTGACATGGGGATGTTCAGCTGCTTCCTGCGCGTCGGCGACCGCGTCTTCCTGACGTACGACACCACGGGCCGCGGCACCGAGCCGGCCAGCGGGTCGTTCGCCCTGCTCGACATGACGCCCTACGGCCGCGGCGAGGCGTGGCAGGACACCCCCGACGGCTGGCCCGAGGGCGACGGCCCCTGCTGGTACTGGCGCATCGACGTGGACGGGAACGGCACGTGGGGCGGGACGGGTCGGCCTGCGCCGCAGTGGACGCGACCCGGCGCGACGCCCGAGACCACGCTCGGCCGGAACGGGCACCACCACTGACGACGCCGGACATGACGAAGGGCCCGGCGCCATTGCCGGGCCCCTCGTGGTCCGTCGGTCAGCCGCCGCGCTTGGCGCGCAGTGCCGCCAGGGCCTCGTCGAGGATCGCCGCGCCGTCCTCGTCGGAACGCCGCTCCTTCACGTAGGCCAGGTGCGTCTTGTACGGCTCGTTCTTGCTGGGGGACGGCGGGTTCGCCTGGTCCTGGCCGGCGGGGAACCCGCAGCGCGGGCAGTCCCACGTCAGCGGTGCCTCGAGCGCGGCCTCCTCAGCGAAGCTAGGACGCGTCTCGTGCCCGTTGGCACACCAGTAGGACACCCAGATCCGGGGAGCGGTGTCGCCACGCTCCGCCTCGCCCATCGGTCCGGCTCCGACTCGCGACCCCCTGATCGCACTTCCGCTCGCCATTGCCGACCGCCTCAGACCGTGCGCTCGAGAAGACCGAGCAGGATGATGATGACCGTCCAGAGGAGCGCCGTCCCGACCGTGATGCGGTTGAGGTTCCGCTCCGCGACGCCGGAGCTGCCGGCGCTGCTGGAGATGCCGCCGCCGAACATGTCGGACAGGCCACCGCCCTTGCCCTTGTGCAGCAGGACGAGCGGGATGAGCAGGAGGCTGGTGAGCACCAGCAGCACCTGGAGTGAGATACGCAAGGCGTCCACGTCGGTGTCGGTTCCTTACTGGGGAGGGCACGTCACGGGCTGACTGGCCTGCGACGCTGCGGTTGACCGCGGTACAGGGTAGGCGACGAGCGGCCGCAAAGCCACCATGCCACCGGCACGGCCCCCGCCCGGACGAATCGGACCGTCACGGTCCGGAACGAGCGGGGGCCACGCCGCGCGCTCGGATCAGAGACCGACCGCGTGCGACTGGTAGCGCGCGATCGCGGCGAACTCGTCGGGGTCGAGGCTCGCGCCCCCGACCAGCGCACCGTCGACGTCGGGCTTCGCCATGATCGACGCGACGTTCGACGACTTCACCGAACCGCCGTAGAGCACGCGGACCGCGTCGGCCGTCTCGGCGTCGTACAGCTCGGAGATCCGCGTGCGGATCGCCTCGCACAGCTCCTGCGCGTCCTCGGGCGTCGCCGTCTCGCCCGTGCCGATGGCCCAGACGGGCTCGTAGGCGACGACGATCGTCTTGACCTGCTCGGCCGTCAGACCGGCCAGGGCGCCGTCCAGCTGCGCGAGCGTGTGCGGGACGTGCTCGCCCGCCTTGCGGACCTCGAGCGGCTCACCGACGCACAGGATCGGGACGATGCCCGAGCTCAGCGCGTTGAGGACCTTCTTGTTGATGAGCTCGTCGGACTCGTCGTGGTACTGCCGACGCTCCGAGTGGCCGACCGCGACGTAGGTGACGCCGAGCTTGGCCAGGAACACCGGCGAGATCTCGCCGGTGTAGGCGCCCGACTGGTACGCCGAGCAGTCCTGCGCGCCGTAGACGAGCTCGAGCTTGTCGGCGTCGACCAACGTCTGCACGCTGCGCAGGTCGGTGAACGGCGGCAGCACCGCCACCTCGACCTTGGAGAAGTCGTGCTTCCCGTCCCGCAGCGCCCACGCGAGCTTCTGCACGGTGTGCGTGGCCTGGTGGTGGTCCAGGTTCATCTTCCAGTTGCCCGCCATCAGCGGGATGCGAGTCGCCACGATCAGTCCTCCAGAACCGCGATGCCGGGGAGCGTCTTGCCCTCGAGGAACTCGAGGCTCGCGCCACCACCGGTCGAGATGTGTCCGAACCCGGCCTCGTCGAAGCCGAGCGTCCGCACGGCAGCGGCGGAGTCGCCACCGCCGACGATGGTGAAGCCGCCGTTGGCGCCGGCGTCGATCAGGGCCTGCGCCACGGCACGGGTGCCGCCGGAGAACGCCTCGAACTCGAACACGCCGGCAGGGCCGTTCCAGACGACCGTCTTGGCGTCCACGATCTTGCTCGCGAACAGCTTGCTCGAGTCGGGGCCGATGTCCAGGCCGATCTTGCCGTCGGGGATCGCGTCGGCGGCCACGACGAGGGCCGGGGAGTCCGCCTTGAACTCGTCGGCGACGACGATGTCCGTGGGCAGGACGATCTCGACACCGGCCGCCTCGGCCTGCGCCAGGTAGCCCTTGACGGTCTCGATCTGGTCCTCTTCGAGGAGCGAGTTGCCCACCGGGTAGCCCTTGGCCGCGAGGAACGTGAACAGCATGCCGCCGCCGATGAGCAGGCGGTCCGCCTTGGTCAGCAGGTTCGCGATGACACCGAGCTTGTCGGAGACCTTCGAGCCGCCCAGGACCACGACGTACGGGCGCGCCGGGTCGTCGGTCGCCTTGCGCAGCGACGCGACCTCCTTGAGCACGAGCGAGCCGACCGCGTGCGGGAGCACGAGCGCGACGTCGTACACCGAGGCCTGCTTGCGGTGTACAACACCGAAGCCGTCGGAGACGTACACGTCGGCCAGCTCGGCGAGCTCGGCGGCCAGGGAGGCCCGCTCCTCGTCGACCTTCGACGTCTCGCGAGGGTCGAACCGGATGTTCTCGAGCAGGGCGATCTCGCCGTCCTGCAGCGCGGCGACCGTCGCCTTGGCGGAGTCACCGACGACGTCGCTCGCCAGCGCGACCGGCTGGCCGAGCAGCTCGGCGAGGCGGTCGGCGACCGGCTTGAGCGAGTACTTGTCCTCGGGCGCGCCCTTGGGGCGGCCCAGGTGGGCGGTGACGACGACGCGGGCGCCGGCGGACAGCAGCGCCTGGAGCGTCGGGAGGGCGGCACGCACGCGGCCGTCGTCGGTGATCGTCGTGCCGTCGAGCGGCACGTTGAAGTCGGAACGGACCAGTACGCGCTTGCCGCGCAGGTCTCCGAGGTCCTCGATGGTCTTCATCTGTTCTCCTAGCTCGAGCGGTGGGGCGGCCCAGACACGACAGCGTCCGCGTGCGCCGGGGCCGGTGGGCCGGGGCGCACGCGGACGCTGGACGTCAGTCGTGAAGCTCGTCGTCAGGCATGGACGAGGTCAGAGACGCTCGCCGACGTACGTGGTGAGGGCCACGAGGCTGTTGGAGTAGCCCCACTCGTTGTCGTACCAGGCGATGATCTTGACCAGGTCGCCGCTCACCTTGGTGAGCTTCGAGTCGAAGATGCTCTGGTGCGGGTTGGTGACGATGTCGCTCGAGACGATCTCGTCCTCGACGTACTCGAGGATGCCCTTGAGCGGGCCGTCGGCGGCGGCCTTGACAGCCGCGTTGACCTCGTCGACCGTGACCTCGCGCGAGGCGGTGAAGGTCAGGTCCGTGGCGGAGCCGGTGATGACCGGCACGCGCAGCGCGAAGCCGTCGAGCTTGCCCTTGAGCTCCGGGAGGACGAGCGCCACGGCCTTGGCCGCGCCGGTCGACGTGGGGACGATGTTCTGCGCGGCCGCACGGGCACGACGCAGGTCCTTGTGCGGACCGTCCTGGAGGTTCTGGTCGCCCGTGTAGGCGTGGATCGTGGTCATGAGACCACGCTCGATGCCGATCGAGTCGTTGAGCGCCTTGGCGACGGGCGCCAGGCAGTTCGTGGTGCACGACGCGTTCGAGATGATGTTGTGCGCGGCCGGGTCGTAGTCCGTGTGGTTCACACCGACGACGAACGTCGCGTCCTCGTTGGACGCGGGGGCCGAGATGATGACCTTCTTGGCGCCGGCGGCGAGGTGCGCCTTGGCCTTCTCGGCGTTGGTGAAGAAGCCGGTCGACTCGATGACGATGTCCGCGCCGAGCTCGGCCCAGGGAAGGTTCGCGGGGTCGCGCTCCTCGAGGGCACGGATCTTCTTGCCGTCGACGATGATGTTGTCGTCGTCGTAGCTCACGCTCAGCGGGAAACGACCGAGCACCGTGTCGTACTTCAGCAGGTGCGCGAGCGTCTTGTTGTCCGTCAGGTCGTTGACTCCGACGATCTCGATGTCCGCACCGGACGCCACGATGGCCCGGTAGAAGTTGCGACCGATACGGCCGAAGCCGTTGATGCCGACCTTGATGGTCACTTGCCCTCCTCGGCAGCGCCGACGGGGGGCCGGCGCACACATGTTGACGATGGGTTCCGCACGCCGCTGTGCGTTCCGACCGCTACCCCGCCCACCCGAACCGTGCCTGGCACGTGGCCTGAGCACAGCACGAACGCACGTGTGGCGATCGGATAAGACGACCCTATACCCGTGACGACGGTCACGCGGACACCGTCCGCCGGGACCAAAGACCCTTTCTCGGGGCCCTAGAGATCGAGCAGGTCCGGGCTCAGACCGGCCTCGGTGTCGGGGATGCCCAGGTCGGACGCCCGCTTGTCGGCGGTCGCCAGGAGGCGACGGATCCGGCCGGCCACCGCGTCCTTGGTGAGCGGCGGGACGGCGAGCTTGCCCAGCTCCTCCAGGGAGGCCTCCTTGTGCGCGAGGCGCAGCTCGCCCGCCTCGCGCAGGTGCTCCGGCAGCTCGTCGCCGAGGATCTCGAACGCGCGCTCGACGCGGGCTCCGGCGGCAACCGCCGCCCGGGCCGACCGGCGCAGGTTCGCGTCGTCGAAGTTGGCCAGCCGGTTGGCGGTGCCGCGCACCTCGCGACGGACGCGGCGCTCCTCCCAGAGCAGCATGGTCTCGTGCGCACCGAGCCGCGCCAGCATCGCGCTGATCGCGTCACCGTCGCGGATGACCACGCGGTCCACACCGCGCACCTCGCGAGCCTTGGCGGCGATGCCGAGCCGGCGGGCGGCGCCGACGAGCGCGAGGGCGGCCTCCGGTCCCGGGCACGTGACCTCGAGGGCCGACGAGCGTCCGGGCTCGGTGAGCGAGCCGTGCGCGAGGAACGCGCCACGCCAGGCGGACTCCGCCTCGGCGACGCCCGCGGACACCACCTGCGGCGGCAGACCACGCACCGGGCGTCCGCGGTTGTCGAGCAGACCCGTCTGCCGGGCCAGCGACTCGCCGTCCTTGACGACGCGCACGACGTACCGGCTGCCGCGGCGCAGTCCGCCGCCGGAGACGACGATGATCTCGCTCTCGTGCCCGTAGACCTCCGAGATCGCCTGCCGGAGCCGGCGGGCAGCGATGCCCGTGTCCAGCTCCGCCTCGATGACGATCCGCCCCGAGATGATGTGCAAGCCGCCCGCGAACCTCAGGGTGGCCGAGACCTCGGCCTTCCGTGAGGACGTCTTGTCCACCTTCAGACGGGCGAGCTCGTCCTTCACCTGTGCCGTCAACGCCATGGCTGCATCCTGCCATCCGGGACAGCCGTCCGGGACCGCTCGGGGCAGCTAGTCCGACGGGGTTCCGACGTCCCCGAGGAATCCTTCGACCACGTCGGAGTACGCCCCGGCCAGTCGCAGCGGGTCGTGGCGAGCGGTCCCATCCCCCCGGCTGACCTGACGGAGCAGCAGGCGTGCTCCCAGGTCGGCGGCGCGGGCCGACAGCGCGGAGACGTCCTCGACTGCCGTCGGATCGGCGACGACGGCGTCGACCGACAGCTCCGGGGCGTGCGTGCGCAGGACCTCCAGGTAGTCCTCGGCGCGCATGCCCGCCGTCTCCCCCGATTCACCCGACGCGAGGTTGAGCGTCAGGATCGTGCGTGCCCTCGTTCGGCCCAGCGCCTCGCGAAGACCGGGCACGAGCAGGTGCGGGAGCACGGAGGTGTACCAGGAGCCGGGTCCCAGCACGATCCAGTCGGCCGCGCCGATCGCGTCGACGGCCTCCGGGCACGCGGGCGGGTCGGCCGGGTCCAGCCGGAGGCTCTCGATGGTCCCGCTGGTGACGGCGACCGCGCTCTGGCCGACGACGAGCGAGCGGTTGCCGGCCTCGTCGACGACGTCGGCCTCGATCCGCAGCGGCACCGACGTCATCGGGAGGACCCGGCCGCGGGCGCCGAGCAGCCTGCCCACCCAGTCCAGACCCTCGACGGTGTCGCCGAGCTGCTCCCACAGGGCGACGATCAGGAGGTTCCCGACGGCGTGCTGGTCGAGGTCGCCCGACGAGCGGAACCGGTGCTGCAGCAGGTCACGCCACGTGCGACCCCACTCGGAGTCGTCGCACAAGGCGGCCAGAGCCATGCGCAGGTCGCCGGGCGGGAGCACGCCGAGCTCCTCGCGCAGCCGGCCCGAGGAGCCACCGTCGTCGGCGACCGTGACCACCGCGGTGATCCGGTCGGTCATCAGGCGCAGCGCGGACAGCGACGCCGACAGGCCGTGGCCCCCGCCGAGCGCGACGACCGCGGGTGACGAGCTGCCTCTCGAGGCCCTCATTCCTTGCCGAGGTCGCGGGCCGAGACGGCGACGTGGTGCCCCTGGTCCCGCAGCCGGGCCGCGATCGCCTCGCTGATGGCGACGGAGCGGTGCTTGCCTCCCGTGCACCCGACGGCGATGGTCACGTACCGCTTCTCCTCGTTCAGGTACCCGGCGAGCACCGGCTCGAGAGCGTCGACGTAGCGGTCGATGAACGTCACCGCTCCAGGCAGCCCGAGCACGTAGTCGCGGACCGGCGCGTCGCGGCCGGTCAGGTGCCGCAGCTCGGTGATCCAGTACGGGTTGGCCAGGAAGCGCACGTCGACCACGTGGTCGGCGTCCAGCGGCAGGCCGTACTTGAAGCCGAACGACAGGACCGACACCTGCAGGACGTCCTCGCCGGCGGTGGTGACGACCGTGCGGACCTCGCGGGCCAGGTCGTGCACGTTGAGCTCGGACGTGTCGATGAGCGTGTCCGCGCGCTCCCGCAGGTCGACCAGGGCCGCACGCTCCGCGGCGATGCCGTCGAGGATCCGTCCCGAGCCCTGGAGCGGGTGCGGCCGGCGCACCTGCTCGAACCGGCGGACGAGAACCTCGTCGGACGCGTCCAGGAAGAGGATCCGGTAGTCGACACCCGACTCGCGCAGGCCCTCGAGCACCGGGGCGAGGTCGCGGAAGAACTCGCGGCCGCGGACGTCGATCACCGCGGCGAGCCGCTGCGCACGGCCGGCCGCGGCCCCGCTGGTGAGCATGCCGACGAGGTGCGTGAGCATCTGCGCCGGCAGGTTGTCGATCACGTACCAGTCGAGGTCCTCCAGCACCGCGGCCGCGCGCGAACGTCCCGCGCCGGACATGCCGGTGATGATCAGGACCTGCGGCTGGACCAGGTGCGGTGCCTCGGTCGCCGCCTCGAGCGCGGGTATCCCTGCAGGCACCGTGATCGGCGAAGGCTCGTCGCTCATGCGTCCAGCATGCCAGCCGGCGCGCTCACCTGGTCCGACGCGCCCGGCTGGGGCGCGCCCTGTGTCGGGTTGAGGGCCGCGACGACGGCGGCGGCCGTCCGCTCCCCCATCCCCTGCACCGAGGCGATCTCCTCGACCGACGCCGCCCGCAGCCGCTTGACCGAGCCGAACTGCCGAAGCAGCGCGGCCTGCCGGGCGGGACCCAGACCGGGCACGTCGTCGAGCACCGACGTCGTCATGCCCTTGCTCCGCCGCTTGCGGTGCGCGGTGATCGCGAACCGGTGAGCCTCGTCGCGCAGCCGCTGGAGCAGGTACAGGCCCTCCGAGGAGCGCTGCAGGATCACCGGGTACTCCTCGCCCGGCAGCCAGACCTCCTCGAGCCGCTTGGCCAGCCCGCAGAGGGCCACGTCGTCGATCCCGAGCTCCGCCATCGCCGCCGCGGCAGCCGCCACCTGCGGCGGACCGCCGTCGACCACGACGAGGTTGGGCGGGTAGGCGAACCGGACCGGCCTGCCCGTGACCTCGTCGATCGGGCCCGAGCGCACCAGGTGGTCGTCGTCCTCGTCGCCCGTGTCGAGCTCGACGTCGCGGGAGTCCGCGCGGTCGGCGAGGTAGCGCTTGAACCGGCGGGTGATCACCTCGTGCATCGCCGCGGTGTCGTCGCGGGCACCCTGACCCTCGGGGCCACGGATGTTGAACATCCGGTACTCGCTCTTGCGCGCCAAGCCGTCCTCGAACACCACCATCGACGCCGACTGGAACGTCCCCTGGTTGTGCGAGACGTCGTAGCACTCGATGCGCAGCGGTGCCGACGAGAGGTCCAGCGCCTCCTGGATCTCCTGCAGCGCCTGGCTCCGCGTGGTCAGGTCCCCAGCCCGACGGGTGCGGTGCAGCACGAGGGAGTGCTCCGCGTTGCGCAGGACCGTCGCAGCGAGCTCGCGCTTGTCTCCCCGCTGGGGCACGCGGACCGAGACCCTGCTGCCGCGCAGCCCCGCGAGCCACGCCTGCACCTGCTCGACGTCCGGTGGCAGCACGGGCACGAGCACCTCGCGCGGGACCGCCGACGAGCCGGCCCCACCGTCGCCAGACGCCTCGTTGCCGTAGATCTGCTGCAGCAGGTGCTCCACCAGCTCGGCGTCCGTGACGTCCTCGACCTTCTCGACCACCCAACCCCGCTGACCGCGGATGCGGCCGTCGCGGACGTGGAACACCTGCACCGCGGCCTCGAGCTCGTCGCCGGAGAGGGCGAAGATGTCCGCGTCGGTGCCGTCGGCGAGGACGACCGCGTTCTTCTCGGTCGCCTTCTCGAGCGTCTGGATGTCGTCCCGCAGCCGCGCGGCCTGCTCGTAGTCGAGCTCGTTGGCCGCCTCCTTCATTCGCGTGGTCAGGCGACGCGTGAACTTGGCCGTGTCCCCCGCCATGAAGTCGCAGAAGTCCTGCGCCAGAGCATGGTGGTCGTCCGGCGAGATCCGCCCGACGCACGGCGCCGAGCACTTGTCGATGTACCCGAGCAGGCACGGCCGCCCCTGCTGCTTGGCGCGCCGGAACACGCCCGCCGAGCACGTGCGTACCGGGAAGACACGCAGCAGCAGGTCGACCGTCTCGCGGATCGCCCACGCGTGCGCGTACGGCCCGAAGTAGCGGGTCCCCTTGCGCTTGGCGCCGCGCATGACCTGCACCCGCGGGAACTCGTCGGCCATCGTCACGGCGAGGTACGGGTACGACTTGTCGTCGCGGTACTTGACGTTGAACCGCGGGTCGAACTCCTTGATCCACGAGTACTCGAGGGCCAGCGCCTCGACCTCGGTGCCGACGACCGTCCACTGCACCGACGCCGCCGTCGTCACCATCTGCTGGGTGCGCGAGTGCAGGCCGGACAGGTCCTGGAAGTAGCTGGACAGGCGCTGCCGCAGGCTCTTGGCCTTGCCGACGTAGATGACGCGGCCGTGCTCGTCGCGGAAGCGGTAGACCCCGGGCTCGTCGGGGATCTCCCCCGGCGCGGGACGGTAGGTGGCGGGATCAGCCATGCGTTCGAGCCTAGTTCGCACTACTGACGTCGGTGACCGGACGGGACACCCCGGGCGCGGCTACCGTGGGGCGATGGGCCCCCTGCACACGTACTCGGTCGACGTCACCTGGACCGGCGCCGGCGCCACCGGGACGTCGAGCTACACCGCCTACAGCCGCGACCACGAGGTGCGGATCGGCTCCAAGCCGCCGCTGCTGGGCTCGTCGGACCCCGCGTTCCGAGGCGACCCGTCTCGGTTCAACCCCGAGGAGCTGCTCGTCAGCGCGCTCGCGCAGTGCCACATGCTCTGGTTCCTGCACCTCGCGTCGGCCGCCGGCGTCGTGGTCGTGGGGTACGAGGACAGCGCCGTCGGCACCATGCGCATCGAGGCCGCCGGGCAGGGCCAGTTCCGCGAGGTCGTGCTCCGACCGCGCGTCACCGTGGCGCCCGGCGCGCACCTTCCCGAGGGCGGCGCGGTGACCGACGCCGTCCTCGGCGGGATCCACCACAAGGCGCACGAGCACTGCTTCATCTCGCGTTCCGTGAACTTCCCCGTCCGGCACGAGCCCGTACCCGTGCGGATGGCGCAGGCCGTCCCGCGCTGACGCCGGTCACGCCGAGACGCGCTCCGCGACCGGCTCCAGCACCTCGGCGAGGAAGCGGCCGGTGTGCGAGTCCGGCGACATCGCGATCTGCTCCGGCGTCCCCTCGGCGATCACCAGGCCGCCGCCGCTGCCGCCTTCGGGCCCCATGTCGATGACCCAGTCGGCGTTCTTGATCACGTCGAGGTTGTGCTCGATCACGATGACCGAGTTCCCCTTGTCGACCAGCGACTGGAGCACGCCGAGCAGCTTGCGGATGTCCTCGAAGTGCAGACCGGTCGTCGGCTCGTCGAGCACGTAGATCGTGCGACCGGTCGAGCGTCGCTGCAGCTCCGCGGCGAGCTTGACGCGCTGCGCCTCGCCGCCCGAGAGCGTCGGCGCCGGCTGACCGAGCCGCACGTACCCGAGCCCGACGTCGACCAGCGTCCGCAGGTGTCGCGAGATCGCCGGGACCGCGGCGAAGAAGTCGGCGGCCTCCTCGATAGGCATCGACAGCACGTCGGCCACCGTCTTGCCCTTGAAGTGCACCTCGAGCGTCTCGCGGTTGTAACGGTCGCCGTGGCAGACCTCGCACGGCACGTAGACGTCGGGCAGGAAGTTCATCTCGATCTTGAGCGTGCCGTCGCCCGAGCACGCCTCGCAGCGGCCGCCCTTGACGTTGAACGAGAACCGGCCGGGCGTGTAGCCGCGGACCTTCGCCTCGGTCGTCTCGGCGAAGAGCCGGCGCACGTGGTCCCACACGCCCGTGTAGGTGGCCGGGTTGGACCGCGGCGTGCGCCCGATCGGTCCCTGGTCCACGTGCACGACCTTGTCGAGGTGCTCCAGTCCGGTGACGCGCTTGTGCCGTCCGGCCACCTGGCGCGCACCGTTGAGCTCGTTCGCCATCACCGTGTAGAGGATGTGGTTCACGAGCGTGGACTTGCCCGAGCCGGACACCCCCGTCACCGCAGTGAGGGTGCCGAGCGGGAACGACACGTCGATGCCCTGCAGGTTGTGCTCGCGCGCGCCGACGACGGTGACCTGGCGCTTCTTGTCGATCGGGCGCCTGACCTGCGGCATCGGGATGGTCCGACGGCCCGAGAGGTACGCCCCCGTCACCGACTCGGCCGACGCGAGGAGCCCGTCCAGGTCGCCGGAGTGCACGACGCGACCGCCGTGTTCCCCCGCACCGGGGCCGATGTCGACGATCCAGTCGGCGGTGCGGATGGTGTCCTCGTCGTGCTCGACGACGATCAGGGTGTTGCCCAGGTCGCGCAGGCGCGTGAGGGTCTCGATGAGGCGCCGGTTGTCGCGCTGGTGCAGGCCGATCGACGGCTCGTCCAGGACGTAGAGCACGCCGACGAGGCCGGAGCCGATCTGCGTCGCGAGCCGGATCCGCTGCGCCTCGCCGCCGGAGAGCGTGCCGGCCGGACGCATGAGCGAGAGGTAGTCGAGGCCGACGTCCAGCAGGAACCCGAGCCGTGCCTGGATCTCCTTGAGCACCTGCGTCGCGATCGCGCGCTCGCGCTCGCCGAGCTCGAGGGTGTCGAGGAACTCGCGCGCCTCACGGATGGGCAGGGCGCAGACCTCGGCGATCGACCGACCGCCCACCCGCACCGCGAGCACCTCGGGCTTGAGCCGGGCGCCGCCACACACGGGGCACGGGACCTCCCGCATGTACGCCTCGTACTTCTCCTTGCTCCAGTCCGAGTCGGTCTCGTTGTGCCGGCGCTCGAGGAACGTGATGACACCCTCGAAGCCCGTCGAGTACTGCCGCTCACGGCCCCAGCGGTTCTTGTAGCGGACCTTCACCTCGTGGTTCTGGCCGTGCAGGACCGCATCCCGGGCACGCTGCGGCAGCGCGCGCCACGGCACGCTCGTCGAGAAGCCCATGTCCGCCGCCAGCGCCGTCAGCACCCGGCCGAAGTACTCGCTGGAGATCTGTGCCCACGGCGCGACCGCGCCCTCGTCGAGCGACAGGTCCTCGTCGGGGACGACCAGGTCCGGGTCCACCTCGAGCTTCGAGCCGAGGCCCGTGCACTCGGGGCAGGCGCCGTAGGGCGCGTTGAACGAGAACGTGCGCGGTTCGATCTCGTCGAGCGCCAGCACGTGGTCGTTCGGGCAGGCGCGGTGCTCAGAGAATCGCCGCTCGCGGTTCAGGTCGTCGATGTCGGCGTCCACCAGCTCGACGACGAGCAGGCCGCCGGCCAGGCCGAGCGCGGTCTCGACCGAGTCGGTGAGCCGCCGCTGGACGCCCTCGCGAGCCACGAGACGGTCGATGACCACCTCGATGTCGTGCTTGAGCTTCTTCTCGAGCGTCGGCGGCTCGGTGAGCTGGACGACCTCGCCGTCGACGCGCGCGCGGGCGAAGCCCTTGCTCTGCAGCTCCTTGAAGAGGTCGGCATACTCGCCCTTGCGGCCACGGACGACCGGCGCGAGCACCTGGTAGCGCGTGCCCTCGGGCAGCTCGAGCAGCCGGTCCACGATCTGCTGCGGCGTCTGAGCGGTGACGCGCTCGCCGCAGATCGGGCAGAACTGCGTGCCGGCGCGGGCGAACAGGAGGCGCAGGTAGTCGTACACCTCGGTGATCGTGCCGACCGTCGACCGCGGGTTCCGGTTGGTCGACTTCTGGTCGATCGACACCGCGGGCGACAGGCCCTCGATGAAGTCGACGTCGGGCTTGTCCATCTGCCCGAGGAACTGGCGCGCGTATGCCGACAGCGACTCGACGTAGCGCCGCTGCCCCTCCGCGAAGATGGTGTCGAACGCCAACGACGACTTGCCCGACCCCGACAGCCCCGTGAACACGATGAGCTTGTCGCGCGGGAGATCGAGGTCGACGTTGCGGAGGTTGTGCTCGCGGGCGCCCTGCACCACCAGACGTTCGTTCACGCCCGGGAGTCTACGTCGCGCCACCGACAATCGCACATCTGTTCGACGTGAGCGAACGCACATCGCGCTCGACGTGCTGGCCGACAACCTCCGGGCCATGCTCACGCCATGGACCGTGACGACGACCCGGCACCGGTGCCGATCGAGGAGTACGCCGTGCTCGGCGACGGCGCGACGGCGGCCCTCGTGAGCCGACGCGGGTCGATCGACTGGATGTGCCTGCCGGCCTTCGACTCGGCCGCGTGCTTCGCGCGGCTGCTGGGCACGCCGGACAACGGGCGCTGGCTGCTGACGGTCCGCGGAGCGACGTCCGTGACGCGCCGCTACCTCGACGACTCGTTCGTCCTGGAGACGACGTACGAGACACCGACCGGGTCGGCGGTCGCGCTGGAGGCGATGCCGCTCAACGACGGCCGGTCGGACATCGTGCGCCGTCTGGAGTGCACGCGCGGGCAGGTCGAGGTCGAGCACGAGTGGATCGTCAGGTTCGGCTACGGCGCGATCGAGCCCTGGGTGCACCACGTCACGGACCCCGACGGTGCCGACACGATCCGGGCCATCGCCGGTCCGGACTCGCTGCTGCTGCGGGGCGACCGGCTCCCCAAGGCCCACGACCACCGCCACTCCGACCGGTTCACGCTGCGGGAGGGTGAGGCCGTCGAGCTGGCGCTGACGTGGACGCGCTCGTGGGACTCCGTCCCGCCGCGGCTCACCATCCCGGACCGGCTCGACGAGACCCGGATCGACTGGGGGCTCTGGGCGCGCAGCTGCGCCTATCAGGGCTCGTACCGCGAGGTCGTCGTCCGCTCGCTCCTCGTCCTTCGCATGCTGACCGACCAGGAGACCGGGGGCATCGTCGCCGCCGCGACGACGTCCCTGCCCGAGGACTTCGGCGGCAGCCGCAACTGGGACTACCGGTACTGCTGGCTGCGCGACGCGGCCATGACGCTCGAGGCGCTCCTCGAGCACGGGTACGAGGACGAGGCCTCGGACTGGCGCGGCTGGCTGCTGCGGGCGGTGGCAGGCAGCTCGGCGGACCTGCAGATCATGTACCGGGTCGACGGGGGCCGGGAGCTGCCCGAGCGCGAGCTCGACCACCTCGCGGGCTATGCGGGGAGCCGACCCGTCCGGGTAGGGAACGCGGCCGTCGGGCAGATGCAGAACGACGTGCTCGGCGAGGTCATGTGCGCCCTCGAGCAGGCTCGGGAGGCCGGGGTCGCGGAGACCGACGACTCCTGGGCCCTGCAGCGGCACCTCGTCGACCATCTGCTGGGGCACTGGCGTGAGCCGGACCGCGGGATCTGGGAGGTCCGCGGCGACCCGCAGCACTTCACGCACTCGAAGGTCATGGCGTGGGCGGCCGTCGACCGGGCCGTGAGGGCCGCCGAGCGCTACGGGCTCGACGCTCCGACGGACCGGTGGCGCACGGAGCGCGACGCGATCCACGCGGACGTGCTCGAGAACGGGTGGGACGCGGAGCGGGAGACCTTCGTTCAGTCGTACGGCTCGTCGCACACCGACGCCGCACTGCTGCAGCTCGCCCAGGTCGGGTTCTTGCCGCCGGATGACCCGCGCATCCGGAGCACCGTCCGCGCCATCCGCGCCGAGCTCGAGATGGCGCCGGGGCTGCTGCGCCGCTACCGCACCGAGCACACCGACGACGGCGTCCCCGGGGACGAGCACGCGTTCCTGGCCTGCTCGTTCTGGCTTGCGGACGCTCTCGCGCGGGTGGACGACGTGGACGCCTCGACCGAGGTGCTCGACATCCTCACCGGCCTCGCGAACGACGTCGGCCTGCTCGCCGAGCAGTACGACCCCGTCGGTCGCAGGATGGCCGGGAACATGCCGCAGGCCCTGTCCCACCTGGCCCTCGTACGCGCGGTGCACAGCCACGACCTGGCGGTCGAACGGAGGGGTTCATGACGTCCGACGACGAGGTCCTCGAGATCCGGTCCGTGTCCGTCGGCCCGATGGACAACAACGCCTACCTCCTGACCGAGCGCAAGGACGGCGCGCAGCTGCTCGTCGACGCCGCCGACGAGCCCGAGCGACTGCTGGAACTGCTGCGCGAGGGCTCGTCGTCGGCCCGGCTGGATGCGGTCGTCACCACCCACCGCCACCCCGACCACCACCGCGCGCTGGCCTCGGTCGTCGCGCTCACCGGCGCACCGTCCTTCACGGGGGCCGACGACGCCGACGCGATCCACGAGGCCACCGACGTCCCGGTGACCCGCCGCCTGCACCACGGCGACGTCGTCACGGTCGGTCACGTGACCCTCGAGGTCATTGCGCTGCGCGGCCACACCCCCGGCTCCGTCGCGCTCGCCTACCGCGAGCCTGTCGGACGGGTCCACCTGTTCACGGGCGACTCGCTGTTCCCGGGCGGTCCCGGCGCGACGAGGTCCCCGGAGGCGTTCGCGTCGCTGATGGCGGACCTCACGGAACGGGTCTTCGACCGGTTCGACGACGACACCGTCGTCCACCCGGGCCACGGCCGCGGCACCACGCTCGGCGACGAGCGCCCTCACCTCGACGAGTGGCGCGCCCGCGGCTGGTGACCTACTGCGCGAGCACCTGCTCGCGCACCTGCCGGCGCAGAACCTTGCCGACCTGCGAGCGGGGCAGCTCGTCGAGGACCTCGAGCCGGCGCGGCAGCGCGTACCGAGCGACACGCTGCTCGCACCATGCGCGGACCGACTCGAGGTCGACGCCCGTCGCACCGGGCTCGAGCACGACGGCGGCCACGACGGTCTCGCCGAGGTCGCCACCCGGGATGCCCACGACGGCGACGTCCGAGACGCCCGGCATCTGTCGCAGGGCGTCCTCGACCTGCGACGGGTAGACCTTGAACCCGCCGCTGACGATGAGCTCCTTGAGGCGGTCGACCAGGACGACCCACCCGGTCTCGTCGATGGTCACCATGTCCCCGGTCCGCAGCCACCCGTCGTCGAGCAGCTGCTCGGCGGTCTCGTCGGGCCGCTGCCAGTAGCCGGCGAAGACCTGAGGCCCGCGGATCAGCAGCTCGCCGCGCTCCCCCGGCGGGACGTCGCGCGAGGCGTCGGTCGGGTCGACGACCCGGATCTGCGTGCTCGGGAACGGGAGTCCGAGGGTTCCGGGCCGACGACCGTCGGTCAGCGGGTTGCCGAGGGCCACGGGCGAGGTCTCGGTCATCCCGTACCCCTCGATCACGAGCCCGCCGGTGGCACGCTCCCACCGCTCGGCCGTCTCGGCGGGGAGGGCCATGGCGCCGGAGATCGCGTACCGGAAGGACCCGAGGTCGCCGGGCTTCGCGGCACCCGCCAGGCGGTCGAGCATCGGCGGGACGGCCGGCAGGAAGGTGCCGGGCAGTCGCTGCTGGGCCTCCAGGACCATCGCCGGGTCGAAGTTCGGGAACACGACGAGCGTGGCCCCGACGCGGATCGCGTAGCTGAGGCAGAGCGTCAGCCCGAACGCGTGGAAGAACGGGAGGCAGCCGTAGACGACCTCCGTGTCCGGCTCGGCAGCCGTCCACGCCTGGCCCTGGACGGCGTTGGCGACGAGGTTGCGGTGCGTGAGCATCGCGCCCTTCGGCGTCCCCGTCGTCCCCCCGGTGTACTGCAGGAGCGCGAGGTCGGTCGACTCCGGACCGGGATGCGCAGGGTCGATCGGCTCGGTCTTCGCGACGAGCCGGTGCCACATCGGGAACGCGGGCGGGACGGGACCGCGCATCGCCGCTCGGACCTTGCGCGCCCGGGGCACGGGCAGCCGCAGCTTCCACCGGCTGGCCAGCGGCAGGTCGGCGGTCAGGTCGACCGCGACGACGGCGCGCAACCGCGTCGTCGTGAGCGAGGAGAGCACGGCCGGGACCGCCTTCTCCCAGACGAGGGCGACGACCGCGCCGGAGTCGGCGAGCTGGTGGGCGAGCTCCCCGGGCGTGTAGGTCGGGTTGTGCTCCACGACGACGGCACCGATGCGCAGCACCGCGTAGAACGCGACGACGTGCGCGGTGCAGTTCGGGATCACCAGCGCGACGCGGTCCCCGGGCTGGACGCCGAGATCGAGGAGCGCCTGAGCACCGCGGGCTACCCGGTCCGACAGCTCGCGGTAGGACGTCTGGCCGGCGAGGAAGTCGACCGCGACGCGTTCGGGGCACCGCTGCGCCGCGCGGTCCAGCGCTGCACCCAGGGGCTCGTCGGGGATGGTGACCTCGTCCGGAGGATGCGCCGTCGTCATAAGCCCACCCTAACCTACGGTTGCGTAAGTTACGCGCCAGTAACCCAGCGGGTGACGGTCACCCCGTCCGGCTCCACCTCGAGCCCGACGCGGGCGAACGAGGCGCGCTGAAGCACCCGCTCGCTGGCCGTGTTGTCCCGCATCGTCAGGGCGTGCACCTGTGGCGCGCCCGCGGCGAAGGCCCAGGCCGACAGGGCCAGGACGGCCGAGGTGGCCAGCCCTCGTCCGCGCCCCTCGGGAAGCAGCGCGTAGTACAGGTACGGGCCGTCGACTCGTACGGAGAGCCCGATCGTCCCGACGGGCACCCCCGCGGTCTCGACGACGAACCGGCCGCCGCGGCCGTCCCGCCGCAGGTCCACGTTCCGGATGATCCGAGCACGCGCCTCCTGCTCGCTCACGTCCGCGGGGTAGTACGTCCACCGCGTCACGTCGGGCACCCGCGAGAGCGCGTGGTCGAGCGGCCAGTCCGCTTCGGCCACCGGGCGCAGCCGGCCGCCGTCGAGGTCGAGGACGTCGGGCATCTCCATGTCAGGCCTCCGGCGGCCCGAGCACGGAGTTGGCCACGGTCGAGTGGGCGGACTCGTCGTCCGACGGGTGGAAGAGCCCCGCGAGCACGTCGCGGTACAGCCGGCCGAGCTCGTTTCCGCTGAAGTACGAGCCGCCCCCGGAGACGCGGATGGCATCGTCGACGACCACCCGGGCCGACTCGGTCGCGCGGACCTTGAGCCCGACGAGCTGGGCGAACCAGCGCGCGCCGTGGTCGGCCTGCTCGTCGACGTCCCGCGCCAGCGCGAAGACCTGCAGCTCGGCTCCGTCCTGCGCCAGCACCGCGTCGGCGATCCGCCAGCGGATGTCGGGGTCCTGCGCGTAGGCACGCCCGTCGTACTTGAGCGACGTCCGGCGCTGCGCCGCCGCCACCCCGAGCTCGATCGCACGGCGGCCGATCCCCGTGTAGACGGCGGCCAGGAGCACCTCGAACACGGCGAAGAGCGCGAAGATGAACGGGTCGGCGCTCGGGCCGGGCGGCAGCGAGCGGTAGACGCGGTCGGCGGGTGCGAAGGCACCGTCGAGCACGGTGGTGGCGGACTGGGTGGCCCGCATGCCCAGGGTGTCCCAGTCGTCGCGGGTCTGCACCTCGCCGTCGGCGCGCGAGACCACCCCGTGCACCAACAGCGGGTTCTGCAGGTCCGACTCGTCCAGGCCGAAGGTCGCCAGGCGAGTCCACACCGGGGAGAGCGACGTGAAGATCTTCGTGCCGAAGTACCGGTACCCGCCGTCGTCCTGCCGCTCCGCACGCGTCCGGGAGCCGAACATCACCAGGTCGTTGCCCGCCTCCGAGTTGCCGAACGCGAAGACCTCCCCCGCCGCGGCGTCCCGCAGGATGAACTCGACCGAGTCGTCGCCGCGGCCGGCGAGGAGTGCAGCCAGCCCGGTCACCACCAGGTGCATGTTGACGGCCAGTGCGGTCGCCGGCGCCGCCGCCGCGAGGCGCACCTGCTCGCGCGCGACCTCCTCGAGGGTCAGGCCCGCGCCGCCCAGCGCTTCGGGGACGAACGCTCTCAGGTAGCCGGCCGCGACCAGGTCGGCCAGATCGTCGTGCGGGAACGTGTTGTCGCGGTCGTGCCCGGGCGCGCGCTCGTGGACGCGGGCCAGGAGGTCGTCGGTGAGCAGGGTGCGCAGCGTGCGTGGCATGCGAAACACTCTGCCACCACGGTCAGGCAGGATGTGCTCCATGCCTACCTACGCCGTCCGCTACACCTACGACCGGACCAAGGACGACACGCGCGACGCGGTCCGCCCGGTGCACCGGGCGTACCTGAGCAGCCTCGGTGAGCTCCTCGGCTCAGGACCGCTCGTCGACGGGGCTCCCGGAGCGCTCCTCGTCCTCCGGACCGCCGACCGGGCGTCGCTGGACAGGATCCTCGCGGCCGACCCGTTCGCCCTCGACGACGTCATCAGCGAGACCGACGTCCGCGAGTGGGACCTCGTCCTCGGCCCGTGGAGCGCCTGACGCCTCGGCGCGAGCGTCCCGCCGGGCCTTCCAGAGGCTCGCGATCGTCGTCACCCCGAGGATGAGGACGATCGAGACCAGCGACGCCCAGGTGGGAATCTCGGGAGCCCACGGCACCGGCTCCCCGCCGTTGATGAAGGGCACCTCGTTCTCGGCCAGCGCGTGGAAGATCAGCTTGAGCCCGATGAAGCCGAGCAGCACCGCGAGGCCGATGTTCAGGTAGACGAGCTTCTTCAGCAGGTCGCCCAGCAGGAAGTACAGCTGCCGCAGGCCCATGAGCGCGAACAGGTTCGCCATCAGCACGAGGTACGGCTCGCTCGTCAGCCCGAAGATCGCCGGGATCGAGTCGAACGCGAAGAGCAGGTCCGTGGCACCGAGGGCGACGAGCACGATGAGCATCGGCGTGATCAGCCGGCGCCCGTTCTCCACGATCGTCAGTTTCACGCCGTGGTACTCGTCCGTCGCCGGGAACCAGCGCTGGACCAGCCGCAGGATCAGCGGTGGCTTGAACTCGTCGTCGTCGGACTCCCCCTCGCGCCCCACCCGGAACGCGGTCCAGACGAGGAACGCGCCGAAGAGGTAGAACACCCAGCTGAACGCGTCGATGACGGCTGCGCCGGCCCAGATGAAGATGCCGCGGAAGATCAGCGCCAGGATGATGCCGACCAGGAGCGCGGTCTGCTGGTACTGCCGGGGAACCGCGAACTTGCCCATGATCAGCAGGAACACGAAGAGGTTGTCCACCGAGAGCGAGTACTCGGTGAGCCAGCCGGCGTAGAACTGCCCCGCGTAGTCGGCGCCGGCGGTGAGCCACACGCCGATGCCGAAGAGCACCGCGAGCCCGATGTAGAACGCCAGGTAGCGCACGCACTCGGCGGTCGTCGGGATGTGGGGCCGACGGGCGACCACCGCGACGTCGACGACGAGCAGAGCGCCGACGAGGCCGAGCGAGACCGCCCAGATCAGGGGTGTGACATCCACGTGCTAGCCGTCAGCTCTCGTTCGCGGGAACGACGCGCACGTCGTTCCGGGTCTTGATCAGGCTCGCGACCGTCGCCACGGCGAGCGTGCCGAGGATGAAGGTCAGCGACACCCAGATGGGGATCTCGGGGGCCCAGTCCACGGGTTCGCCGCCGTTGATGAAGGGCAGCTCGTTCACGTGCAGCGCGTGCAGGACGAGCTTGACGCCGATGAAGCCGAGGATCACGGCGAGCCCCTGCGACAGGTACACCAGGCGATCCAGCAGCCCGCCGATCAGGAAGTACAGCTGGCGCAGGCCGAGCAGGGCGAACGCGTTCGCGGTGAAGACGATGAACGCCTCGTTGGTCAGGCCGTAGATCGCCGGGATCGAGTCGAGCGCGAAGAGCACGTCGGTCGAGCCGATCGCGACCATGACGACGAGCATCGGCGTGAAGAGCCGCTTGCCGTCGATCCGGACGCTCAGCCTGTCGCCGTGGTACTCCTCCGTGGTCGGCAGGACCTTCTTGAGCATCCGCACGGCCATGCCGTCGGGCTGGTCCTTCGGCGCGTGCTCCTTGTCGTGGTGCTCGCGGGCCAGCTTGACGGCCGTGTACACGAGGAACGCGCCGAAGATGTAGAACACCCAGGAGAACTGCTCGATCGCCGCGGCGCCGGCCAGGATGAAGATCGTGCGGAGCACCAGCGCGATGACCACGCCGACGAGCAGCACCTTCTGCTGGTAGATCCGGGGCACCGCGAACTTCGTCATGATGATGAGGAAGACGAAGAGGTTGTCGACCGACAGGCTCTTCTCGGTGATGTACCCGGCGAAGTACTGGGTGCCGAAGTCCCAGCCCCAGACCATGCCGAGCGCGACCCCGAAGACCAGGGCGATGGCGATGTAGAAGATCGACCACTTCACCGACTCGGAGAACGTCGGCTCGTGCGGTGTGCGCACGTGGGCGTAGAAGTCGAAGATGATCAGCCCGACGACGAAAACCGCCGTCCCTGCCCAGACCCAGCCGGACACATCCATGGATACACCTCCGGTACGAGAACATCGTGACCGAAGGTCTCCCCCGCCCGCGCGTGCTGCGTGTCGCGGACCGATCGCGCCGGGCCCCGTGCGGACAGGTCCGTGATGACGACGTGATCGTGACTGGGGTACTCCCCTTCAACGTCGGCAAGCATAGGCCACGCCGCCCGTGCGTCCCATGTGACGCTCACTGCAGGCAGAACTCGTTGCCCTCCGGGTCCGCCATGACGATCCAGAAGCTGTCCGGTCCCTCCTGGCCGTCGAACACCTGGAGCTGGATCGCTCCGAGCGCCTCGAGCTCCGCCGCCCGCGCACGGACGAAGGCCGCCCGCTCCGGCGGGGCGATCTTCGCGGCGACGTTCACGTCGAGGTGCACGCGGTTCTTGGCGGTCTTGCCCTCGGGCACCCCCTGGAACAGCAGACGCGGTCCGACGCCCTCGGGGTCGACCGCCGCGAAGATGTTCTCCTCGGGCGCCCCGACGGACTCCAGGAAGTCGCTCCACGTCGCGTGCCCGTCCGGTGGCGGCTGCTGGACGTAGCCCAGCACCTCGATCCAGAACCGGCCGAGCGCCTCCGCGTCGCCGGCGTCGAACGTCACCTGCACCTCGACAGCCATCGCGTCCTCCTCCTAGGCCGTGGCGGCCTGCATCTGGCGCAGCTCCTTCTTCATGCCCGAGATCTCGTCGCGCAGCCGCGCCGCGAGCTCGAACTGCAGCTCCGCGGCCGCCGCGTGCATCTGGTCGGACAGCTGCTGGATCAGGTCCGCGAGCTCGCCGGCCGCCGCACCGGTCAGGCGCGTGCGCTCGTCGCGCGGAGCGCCCCTCGAACCGAACCCCGGCACGGGCGCCTTGCCGCGGCTGGTCTGCCGCCCACCGCCGCCCAGCAGCTCGGCCGTGTCGGCGTCCTCACGGGCCAGCAGGTCCGTGATGTCGCCGATCTTCTTGCGCAGGGGCGTCGGGTCGATGCCGTTCTCGAGGTTGTAGGCGATCTGCCGGTCGCGGCGTCGGGTGGTCTCGTCGAGGGCTTGCGCCATGCCGTCCGTGATCCGGTCGGCGTACATGTGCACCTCGCCCGACACGTTGCGGGCCGCGCGGCCGATCGTCTGGATGAGCGAGCGCCCCGAGCGCAGGAAGCCCTCCTTGTCGGCGTCGAGGATGGCCACGAGCGACACCTCGGGCAGGTCGAGACCCTCGCGCAGGAGGTTGATCCCGACCAGCACGTCGTACTCGCCGAGCCGCAGCTCGCGCAGCAGCTCGACGCGCCGCAGCGTGTCCACCTCGGAGTGCAGGTACCGGACGCGGACGCCCTTCTCCAGGAAGTAGTCCGTGAGGTCCTCGGCCATCTTCTTGGTGAGCGTGGTGACGAGCACGCGCTCGTCCTTCTCGACGCGGTCGTGGATCTCGCCGAGCAGGTCGTCGATCTGACCGGTGGTCGGCTTGACGATCACCTGCGGGTCGACCAGTCCGGTGGGCCGGATGATCTGCTCGACGAAGCCGTCGGAGATGGACAGCTCGTAGTTGCCCGGCGTGGCCGAGAGGTAGACCGTCTGCCCGATCCGCTCGACGAACTCCTCCCAGCGCAGCGGACGGTTGTCGGTGGCGCTGGGCAGCCGGAAGCCGTGGTCCACCAGCGCGCGCTTGCGCGACATGTCGCCCTCGAACATCGCGCCGATCTGGGGCACCGTCACGTGCGACTCGTCGATGACCAGCAGGAAGTCCTCGGGGAAGTAGTCGAGCAGCGTGTTGGGCGCCGTCCCCGCGGACCGGCCGTCGATGTGCCGCGAGTAGTTCTCGATGCCGGAGCACGAGCCGATCTGGCGCATCATCTCGATGTCGTACGTGGTGCGCATGCGCAGCCGCTGGGCCTCGAGCAGCTTGTTCTGCCGCTCCAGCTCGCTCAGCCGGTCCTCCAGCTCCACCTCGATGCCCGCGATCGCGCGCTCCATGCGCTCGGGGCCGGCCACGTAGTGCGTGGCCGGGAAGATGTGGATCTGCTGCTCCGCGCGCACCACGTCGCCGGTCAGCGGGTGCAGCGTGGCGATCGCCTCGATCTCGTCGCCGAAGAACTCGATCCGGATGGCGAGCTCCTCGTACACCGGGATGATCTCGACGGTGTCGCCGCGGACGCGGAAGGTGCCGCGCGTGAACGCCATGTCGTTGCGGGTGTACTGCATGGTCACGAACTTGCGCAGCAGCTGGTCGCGGTCCACCCGGTCGCCCACGGACAGGGCGACCATGCGGTCCACGTACTCCTGCGGCGTACCGAGACCGTAGATGCAGCTCACGGACGCGACCACGATCACGTCCCGGCGGGTCAGGAGCGAGCTCGTCGCCGAGTGCCGCAGGCGCTCCACCTCGTCGTTGATCGACGAGTCCTTCTCGATGTAGGTGTCCGTCTGCGCGATGTACGCCTCGGGCTGGTAGTAGTCGTAGTACGAGACGAAGTACTCGACCGCGTTGTTGGGCAGCAGCTCCCGGAACTCCGTGGCCAGCTGGGCGGCGAGCGTCTTGTTGGGCGCCATGACCAGCGTGGGCCGTTGCAGCTTCTCGATCAGCCAGGCCGTCGTCGCCGACTTGCCGGTGCCGGTGGCGCCCAGCAGCACGACGTCCTTCTCGCCCGCGGTGATGCGCGCCGCGAGCTCCTTGATCGCCTTGGGCTGGTCGCCGGACGGCGTGTACTCGGAGATGACCTCGAACGGGGCGACGGTCCGCTGCAGATCGGTGACGGGACGCATACGACAACCGTACGGTCCTCCACCGACACCCGCGGGCCCGGGAGCTCAGTCGAGCGTGCCGGCCGTGACCCGCAGGTCGCTCTCGACGCTGGCCGCGGTCCCCACGATCGCGAGCAGCGCCGTCGCCGCGGCGTCCGTCGACAGCCCCGCGCGCGGCACGTGCACGAACCCGCTGCGCACCTCGGGCCGCGACGCGAGCAGGTGCTGGAGCGCGTAGAAGGTCGCGTTGCAGACGTAGGTGCCCGCCGAGTACGAGACCTCGGTCGGCGTCCCGGTCGCCTGCCCCGCAGCGAGGCACGCCTTGACCGGCAAGGTCGTGAAGAACGCCGCGGGCGCGCCCGCGATCACGGGCACGTCGACAGGCGCCGACCCGTCGTTGTCGGGGATCCGCGCGTCGATGAGGTTCACCGCGACCCGCTCGATCCCCACGGCCTCCCGTCGCCCGGCCTCGCCCACGGCGACCACGAGCGTCGGGGACAGCTCGGCGATCGCCGTCCGCAGCACCTGCCGGGCGCCGCGGAACGAGACCGGCAGCTCCCGCACCGCGAGGTCGTCGCCGGTCCACCGGGCCGCGACCTCCTGCACCGCCAGCCACGACGCGTTGACCGGCTGCTCCTCGAACGGCGCGAACCCTGTCAGCAGGATCACGGGGTCTCCGCCGAGAGCTCGTCAGCCCGCTCGACCGCGAGCCGCTCCCAGAGCGCGTCCACCTGGACGCGCAGGTCGTCGTCGCTGCCGGTCCCGTCCAGCACGACGTCCGCGACCGCGAGCCGCTCGGCGTCCGTCGCCTGGGCGCCGACCCGCGCCTCGGCCGCGCCGCGGTCCATGCCGCGCAGTCGGACCAGCCGCTCGACGCGCAGGAGGGCGGGTGCGTCGACGACGACCACCACATGGAAGTCGTCGGCCTGCCCGGTCTCGACCAGCAGCGGGATGTCGTGCACGACGACCGCCCCGTGGTCGACGGCGGCCGCCGCCGCGGAGCGCTCGGCCGAGAGCCGGCGCACGATCGGGTGCACGATCGCGTCGAGCCGCGCGCGGGCCGCGGGATCGGCGAAGACGATCGATGCCAGGGCGCTGCGGTCCAGGGAGCCGTCCGCGGCCTGCACGCCGGTACCGAACTCCTCGACGACCGCGTCCAGGCCGGCCGAGCCCGGCGCGACGGCCTCCCGCGCCAGGAGGTCGGAGTCGATCACCACCGCTCCGAGCTCCGCCAGTCGCCGTGCCGCGACGGACTTGCCGGCCGCGATCCCGCCTGTGAGTCCGATGCGTTGCATCCGTCCATACTGCCGTGCCCGTCGAGCCGCGCGCACAGGCAGGGGAAAAGCCAGCGGGCCGGCCACCCGAAGGTGACCGGCCCGCCGTGGACTGCTGTGATCAGTTGCCCGTGAGCTTCTCGCGCAGAGCGGCGAGCGCCTCGTCGGAAGCCAGCGTGCCCGCGGCCTCCTCGGTGCTCGACGAGTACGAGGAGGGAACCGGACCCGCGGAGGACGAGGACGAGGAGGACGTCGCCGTCGCCCCACCCTCGGCAGCCGTGAGAGCAGCCTCGGCGTCGGCCTTCGCGGCGTCGGCGACCTGCTTGCGGTGCGCCTCCCAGCGCTCGTGGGCCTGCGCGTACTGCGCCTCCCACACCTCGCGCTGTGCCTCGAAGCCCTCGAGCCACTCGTTCGTGGCCGGGTCGAAGCCCTCGGGGTACTTGTAGTTGCCGGCCTCGTCGTACTCCGCCGCCATGCCGTACAGCGCGGGGTCGAAGTCGTCGCTCGTCGGGTCGAAGCCCTCGTTCGCCTGCTTCAGCGAGAGCGAGATGCGGCGACGCTCGAGGTCGATGTCGATGACCTTGACGAAGACGTCGTCGCCCACCTGGACGACCTGCTCCGGGATCTCGACGTGGCGCACGGCCAGCTCCGAGATGTGCACGAGGCCCTCGATGCCGTCCTCGACGCGCACGAACGCACCGAACGGAACCAGCTTGGTGACCTTGCCCGGGACGACCTGGCCGATGGCGTGCGTGCGGGCGAATGCCTGCCACGGGTCCTCCTGCGTCGCCTTCAGCGACAGGGAGACACGCTCGCGGTCGAAGTCGACGTCGAGAACCTCGACGGTGACCTCCTGGCCGACCTCGACGACCTCGGACGGGTGGTCGATGTGCTTCCAGGACAGCTCGGAGACGTGCACGAGCCCGTCCACGCCACCCAGGTCCACGAACGCACCGAAGTTGACGATCGAGGACACGACGCCGGGGCGGACCTGACCCTTCTGCAGCGTCTGCAGGAAGGTGGAGCGCACCTCGGACTGCGTCTGCTCGAGCCAGGCGCGGCGCGACAGGACCACGTTGTTGCGGTTCTTGTCGAGCTCGATGATCTTGGCCTCGATCTCCTTGCCGACGTACGGCTGGAGGTCGCGGACGCGACGCATCTCCACCAGCGACGCGGGCAGGAAGCCGCGCAGACCGATGTCGAGGATGAGGCCGCCCTTGACGACCTCGATGACGGTGCCGGTGACGACGCCGTCCTCTTCCTTGATCTTCTCGATCGTGCCCCAGGCGCGCTCGTACTGTGCGCGCTTCTTGGACAGGATCAGCCGGCCTTCCTTGTCCTCCTTCTGGAGGACGAGGGCCTCGACTGCGTCGCCGACCTTGACAACGTCTCCGGGGTCCACGTCGTGCTTGATGGACAGCTCACGGGACGGGATGACGCCCTCGGTCTTGTAACCGATGTCGAGAAGGACCTCGTCGCGGTCGACCTTGACGATGGTGCCCTCGACGATGTCGCCATCGTTGAAGTACTTGATGGTGGCGTCGATCGCGGCGAGGAAGTCCTCGGCCGAGCCGATGTCGTTGATCGCGACCTGCGGGGAGGCGGGCTTCGCGGGGGTGGTGATGCTCATGTAGGGATGGGCTCCGATGCGGACAGGGAAGTTGTACGGACACGAATGGTGTGCCGGACGGCACGGTGGAAAGCGCTGGTGACCACGTGATGATGGGGCGTCCCCGGTCCGCATCCAGCAGTGCGATGTGAGACCACGTACGAGCAGCACGTTCGGGATGAGCCGCCGCAACAAGGCGCGCGGCACCGCCGTCTACCCTATCTGGGCGACCGAGGGTGGGTCAAAGCGCGGTCATGCTGCTCAACCGAGCGCGCGCGCGACCGCCAGCAGCTCGTCCGGCACGTACTTGACCTTCCCGGCGACCTCGTCGAGAGAGATCATCTGCACGGTCTCCCCGCGCAGCGCAGTCATGACGTTCGACATGCCCTGGCTGGCCGCGTCGATCGCCGCGACGCCGAACCGCGAGCCGAGGATCCGGTCCACGTGGGACGGGATGCCGCCGCGCTGGATGTGCCCGAGCACGACCGTCCGGGTGTCGAAGCCGGTGCGCTTCTCGATCTCGATCTTGAGACGCTCGCCGATGGCTCCCGCGACGATGTCGCCGAACTTCCCCAGCTGCGTCTCGTAGTGCATCGAGGTGCCCTCCGCGGGGACCGCGCCCTCGGCGACGACGATGATCGAGAAGCTCGCGTGCGCGCGGTGCCGGTGCTTGAGGAAGCGCTCGATCTTGTCGATGTCGAAGGGCTGCTCGGGGGCGAGCACGAGCTCGGCTCCCCCGGCGATGCCCGACGTCGCGGCGATCCAGCCCGCGTGCCGGCCCATGACCTCGACGATCATGACGCGGTTGTGGCTCTCCGCGGTGGTGTGGATGCGGTCGATGGCCTCGGTCGCGATGCCGACGGCGGTGTCGAAGCCGATCGACTGGTCGGTGCCCCAGACGTCGTTGTCGATCGTCTTCGGGATCGCGACGATGCGCACGCCCGCCTCGGCCACCTTGCTGGCCGCGTGCAGCGTCCCGTCGCCGCCGATGCAGATGAGGACCTCGATGCGCTCCGACTCGAGGGTGGACAGGACCGCGTCCAGTCCGCCGTCCGAGGAGTGCGGGTGGTACCGCGCGGTCCCGAGCAGCGTGCCGCCGACGGCCAGCTGGTTGCGGATGTGCTGCCGGGTGAGCGGGAGGCTGAAGCCGTCGACGACGCCGCGCCAGCCGTTGCGGAACCCGATGATCGAGTGGCCGTACTCGCCCTCGCCACGCTTCACGACGGCACGGATCGCGGCGTTCAGCCCGGGGACGTCGCCCCCACCGGTGAGCAGTCCGACACGCACGTTGGCACTCCTTCGACCTCAGGAAACTGGTGGCCGGAGCGCATCGTCGGGCTGCCGTCGCTCACACCATAACCATCCCGTGCGTCACGCAGATGACAGACGTGCTGATCAAGCGCGCGACACTGGTCGCATGACCGACGACCCGCTCGCCGAGGCCGGCTATCTCGACATCCCGCCGTCCGCGGGCGGCGCCGCGGGACGCGGCTGGTGGGACGCCAACGCGAACGAGTACCTCGACGAGCACGGCGCGTTCCTCGGGCCGGCCGACTTCTGCTGGTGCCCTGAGGGCCTGCGCGAGGCGGACGCCCGGCTCCTCGGCGACCTGTCGGGCGCGCGGGTGCTCGAGGTGGGCGCAGGAGCCGCGCAGTGCTCGCGGTGGCTCGTGGCGCAGGGGGTCTCGGTGGTCGCGACGGACCTGTCCGCCGGGATGCTGGCGGCCGGTGCCGGGTACGACGAGTCCGTCGGTCGGACGACGCCGCTCGTACAGGCGGACGCGCGGGAGCTGCCCTTCGCCGACGCGTCCTTCGACGTCGCCTTCACCGCCTTCGGTGCGCTGCCGTTCGTCCCCGACGCCGGCCGTGTCCACGAGTCCGTCGCGCGGGTGCTGCGACCGGGCGGCCGCTGGGTGTTCGCCGTGACGCACCCGGTCCGGTGGGCGTTCCCCGACGACCCCGGCGAGGCCGGCCTGACCGCCACACGCTCGTACTTCGACCGCACCCCGTACGCGGAGATCGGCGAGTCCGGGTCCGTCCTCTACGCCGAGTACCACCGGACGCTGGGCGACCACGTGGCCGAGCTGACGGCCGCAGGCTTCGTGCTCGACCGGCTCGTCGAGCCGGAGTGGCCCGCCGGGCACGAGCGGACCTGGGGCGGCTGGGGACCGGTCCGCGGCGCGCGGCTGCCGGGCACCGCGATCTTCGTGACGCACCTGGGGCGGTGACGACCGGCGTCACCGCCCCGGTGCCTCAGTGCACGACCGCCTTCTCCGAGCCGGCGCCGGTCAGCGACCGGACCTCCATCTCGGCGTACTTGGCCGGGTCGCCCTTCACCCTGCTCACGTAGGTCCCGAAGATGCCGAGCAGGAACCCGAGCGGGATCGAGATCAGGCCGGGGTTCTCCAGCGGGATCAGGTGGAAGTCGATGTCGGTGTTCTTGATCATCGACAGGCTCGCGCCGGTCACGGGGTCGACCTTGCCGGACACCACGGGCGAGAACGTGATGAGCACGAGGCAGGAGATCAGCCCGCCGTAGATGCTCCACAAGGCGCCGGAGGTGTTGAACCGCTTCCAGAACAGCGAGTACAGGATCGTCGGCAGGTTGGCGCTCGCCGCGACCGCGAACGCCAGCGCCACGAGGAACGCGACGTTCTGACCGTTGGCGAAGATGCCGCCGATGATCGCCAGGATCCCGATGACCACCACGGTGATCCGCGCGACCCGCACCTCACCGTCCGGCTTGACCTCGCCGTGCTTGATCACCGACGCGTAGATGTCGTGCGCGAACGACGCCGCCGCCGTGATCGTCAGGCCCGCCACGACCGCGAGGATCGTCGCGAACGCGATGGCGGAGATGAGCCCGAGCAGGATCGTCCCGCCCAGCTCGTACGCCAGCAGCGGTGCGGCGGAGTTGACGCCGCCCGGTGCCGCCTTGATGGCCTCTGGTCCGACGAGGGCCGCCGCGCCGTAGCCGAGCACCAGCGTCAGCAGGTAGAAGATGCCGATGAGCCAGATGGCCCAGACCACCGAACGCCGGGCCTCCTTGGCCGTCGGCACCGTGTAGAAGCGCATCAGGACGTGCGGCAGGCCAGCGGTGCCCAGAACGAGCGCGAGGGCCAGCGAGAGGAAGTTCAGCTGGCTCATCGACGTCGCGCCGTACTGCTTGCCCGGACCGAGCATCGACTCCCCGCCCTCGCCGGCCGCGTCGACAGCACCCTGCAGCAGGTCGGAGAAGTTGAAGCCGTACTCCGAGAGCACCCAGACGGTCATCACGGCCGCGCCGATGATCAGCAGCACCGCCTTGATGATCTGGACCCACGTGGTGCCCTTCATGCCGCCGATGAGCACGTACAGGATCATCAGCGCACCGACGACGGCGATCACGACGCCCTGCGCGGCCGTTCCCTCGACGCCGAGCAGGAGGGCGACCAGGCCACCGGCACCCGCCATCTGCGCGAGCAGGTAGAAGAAGACGACCGTCAGCGTGGCCAGCGCCGCCGCCATGCGGACCGGACGCTGCTTGAGGCGGAACGACAGGACGTCAGCCATCGTGAACCGGCCGGTGTTGCGCAGCAGCTCGGCGACCAGGAGCAGTGCCACGAGCCAGGCGACCAGGAAGCCGATCGAGTAGAGGAAGCCGTCGTAGCCGTTGATCGCGATCGCACCGCAGATGCCGAGGAACGACGCCGCGGAGAGGTAGTCGCCCGCGATGGCCGTGCCGTTCTGAGGACCGGTGAACGATCGGCCCGCGGCGTAGTAGTCGGCCGCGGTCTTGTTGTTGCGCGACGCCCGGAACACGATGACGAGCGTGATGGCCACGAAGCCGGCGAAGATCGCGATGTTGACCGCGGGGCTGCCGACGTCCTCGGACGTTGCCGAGTGCAGGAGGGAACGCAACGAGTCGATCATGCGCCCTCACCGTCCAGCGACGCGCCCTCCTCGATGTGCCGACGCAGTCGTTCGGCCACCGGGTCCTGACGGTTGTTCGCCCAGCGGGCGTAGATCATCGTGATGGCGAACGTGCTCACGAACTGCCCGAGCCCGAACAGCAGGCCGACCGTGACGTTGCCCCACACCTTCTGGGACATGAAGTCGTGGGCGTAGTCCGCCAGGAGCACGTACAGGAAGTACCAGGCCAGGAAGAAGGCCGTCATCGGGAACACGAAGCGGCGGAACCGCCGCTTGAGCGCCTGGAACTCGGCGCTTCTCTGTACTCGTTCGTAGTCGGTCTCTGGTTGTCCGAGCGTGTCGGTCACGAGCGCCTCCTCGAAGGAAGTCGCGGCTCCTTTGCCGCTGTGTGGCCGACACTGTGGCGCAGTTCACCCGACCCCGCACGGCGAGCCGCAAACAGAAACCCGCTCGAAACACCAGGAACGGACGGACGCCGACCCGCCCGCTGCCCCGTTCTGCGGCTCAGTGACCTGCGTCGTGCCAGGACCCGCCGACGCCGACCGTGACGTCGAGCGGCACGTCCAGCGGCCCGTCGGTCGCTCCGTCGCCCGCCGCCCCCATCTGCTCGCGGACGAGTGCCTCGACCTCGTCGCGCTCGCCGGGTGCGACCTCGAGCACGAGCTCGTCGTGCACCTGGAGCAGCATGCGCGACGACAGCCCCCGGCGCGTGATCTCCCGGTCGACACCGAGCATCGCGACCTTGATGAGGTCCGCCGCGCTGCCCTGGATCGGCGCGTTGAGCGCCATGCGCTCGGCCATGTCGCGGCGCTGCCGGTTGTCGCTGGTCAGGTCGGGCAGGTAGCGGCGTCGGCCGAGGATCGTGGCCGTGTAACCCGTCGTCCGGGCGACCTTCACGACGCCCTCGAGGTAGTCGCGCACGCCGCCGAACCGCTCGAAGTAGTCCCGCATCAGCGACGACGCCTCGGACACCTCGATGGCCAGCTGCTGCGACAGTCCGTACGCCGACAGCCCGTACGCGAGGCCGTAGCTCATCGCCTTGATCTTGGACCGCATGGCGGGCGTGACCTGGTCGGTGGGGACGTCGAACACGTGCGAGCCCACGTAGCTGTGCAGGTCCTCGCCGGAGTTGAACGCCTCGATCAGGCCCTCGTCGCCCGACAGGTGCGCCATGATCCGCATCTCGATCTGCGAGTAGTCCGCGGTCAGGAGCGTCTCGTACCCCTCGCCGACGACGAACGCGCGGCGGATCTGCCGGCCCGCGTCGGTGCGGATCGGGATGTTCTGCAGGTTCGGGTCCGCCGACGACAGCCGGCCGGTCGCCGCGATCGTCTGCTGGAACGTGGTGTGGATCCGCCCGCCGGGCGCGATCGACCGGAGCAGGCCCTCGACGGTCTGCCGCAGCCGGATGGCGTCGCGGTGCGCGAGGAGGTGCTCGAGGAACGGGTGCTGCGTCCGCGCGAAGAGGTCGGTCAGCGCGTTCGCGTCGGTGGTGTAGCCCGTCTTGTTCTTCTTGGTCTTGGGCATGCCGAGCTGGTCGAACAGGACCTCCTGCAGCTGCTTGGGCGAGCCGAGGTTCACCTCGCGCCCGATCACCGCGTACGCGTCGGCGGCCGCCTCCTGCACCTGGGCGTCGAACGACTTCTCGAGGCTGCTCAGGTACGGCTGGTCGATCGCGATGCCGGTGCTCTCCATGCGCGCGAGCACGTCCACGAGCGGCAGCTCGAGGTCCCTGAGCAGCCCGGTGGCGCCGCGGTCGGCGATCTCGCCGCCGAGCACGTCCGACAGGTCGCGGACCGCCGCGGCGCGCACGGCGGCGCGCCGGCCCTCGTCGGTCCCGTCGATCTCGAGGTCCAGGAGTCCCTGCCCGCCGTCGCCGGCCTCGGTGGCACCGAGCTCACGCCGCAGGTACCCGATGGCGAGGTCGGCGAGGTCGTACGCGCGACGGTCCGGCTGGCACAGGTAGGCCGAGAGCTCGGTGTCGAACACGACGCCCGCGAGCGGCAGGCCGCGACCGGCCAGCGCGTGCCACGCCTCCTTGGACGCGTGCACGACCTTCGGCGCGTCCGGGTCCGCGAGCCAGGCGGCGAGGGCCGTCTCGTCGACCGGGTCGATCTGCTGCAGGTCGAACGCGGCCGCGTCGCCGTCCTGGTCCGCCAGGGCGATCCCCCAGGCGTCCCCGCGGGCGGGCGCACCGGACCCGCGGATGTCGAGCCCGAGCGGCTGCCCTGCCCGCTCGCCGAGCCAGCCGCCGAGGTGCCCGGCACCGAGCACCGTCATGTTCAGCTCGGCGGCTGCGACGGCGGTCGCGGAGTTCTCGCCCTCGTCGGGGAGCATGGCGAAGAGCCGGTCGCGGATGGCGCGGAACTCGAGCTCCTCGAGGATCGCGTGCAGCGCGTGACGGTCCCACGGACGGGCGGCCAGGTCCTCGGGACCGAGCGGCAGCTCGACGTCCGTCAGGAGCCGGTTGAGCTGGCGGTTCAGGGCGACCTGCTCGAGATTGTCGCGCAGCGACTCGCCCGCCTTGCCGGGCACCTCGGCGGCGTTCGCGAGGATCCCTGGCAAGCCGTCGTACTGGCCGATCCACTTGGCCGCGGTCTTCGGACCGACCCCGGGGATGCCGGGCAGGTTGTCGCTCGACTCCCCCACCAGCGCCGCGAGGTCCGGGTACCGCTCAGGCGGCACGCCGTACTTCGTCTCGACCGCGGCGGGCGTCATCCGCGCGAGCTCCGAGACCCCCTTCACGGGGTACAGCACCGTGACGTCCTCGTTGACCAGCTGGAGCGCGTCGCGGTCGCCGGTGCAGATGAGCACCTGCATGCCCTGCGCGCGCGCCTGCACCGACAGGGTGGCCAGGATGTCGTCGGCCTCGAACTGGGGCTTGGACAGGTACGGGATGTGCATGGTGTCCAGCACGCGCTGGATCACCTCGACCTGGCCACGGAACGGCGCCGGCGTGGCGTCGCGGTTGCCCTTGTACTCCTCGTAGACCTCGGTCCGGAACGTCGTCCGGCCCGCGTCGAACGCCACCGCGACGTGCGTCGGCTCCTCGTCGCGCAGGAGGTTGGCGATCATCGAGAAGAACCCGAACACCGCGTTGGTCGGCTCTCCGGCCGACGTGGCGAACTTGTCCACGGGGAGCGCGAAGAACGCCCGGTAGGCCATCGAGTGACCGTCGATGAGGAGAAGTCTCGCGGGGGTGGTCGGGGTGGCCGCTGGCAGGACGTCGTTCACGGGTGCCAACCTATCTGCCATGTCCGACACCGACGCCCTCGCCACCGTCCCCTCCGTCGCAGGAACCCTCATCGAGAGGCTGGGCATCGAGATGATCGAGCTCTCGGCCGGTCGCGCCGTGGGGACCATGCCCGTGGAGGGCAACACGCAGCCCTACGGGCTCCTGCACGGAGGCGCGTCCGCGGCGCTGGCCGAGACGCTCGGCTCCTACGCGGCGCAGGTGCACGCCGGTCCTGGACGGGCGGCGGTCGGCATCGAGATCAACGCGACGCACCACCGGTCGGCGCGCTCGGGACTGGTCACCGGGACCGCGACCGCGATCCACCTCGGTGGCCGGCTGGCGACCTACCAGGTCGTCGTCGAGGACGAGGGCGGTCGCTTGCTCTGCACGGCGCGGTTGACCTGCATGGTGATCGACGCGCGCGACTGATCGGCGGCCTTGGCCGCGGCGGTCGGTGCCTCGTCGGGAGCCTGACGGGCCTCGCGCACCTGCCGGCGACGCGCGATGAGGTCCTCGAGCCGGCGCGTCGTGCCCGGCGCGTGGTCCTGCGCGAGCCGGCGCTGCAGGACGGCGGTCGAGACGGCGCGGTGCGAGGCGGCGGGCGCGAACCCGATCCGCGCGAGGAAGCGCTGCATGCCACGGGCGCCCGGGAGCGGCGACGAGTAGAGCTCGGTCACGCCGGCCTCCTCCGCCATCGTCACCGCCGCGATCAGCATGGCGCGGCCCAGACCGCGCCGACGCGCGTCGGGCTGCACGTAGACGGCCTCGATGTCCATCGCCACCACGTCGGTGAACGGACCGGGGCCGACGATCCGCGCGAGCATCAGACCGGCGGGCTCGCCGTCGAGCTGCGCCAGGAGGATGCGTCCGCCGGGTACGCCGAGGAGCGTGCCGAGCTGGTCGTGCAGCCGCGCCGCGTCGTCCGTGCAGAGCTGCGAGCCCACGCCCGCTTCCTGGCGGGCGGTGAGGACGAGCGCGACAAGGCTGTCGAGGTCACCCGGTTGGGCTCCGCGGACTTGCACACCGATTCGCACGGCAGTCAGACCTCCGGACGGGACGAGGGGGATCCGGTCGGGGTGACGACATCCCTGCCCGCGATGGCGTCGTCGTCGATCATGGACCACCGTGGACCGCGGTGCCTAGTCCCAGGTGGTCCCTGGCGTCCCCCGTACGGGTGCAATTCTTGGACATTTGACCAGATACTTGGTGTCGATCGGGACACGCCGGAGGTTCGGGAGCCCGATACCTCGCGTTCACGAAACGAAAGCGACACAATCCCTGCCTATCGTCCTCCCACCCGGCGGACGTCACCTGGGGGTCGGGCAACGACGCCCGGCCCTCGTGACAATCGCTTCACACGACACAGACGGACGGAGGTCCCAGGTGCGAGAACTCGCCAACCTGGACCGTGCCCGCACTCCCGACGGTTCGGCCGCCGCACGACGAGGCGCCGGAGCGCTTCTCGTGCTCCTGCTCGCGTCGCTGGTCCTGCTCTTCGCACCGTCTCCTGCGCACGCCGCCACCACGGCACCGTGCGTGGCCGACGTCGCGACCGGCTGCATCAACGGCACGATCCGCACCTCGGCAGGCGAACCCGCGACGGGCATCACGCTCACCATCGCCGGACCGGGCACCACCACGACCGCGACCACGGACGCCGAGGGCAAGTGGACCGTCGCCGTGACCACGGCCGGCGACTACACGGTCACCCTCGACACCGCGACGCTCCCCGCCGGCGAGAGCCTGCGCAACCCGGAGGCGAACCCGCGGACGGTCACCGTCACGCTCGGATCGTCGAGCGGCGCGCTGTTCCCGCTCGGCGAGCCGTCGGCCGGGGGCGGCAGCGGCTCGAACCCGAGCTCGACCAGCGCACCGGGCGGCACGGGCGACAACGGTGAGACCGGCGCACCGACGGGATCGTCGACGGAGGGCGGGTTCAGCTGGCAGCGCCTCGCGCAGCAGATCACCAGCGGCCTCGTCTTCGGCGTCCTGCTCGCGCTCGCGTCCGTCGGCCTCTCGCTCATCTACGGCACGACGGGGCTGAGCAACTTCGCTCATGGCGAGCAGGTCACGCTCGGCGCGATCATCGCCTACATCGGCGTGCAGACCTTCGGTCTGCCACTGCTCGTCTCCGGCATCATCGCGGTGCTGGTCGGTGCGCTCTCCGGATACGTCCAGGACGCCGGGATCTGGCACCCCCTGCGCAAGCGCCGCGTCGGCACGACCCAGCAGATGATCGTCACGATCGGGCTGGCCATGGCGCTGCAGTACACGTACCAGTTCTTCTTCGGCGCGAGCGCGCTGCGCATCGTCACGGCGAACCCGAACATCGTCCACCTCGGCACCGTCCGGATCTCGGTCGCGTCGATCTGGTCGGTGATCATCGCGTGCGCCGCGCTCGGTGCGGTCGCCTACTTCCTGCTCGCGACCCGCGTCGGTCGGGCCACGCGCGCCGTGTCCGACAACCCCGCTCTCGCGGCGGCCTCGGGCATCACCGTCGAGCGGATCATCCGTCTCGTCTGGGTGATCGGTGGCGCGCTCGCCGCGCTCGGCGGCGTGCTCATGGGCCTCTACCTGAACGCGACGAGCTGGAACATGGGAGGCGCACTGCTGCTCCTCATGTTCTCTGCCGTCACGCTCGGCGGGCTCGGTGCCCCGTTCGGCGCACTCGTCGGCTCGATCGTCATCGGTCTCGTCGTCGAGCTCTCCAACCTCGTGCTTCCCAGCGACATGCGGTACGCCGGGGCGCTCCTCATCCTCATCCTCGTGCTTCTGCTACGCCCCCAGGGACTTCTGGGCCGCGCCGAGCGGATCGGTTAAGGAGTAGCCATGGACTGGTCCCGGATCTTCACCAACGTCGTCGCAGAGGCGTTCGCACCCACCACCGCCGCCTACGCTCTCGGCGCCATCGGACTCAACATCCACTTCGGCCTCACCGGGCTGCTCAACATGGGCCAGGCAGGCTTCGTCCTCCTCGGCGCCTACGGTTTCGCCATCGCGACGATCGCCGGCTGGCCGCTGTGGGCGGCTGTGCTCGTCGCGATGGCCGCGGCCGCCGTCTTCGCGCTCGTTCTCGGCATCCCCACCCTGAAGCTGCGCGGCGACTACCTGGCCATCGTCACCATCGCCGCGGCGGAGATCGTCCGGCTCGTCGGCCGTTCGACGGCGCTCACCGAGCTGACGGGCGCGTCGTCCGGCCTTCGCGGCAAGGACTACAAGGAGACGTTCCAGGGAGCCTCTCCCCTGCCGGACGGGACCTGGGACCTCGGACCCTTCAGCTACCAGACGAACGCCTCCAACGGCTGGTGGATCAGGATCGTCGCCTGGGTCGTCGTCGGACTGGCCTGCTGGCTCGTGTGGCTGCTCATCCGGTCCCCGTGGGGCCGCGTGCTCAAGGGCATCCGCGAGGACGAGGACGCCGTCCGCTCGCTGGGCAAGAACGTCTACTCGTACAAGATGCAGTCACTGATCCTCGGCGGCGTCATCGGTGCGATCGCCGGCATCATCTACGTGCTCCCCCGAGCCGTGCAGCCCGACTCGATGGGCCGCACCATGACGTTCCTCATGTGGACGATCCTGCTGCTCGGCGGTGCGGCCACCGTGTTCGGACCGGTGCTCGGCTCGATCATCTTCTGGGTCGGTCTCATGTTCATCAAGACGGTGATGCGTGACGGCGTGCCGGAGACGGTGATGCGCGGCGAGCAGATCGAGGCGTTCGGCTGGATCATCGTCGGGATCACGCTCATGCTGCTGGTGATCTTCAGGCCACAAGGCATCCTGGGCGACAAGAAGGAGCTGGCGATCAATGTCCGCTGACCTCCCCCCTGGCGACGTCAAGGTGGCCGCCGAGAGCCGTCGCGCCGCCGTCGCTGCCGAGCTGGCGAACGTGGAGCGGGTCCCCGGCGCGGCCAAGCCCGACTCGATCGTCGTGGCCGACCACGTCACCCGTCACTTCGGTGGCATGACGGCGGTCGACGTCGACCACATCGAGGTCCAGCGCGGGGCGATCACCGCGCTGATCGGCCCGAACGGTGCCGGCAAGACCACGCTGTTCAACCTCCTGACCGGCTTCGACAAGCCGAGCACGGGGACGTGGTCGTTCGAGGGGCGCTCCCTGGCGGGCGTCTCGGCGGCCCGGGTCGCGCAGTCCGGCATGGTCCGCACGTTCCAGCTGACCAAGGCGCTCAGCCGCATGACGGTCATCGAGAACATGCGGCTCGGCGCCACCAAGCAGCCCGGCGAGAACCTGGCCACGGCACTCGTGCCGGCCCTCTGGCGCAAGCGCGAGGCCGAGATCACCCTGCAGGCCGAGGAGCTGCTCGCGCGGTTCAAGCTCGACACCAAGCGCGACGACTTCGCGGGCAGCCTGTCCGGCGGACAGCGCAAGCTGCTCGAGATGGCCCGTGCGCTGATGAGCAAGCCGACCATGGTCATGCTCGACGAGCCGATGGCCGGGGTGAACCCGGCCCTGACGCAGTCGCTGCTCGGCCACGTCGAGGCGCTGCGCGACGAGGGCACCACGGTGCTGTTCGTCGAGCACGACATGCACATGGTCCGGCACATCTCGGACTGGGTCATCGTCATGGCCGAGGGCCGGATCGTCGCCGAGGGGCCGCCCGAGACCGTCATGCAGGACCAGGCCGTCATCGACGCCTACCTGGGCAAGCACCACGACACGGACCTGGGCGACGACAGCCTCCTGGACGACGAGACGACCGAGCAGCTCGAGGCCGAGGTCCAGGCCGAGGAAGAGGCTCGCACCCAGCACGAGGAGACCCCGTGACCACCGAGACCACCGACGCCGCCTCCGTCCACCGCGGCGCTCCCACCGGTGAGCCCCTGCTCGACGCGCGCGACGTGTACGCGGGCTACATCCCGGGCGTCGACATCCTCAACGGCTGCAACCTCGTGGTGCACCCCGGCGAGCTCGTCGGCATCATCGGGCCCAACGGCGCCGGCAAGTCGACGCTCCTCAAGGCCCTGTTCGGGCTCGTGACGGTCCGCACCGGCTCGGTCACGCTCAAGGGCGAGGACATCACGCACCTGCGCGCGGACTCTCTCGTCCGTCGCGGCGTCGGCTTCGTGCCGCAGTCCAACAACGTGTTCCCCTCGCTGAGCATCGAGGAGAACCTGCAGATGGGCCTGTTCCAGGCGCCCAAGAAGTACGCCGAGCGGTTCGAGTTCATCGTCAGCCTCTTCCCGACCCTCGGCGACCGCCGCAAGCAGCGTGCGGGGTCCCTGTCGGGCGGCGAGCGGCAGATGGTGGCGATGGCGCGGGCGCTCATGATGGACCCGTCGGTCCTGCTCCTCGACGAGCCGTCGGCGGGGCTGTCCCCCGTCCGCCAGGACGAGACGTTCATCCGGACGCGCAAGATCAACAAGGCCGGCGTCTCGATCGTCATCGTCGAGCAGAACGCGCGCCGGGCGCTGCAGATCTGCGACCGCGCGTACGTGCTCGACCAGGGGCGCAACGCGTACTCCGGGCCCGGTCGCCAGCTCATGAACGACCCCAAGGTCATCGAGCTCTACCTGGGCACCCTGGCCACCGACGTCGAGGCCGCGCACAAGCCGCCGGAGGCCTAGTCCCCGGTGGTCCGTCCCGGCTCCACGTCGGTACCCGGGACGAGGCCGACGTCGGTGATGCCCAGCTCGTCGGCCAGGAACAGGAACGCGCGTCCGTAGGGGTGCTCCCCCACGTCCGTGCGCACCTGGTCCCAGTCGATCTGCTCGCGCAGCGCGCGCACGATGGCCAGCAGGCGCCCGAAGTCGCAGGCGTGCTCGCCCAGCACGCGCAGCTTCGCCGAGACGATGTCCGTGGCGCCCAGGACCGGCATCCGCACCGCCAGGACCTCCAGGACGTCGCTGCGGGCCAGCAGCTCGTCCGTGACGGGCTCCCCGACCATGCGGAACAGCACGTCGACCAGCTGCCCGTGGTGGAACGCCTTGAACAGCCAGTTCTCGGCGGGCTCCGACACCTCGAGGCCCTTGGCCGCGATCGCCTCCTTGGCCCGGTCGATGTCACGCTCGGTGATCGCGAAGTCGGCGTCGTGGCTGGGCTCGGGAGCGCCGCGGGCCCACGCCGCGTAGCCGCCGACGAGGGCGAACGGGATCTCGGCGTCCATGAGGGCGACCGCGGTGAGCCGCAGGCCGTCCTGGAGCGCGGAGCGGTCGTCGATGGCGTCCGTCTGCGTCATGGCACGCAGGTCTACACCCCGACGCGCGCTCCCGCAGGCCGACGGGTTGAATCGTCGGGGTGCGCATCGCGACGTTCAACATCCTGCACGGCCGGTCCCTCGACGACGGCGAGGTGGACCTGGACCGCTTCGCGAAGGCGGTCCACGCCCTCGATGCGGACGTGCTGGCGCTCCAGGAGGTCGACCGGGACCAGCCCCGCTCCCACGGCGCCGACCTGACCCTCGTGGCCGCCGAGGCGATGGGGGCGACCGAGCACCGGTTCGCGGCCGTCCTGCACGGCGAGCCGGGCGTCTGGACCGCGCCGACGGGCGACCGTCAGCCCGCGGCCGCGAGTTACGGCATCGCGCTGCTGAGCCGGTTCCCGGTGGAGCGGTGGCAGGTGATCGACCTGCCGCTCCTGCGGCGCCGTGCGCCGGTGCGGTGGCCGGGGAGCCGGTGGCCGACGCTGGTGCGCGACGAGCCCCGTGCGGCGCTCGCGGCCCGCGTACGGACGCCACAGGGGGACGTCACGGTCGTCGCGACCCACCTGACGTACATCCCCGGCCACAACGTCCGGCAGCTGAGGCACCTCGCGGGGCAGGCGCGGGCTCTCCCCCGCCCCGTCGTCCTGCTGGGCGACCTGAACCTCGACCTGGGCACCGCGACGAGCGTGTCGGAGTTCGAGCCGCTGGCGACCGGGCCCACGTACCCCGTCGGCCGTCCGACCCAGCAGCTCGACCACGTCCTGGCGTACGGCCCCGTCCACGCGTCCGGGCCGGCCCGGACGATCGACACGGGCGTCTCCGACCACCGGGCCCTCGTCGTGGACCTCGAGCTCGGCTAGACGCGACGAAGGCCGGCGTGGATCGCTCCGCGCCGGCCTCCGCCGATGTCACGCCAGGTGAGGCGTCAGGTCAGGTCAGTCCTCGACCTTGCCCTCGACGGCCTTGACCCAGACGTTCTTGTTGTCGGCCCCGTACTTGTAGACGCCGATGAACGCGCTGGACGGGTCGTTGTCGGCGTTGAACGGTCCGACACCGGCCTGGCCCTTGTACTGGATGTCCTTGCCGTCCTCGATGAGGGCGACGCAGTCCTTGAACGACGAGCACTCCTCGCCACCGTCGGCACCCGAGACCGCAGCCAGGTTCGCCTGGATGGTCTCGCCGTCGGTGCCGCCGCCCTTGACCGCCGCGAGGGCGGCGAGGATGGCCGCGTCGTACGACTCGGGGCCGTACGCGAAGTCCTTGAGGTTCGGGTCGACCGTCTTGAGGGACGCCTGGAACTCGGCGCTCGGGAAGGCGCCCGGGATGGTGCCCTGGGCACCCTCGAGCGTTCCGGGCTGGAAGTCCGCGGAGTAGTCGGCCGTGTTGCCGTCGACCAGGTAGATGTTCGCCGGGGAGACGCCGGCGGCGACCAGCCCGGGGATGATCTGCTTGGTCTGCTCGAACGCCAGGACCGCGACGGAGTCGGGGTTCGTGGCGAGCAGGGCCGTGATGTCGGAGTCGAAGCTGCTCGCAGCCGGGTCGAACTCCTGGCCGGCACCGTTGGCACCGTAGGTGACCGTGCCACCCGCGGCCTCGATCGTCTTCTGCGCCACGTCGCGCAGCGACGTGCCGTAGTCGTCGTTGAACACGAGGATGCCGACGTTCGCGTGCCCGTCACCCGTGATCAGGTTGCCGAGCGCCGCGCCCTGGACCGTGTCCGGCGGGGCGGTGCGGAAGTAGTACGGCGAGTAGCCGGACAGCTTCGTGGCCGTGTTGGCCGGCGAGATCTGCACGACCTTCGCGGCGGTGATGTCGTCGACGACGTTCAGGGTGACCGACGAGGATGCCGCGCCGATGATGACCTGGACCTTCTTGGAGAGAAGGTCGGTCACCGACTGCGTCGCAACCTCGGCGTGGTCGGCGTCGGACGAGTCCGCGTCCTCCTGGACGACGTCCTTGCCCAGGACGCCACCGGCCTCGTTGATCTCCTTGACGGCCAGGCCGACGCCCGCGATCTCGGGCGGGCCGAGGTAGGCCAGGGATCCCGTCTGCGGAAGGAGCGTGCCGATGATCAGCGCATCGGCGGACGGCGCCGCGGCGGACTCGGACGAGCCGTCACCGCTGTCGTCGCTGCTGCCGCATGCGGCCAGCACGAGCGCCGTAGCGCCTGCCAGGGCCGCGAGCCGGACTGCGTGTGTCGAACGAATCATGCGTGGTACCCCTCTGTGAGTACTGCGATCCGCGGGATCTCGGTAGAGATCCTGCAGTGTGGCGTGAAAGTACTCATAGTTTGTGTCCAGCGTGTGAAACCGGAAGTTACCGGGGCGTGTTGTTGCCGAGTTGTGACACGGAGCGAACCAATTCGGGCGCCACCGCGACGTCGGCGTGACCTGCTGTCTTGCCTGACGAGACTCAGGCCGAGCCGCCACCGACCTGCTCGATGACCGCGTCGGCCACCTCGCGCATGGTCAGGCGACGGTCCATCGAGGTCTTCTGGATCCACCGGAACGACTCCGGCTCGGTCAGGCCCATCTTCGTCATGAGCAGGCCCTTGGCCCGGTCCACGCGCTTGCGGGTCTCGAACCGCTCCGCCAGGTCGGCGACCTCGGACTCGAGCGCGGCGATCTGCGCGTACCGCGAGATGGCGATCTCGACGGCGGGCAGCAGGTCGGCGGGGCTGAACGGCTTGATGACGTACGCCATGGCGCCCGCCTCGTTGGCGCGCTCGACGAGCTCCTTCTGCGAGAAGGCCGTCAGCAGCACCACGGGTGCCAGGTGCGCCTTGCCGATGCGCTCCGCCGCGGAGATCCCGTCGAGAATCGGCATCTTGACGTCCATGACGACGACGTCCGGCTTGAGGTCGGTGACGAGCTGGACGGCGGTCTCGCCGTCGCCGGCCTCGCCGACCACGTCGAAGCCCGCGTCGCGCAGCGTCTCGACGACGTCCATGCGGATGAGCGCCTCGTCCTCGGCCACCACCGCCCGGCGAGCGGCGCGCGCCGGCGTCGGCGTCGGCTCCGCCTCGGGAGCGGTCGAGCTCAGGTCGAGGGCGGCCTGCGTGGGATCGGGCTTGGCGTCGGTGCTCACGTGCACAGAGTAGTAGGCGCCACCCGTCCGTTCGCAGCAGGTGCGCCTGTGAGCCCGCCCACCTGCGTCTCGGTCCTGTGCTCGGCCGGTATCCTGCTGCACGGCCCCGATAGCCCAACCGGCAGAGGCGTTCGGCTCAAACCCGATCCAGTGTGGGTTCGAATCCCACTCGGGGCACTTCGTCGCGACGCAAAACCGCAGGTCAAGACAAGATTCTCCCTGTGCGACGGGCACACTGTGGGGACGGTGGTAAGCCCCGCGGGGGGCAGCCACGGGCGAACCTGCAGGTCACACGCCCTACCCGACTGGGATCCGGTCCCCCACCGGTGCGCTTGCCCAGACTGCGCGGCACCGTCTTCCGCACCCCCGCGCGAGCCTGGAGCCCCCTCGAACGACACCGCCGCCGTCGCCTCTCCGCCCTCGCAGCTGGTTGCTGAATGAAGCTACGCCGCTCTACGGTGACGATCCTCCACCCGACACCCACCGACACGTGCGCTGCTAGGTGCCGGACGCGTCGAAGCCTGTGGTTCGGATCAGTCGGGCCGGGACGCCGGCCACGACCGCATTGCCCTGCACGTCCTTGGTGACGACCGCCCCGGCGCCGACGATCGCACCGTCGCCGATCGTCACGCCCGGGACGATCGTGACGCCCGCACCCAGCCAGACCTTGCGCCCGATGACGACCGGTGCCGGGATCATGTCGGCACGGCGGGCGGGGTCGACCGCGTGGTTGAGGGTGACCACCGTGCAGCCGTGACCGATGAGCGTGCCGGCGCCGATGGTGATGCCCCCGGCGTCCTGGAACGTGCAGCCCATGTTGATGAAGACGTCGTCGCCGAGCGTGAGGTTCTTGCCGAACTCGCAGTGGAACGGCGGGAAGACGGTCACCGAGTCCGGCACCGCTCGGCCGGTCAGCCGCGACAGCAGGGCGCGGACCTCCTCCGGCGGGTGGAACCCGGTGTTCAGCTCGGCGGTGATCCGCAGGGCGTCCTGGGCTGCCTGGTGCAGGAAGGCGTGCTCCGCGGAGCCGCCCACCAGGACGGCGCCGGTCCGCACGTGGTCGAGGAAGTCCTGAAGGCTCATCTGCTGGCCCTGTGGTCGAAGTGGTGTGGTCACGACGATGCGTCGGCGCGCGCCGGGTCGGCCGCCCAGGAGGCGAGCAGGCGGAGGCGTTCGGCCGACGGCGAGCCGGGTTCGGCGGTGTAGACCATGAGCACCTGGCCGGGCTCGGCGGTGATGGCGAGCTCCTCGTAGGCGAGGGTGAGCTCGCCGACCACGGGGTGGTGGAACCGTTTGGTGCCGGCTCCGTGCGTGCGGACGTCGTGCGCGCCCCAGAGCGTGCGGAAGGTCTCGCTGCGGGTGGAGAGCTCGCCGACGAGGTCCTGCAGCCCCTTGTCGTGCGGGTCGCGGCCCGCCTCGGCGCGCATGATCGCGACGCACATCTCGGCGAACAGGTCCCAGTCGGGGTAGAAGTCGCGGGCGGCGGGATCGAGGAACTGGAACCGCGCGAGGTTCGGTGTCCGGCCGCCGTCGCCGAGGACGGGCGAGTAGAAGGCGCGGCCGAGCGCGTTGGTGGCCAGCAGGTCCTGGCGCTGGTCGCGGACGAACGCGACCCCGTCGGTGATCGCCGAGAGCGTCCACTGCAGGCTCGGTCGGGGTGCCGACGAGCGCGTGCCGCGCCGGCGGGACCGGCCCGACGAGGGGATGCCGTCCGCGGCGCGGGCGAGGTCGAACAGGTGCGCGCGCTCGGAGTCGTCGAGCTGCAGGGCCTGCGCGACGGAGTCCAGGACGGAGGCCGACGCGCCGCCGATCGCCCCGCGCTCGAGCTTGGCGTAGTACTCGACGCTCACGCCCGCCAGGGCCGCGACCTCGCTGCGGCGCAGGCCGGGCACGCGCCGGTTGGTCCCGCCGATGACGCCCGCGGCGTCGGGGGTGACCTTCGCGCGCCGCGACATGAGGAACTCGCGCACGTCCGCTCGGTTGTCCATGCACTCGACCGTAGGCCCGGTCCGTCGGCGGAGGGAGTCCATGGTGAGAGGTGCACCGGCGGTACACCCCTCGTTAGGGACTCCCCGACGCTCGCGGGCGGGGGTGGGGTGGGGGCATACCGACAGAGAGGCACCACCACCATGCGCGCAGTCGTCATGTACGCCCCGGGCGACGTCCGGGTCGACCAGACCGAGCGGCCGACGATCGTCGAGCCCACCGACGCGATCCTCAAGCTCGCGGCCACCTGCATCTGCGGGTCCGACCTCTGGCCCTACCGAGGGGCCGACGACGTGGACCACCAACCCATGGGCCACGAATACGTCGGTGTCGTCGAGCAGGTCGGCACAGACGTGGCGAACGTCAAGGTCGGTGACTTCGTCGTCGGATCGTTCTTCGCCTCCGACAACACCTGCGACATCTGCAAGGCCGGCTACCAGACGCACTGCGTGCACCGGCAGCCCGGCGCGCTCCCCGGCGCCCAGGCCGAGTACGCGCGGATCCCGCACGCCGACGGCACGCTCGTCGCCACTCCCGGGACGCCGGACCCCGACCTCATCCCGTCGCTCCTGGCCGCCTCCGACGTGCTGGGCACCGGTTGGTTCGCCGCCGTCGCGGCCGAGGTCGGCCCGGGCAAGACCGTTGTCGTCGTCGGGGACGGCGCGGTCGGCCTGCTCGGCGTCCTCGCCGCCAAGCAGCTCGGCGCCGAGCGGATCATCGCGATGTCGCGTCACGCCGACCGGCAGGCCCTCGCCCGCGAGTTCGGCGCCACCGACATCGTCGAGGAGCGCGGGGACGAGGGTGTGTCACGCATCAAGGAGCTCACCGGTGGCCTCGGCGCGCACAGCACGATCGAGGCCGTCGGCACCCAGGAGTCGATGATGCAGGCCATCCGCGCGACCCGGGCCGGCGGACACGTCGGCTACGTCGGCGTCTCCCACGACGTGTCGTTGCCCGGTCAGGAGCTCTTCTTCTCCGGCGTGCACCTGCACGGCGGGCCCGCCCCCGTGCGCCGCTTCCTGCCCGAGCTCATCCAGCTCATCTGGGACCGCGCCATCGACCCTGGCAAGGTCTTCGACCTGATCCTGCCCCTCGAGCAGGCCGCCGACGGCTACCAGGCCATGGACGAGCGGCGCGCCACCAAGGTCCTGCTCACCCTCTGACGAACAGGGTCAGGCCCACACCATCCCGCTGCGTGTGGGCCTGGCTCCGACCCGAAGGAAGTACCCCGTGCGATCAACCTCGGCCAGAGCCGTCCTGATCCTGACCGCGGCCGCCACCCTGCTCGCGTTGGGCCCGACAGCCTGCTCCGGCTCCGGCACGCGCGAGTCGGTCTCGACTCTCGAGAGCCAGCCCACATCCGCGGCGTCGTCGCGGCAGCAGACCCACCCGACCATGGCGACGACCCCCACAGCCACTCGCGACTGCACGGCCTCGCAGGATCCTCTCGGCGTGACTCCGGGGGCTCGTGCGACTGCGCGGCCGCGAGCGTTGCGGAAGGATGGGCGGGTTCCCGCAGCAGTCCCGGCGTGACGAGAGATGAGAGCCCATGCGGTCCGACATCGTGCCCGGCGGCGTCTTTCCCGACTACGAGCTCCCGGATCAGACGGGAGCCCGTCGCCGGCTGAGCGAGATCCAGGGCGAGGACCCGATGATCCTCACGCTCGCCCGCGGCCACTACTGCCCGAAGGAGCACCAGCAGCATCTCGACCTCGCCGCTATGCAGCCCAAGCTGGGGGTGGCGTACACGCGCATCGCCACCATCGCGACGGATGAGCGCCACACGCTCCAGGAGTTTCGCGCCTCGGTGGGCGCGCACTGGCCGTTCCTCTCCGACCCCGGCCGCATCGTGCAGCAGGATCTCGACATCCAGGAGTACACGGACCCGGCGAACGACCCGATGATCCCCCACACGCTCGTGCTGAAGCCGGGGCTTGTGGTCCACAGCGTCTACAACGGCTACTGGTTCTGGGGGCGTCCGTCGGTCGACGAGCTCTGGCGCGACCTGCGTGCCGCCACGAGCGAGGCCCGGCCGGACTGGGACCTCAGCAGCCCGGGACTACGCGAGGCGTGGGACGCGGGTGACGTCTCGAGCTTCCACGGCTGGGAGCGGTGGTCGCCCGAGCAGGTCCGGCAGGCCCGCGGCCTGAGCGATCCAGACCTGGCCGGCTGACGCGATGGCCACGCTCCTGTCGGTGAACGTCGGGATGCCCCAGGACGTCCCCTGGCGCGGCCGGACAGTGCACACCGGCGTCTGGAAGAGCGGGGTGCACGGCCCGCGGATGGTCCGCCGCCTCAACATCGACGGCGACGGGCAGGGCGACCTGGCCGGCCACGGCGGCGAGCAGCGCGCCGTCCTCGTCTACCAGATCGAGTCCTACCGCCACTGGCAGGAGGTCTTCGGGCGCGACGACCTCGAGCACGGCGCGTTCGGCGAGAACTTCACGGTCGACGGGCTCGGCGACGACGAGGTCTGCATCGGCGACCGCTATCGCATCGGCGAGGCGGAGTTCGAGGTCACGCAACCGCGCGTCACCTGTTTCCGCGTGGGGATGCGCCTGGGACAGCCGCAGCTCCCGTCCTTGCTCGTCGCCCACCACCGCCCGGGCTTCTACATGCGTGTGCTGACCGAGGGCCGTGTCCGCGCCGGCGACCCGATCGAACGCACCGGGCGCGGACCGCACGAGCTGACCGTGGCGGACGTCGACGCGCTGCTGTACCTGCCGGGGCACGACGCGAGGCGGCTCGAGACCGCGCTCGACATCCCGGCTCTGAGCCCCGGTTGGCGCCAGTCGTTCCGGAGCATGCTCGACGGCGGCGCCCAACCCGCCGGCGTCGCGGTCGCGACGAAGCCGTCGTGGCCGGGCTTCCGCACGCTGACCGTGACGGACGTCGTCGCCGAGTCCGCCACCGTGACGTCGTTCCGGCTGACGGCCGACGACGCCCTGCCCGCGTTCGAGGCCGGCCAGTTCGTCAGTGTGCGCGTGCGGGGGGCCGGCGACCCGGCGCCCGTGCGGACGTACTCGCTCTCGGGCGACCCGGGCGGCGGCGAGTACCGGATCAGCGTGAAGGCCGAGCCCGACGGCGGGATCAGCGGTCGCCTGCGTGCGCTCCTGCACCCCGGGGACCGGATCGAGGTCGCGGCGCCGCGCGGCGGCTTCGTGCTCGACGACGGCGACGGCCCGGTCGTGCTCGTCTCCGCGGGCATCGGGGTGACGCCCGTGCTCGCGATGCTGCACCGGCTCGCGAGCACGCGCAGCACGCGCGAGGTGTGGTGGATCCACACGGCCCACGACGAGCAGACGCAGGTCCTCGGCTCCGAGGCGGCCGACCTGGTGGCACACCTCCCGCGAGCTCGTTCGCTCGTCCTCTACACGACGCCGAGCCGCCCGCTGCCGGCGGGAGCCCGGGCTGGGCGGCTCACCGCGGCAGTGATCACCGGGCTCGAGCTTCCTATCGACGCGATCGCCTACGTCTGCGGTCCGGAGCCGTTCATGGACGACATCGTGGCCGCCGTCACCGCCGTCGGCCTCGACCCGAGCCGGGTCCGCACCGAGCAGTTCGGCTCGCGCTCCCCGATCAACCCCGGCGTCGTCGCGGCGGACGCGCCGCCGCCCCACCAGCCACCGGTTCCGCCGGGGACCGGCCCGGCCGTGACGTTCGCCCGTTCCGGGCTCTCGACCGGGTGGTCCGACAGGTACGACTCCGTGCTCGAGCTCGCCGAAGCCTGCGACGTCCCGACGCAGTGGTCGTGCCGCACGGGCGTGTGCCACACGTGCGTGACCGCCGTGCTGGCAGGCTCGGCGTCGTACGGGACCCCGCCGCTCGAGCCGCCCGGCGACGACGAGCTGCTCATCTGCTCGGCCCGGCCGACCACGGACCTCGTGATCGACCTCTGACGGATCTACCCGCGGAGGACCTGCTGGCCGCCGTCGACGTCGAACGTCGCCCCGGTCAGGGCCGTGTTCGCCATGACGTGGACCGCCAGCGCCGCGACGTCGTCGGGCCCGACGACGGAGCTCGAGCGCGAGGTTGGCCGCCAGCACTGGCAGGGCCGCGGTCAGGGCCGCGGTGATCGACAGACCCACGGCCGGCTGGCGCGCGCCCGTGCCGCCCATGAACAGCAGCGTCCCGCCCTGACGGATCCGGCCCACGGTGAAGCGGGCCACGCCGAGCATCACCATCGGGTGCTCGGCGAGGGCGCGGCGCGCGTCCTCGAGGTCCATGTCGAACAGCGGCGCGTAGAACGGCGTACCGGCGGTGACCATGACGTGGTCGATCGGGGCGGCGAGCCCGGCGAAGAAGCTCTCCAGGGCAGCGAGGTCGTTCGCGTCGAACGCGGCGGTGCTCCGCGCGCCGACCTCGTCGGCCGCACGGCGGAGCCGGTCGGGGTCGCGAGCCGTCAGCACCACGTCGGCGCCCTCGGACCGCGCCAGCCGTGCGGTCGCCAGCCCGATGCCCGCGCTCCCGCCGATCACGACGACCGTCTGGCCCGCCAGCGCGGGCTCACGCGCAGCCCGGCTCATCGGGCGATCTCGCCGCGCAGGGCCTTCAGCGCGGGGACGTAGATCTCCGAGAAGGTCGGGAAGGGCTGGATCGTGTCGGCCAGGACGTCGATCGGCACGTGGGCGCGTATGGCCAGCGTGGCCTGCTGCAGCCACTCGCCCGCCTCCGGTCCCAGCGCGTAGGCGCCGGTCAGCCGCTCGCCGTCGCTGACGAGCGTGAGGAACCCGTTGCTCTCGGCGTAGGCGCGCGTGTAGGTCGACGTCTTCGCCACGCCGGACACCGGGACGGTCGCCTGGTAGCGGTCGTCCGCGATGCCCACGGCCGCCGCCTGCGGGTCGGTGTACGTCACCCGCGGGACGGCCTCGTAGCTGGCGGCCCGTCGCTCCCCCAGGATGTTCGCCGCGACCACGTCGCCCTGGTACTTGCCGACGTGCGTCAGCGGCCAGAGCCCGGTCACGTCGCCGATCGCCCACAGGCCGTCGGTGACGCGCAGGCGCTCGTCGACGGGCACGCCCTTGTCGTCGGGCTCGATGCCGACGGTCTCGAGGCCGAGGTCGTGCACGCGCGGCCGGCGTCCCGTGGCGACGAGCAGCTTGTCGCCGCGCAGCTCGCGCCCGTCGTCGAGCTCGAGGACGTAGTCGTCCGCGTCGCGCCGCGCTCGGGCCACACCGGCCGACAGGACGAGCTCGACGCCCTCGCCGCGCAGCACCTCGCCGAGCGCCTCACCGAGCGGCGCGGGCTCCCGCCCGAGCACGTGCGCGGACCGGTCGACCAAGGCCACCTCGCCCCCGAGCCGGCGGACGACCTGTGCGATCTCCACCCCGACCGGTCCGCCGCCCATGATGAGCAGGCGACGCGGGACCGCCGTCATGGAGGTGGCCTCACGGCTGGTCCAGAGGCCGTCCAGCTCACGTAGTCCGGGCACCGGGGGAACGATCGGCGAGGCGCCGTTGGCGAGCACGACGTGGTCGGCCGTGTGCCGCACGCCGTCGACCTCCACGGCACCGGGTCCGGCGAGCCGTCCGTCCCCCCGCAGCAGGTCGATGCCGTTGTCCGCGAGCCACGTCACCTGACCGGCGTCGGAGTAGTCCGAGACCTGGAAGTTGCGCCAGGCGAACACGGCCTCGAGGTCGACCTCGGCCGTCGCAGCGGCCTCGCGAGCGGCGTGCACGGCCTCGCCCGGCCGCAGCAGGGTCTTCGACGGGATGCACGCCCAGTACGAGCACTCCCCGCCGACCAGCTCCCGCTCGACGACGGCGACGCGCAGCCCACCCTCGGCCAGGGCGCCTGCGCAGTGCTCACCGGGCGAACCCCCGCCGAGCACGATCACGTCGTAGTCGGCGGTCACGTCGGCAGCTCGTCGCCGGCGCGCTCGCGGACCATGTAGAGCGCGTACCAGTCGGGCCAGTCCGGGTCGTCCTGGCCCGTCCGCGCCTCGTGCTCGCCGTGGGCCGCGGCGGCGCGGCGCAGGGCGGCGGCGAGATCGCTCACGGACTCGTAGCTCGTGTCCATCGGGTCATCCCCCTCATCGACCGGGCAGGCGCGTCTTGATCTCCTGGAGCAGCCAGCCGTTGCCGTCCGGATCGTTGAACGCGACGAACGAGCCGTAGTCGGCGTGACCGGGTGCGGCGCCGTCGACCCGTCCCGCGGTGCCGGCGTGATGGAAGATGCCGGTCTCGTCGTGGAACGGCTCGCTCACCTCGACGCCCCGCCCGACCAGGTCGGCGCGCGCAGCGTCGATGTCGTAGACAGAGAGCTGCAGGCCCTCGAACGAGCCGGGCGCCGCCGCCGTCAGGCCCGTGCCGAAGATGATGGAGCACGCCGACCCCGGCGGCGTCAGCTGCACCACCCGGTAGCCCTCGTCGACCGCGAGGTCGGCGTCGAGCCGCCAGCCCAGCGACTCGTAGAAGCCCTTGGCGCGGTCGACGTCGGAAACCGGGATGACCACCACCTCGAGCCTCACCTGCCCCGGCTCCACCGGCGGGCTCGCGGCCGAGCTCGCACTGTTCATGTCGGTGCTGATCATCCCCTGCTCCTTCGCGTAGCTGTCTCCGCGAGAGAAACCCCCACGGCGACGTGGTCTGGTGCTCGTGTCACAACATGCTCTCGGCAACAGGCGTCGTCAAGAGTTCACCGCGCCCCTGTCGCCGGCGTCGGCGAGGGTGCATTGTGACGGGATGCCGTGGTTCCCGGAGTTCGTCTCCGCCGCCGAGCTGGCCCGCAAGCAGGCGCGCGAACAGGTGCATGCCGACCCGGTCGCGCAGTACCTGAGGGCTCTGGACACGGGCGACTCCCGCGACCTGGAGTACGTGTGGCCCGGCCACGTGGTGGTCCACGACCCGCGCGTCGGCGAGGTGCACGGCCACTCGCAGCTCCGGCAGTTCGTCAAGCGCAACACGGCCTGGCTCGCCGGCCACCACGCCCGCGTCGAGACCGTCGCCTCCACCACCGACGGGCGACGCGCCGTAGTGGAGCTGCTGGCCCGCGTCGACGACGACGAGGGGAACGCCACGGACTGGCCCGTCGCCGTCGTCGCCGAGTCTCCGGACGACCGGTCGGTCGTCTTCCGCACCTACTGCAGCCAGTGGCCGGTCGACGGCCGGCGGCACGTCCGGCCCCCCGTCCTGTCGGCGAGCCACGACGCCCTCGACGGCGTCGTCGGGCGCTTCCAGACGGCGCTGGCCGGTGCCGACCTCGACGCCGTCATGACGGCGTTCGCCGACGACGCGTACCTGCGCGAGTCCTTCGGTCCGCACGCGGCGCACCGCGGGAGCGAGCAGCTGCGTGCCTACTTCACGACGAGTTTCAGCGCGGGGGGCGGCATCGAGCTGCAGCCTTGCACCGTGACCGACGACGGTGCTCGGTCCGCGGTCGAGTACAACTGCGTCCGCTGGGGCGACGGGGAGTTCCCGCCCCAGGCAGGCGTGGCCGTCTACGAGCGGGATGCGGACGACCGGCTGACGGCGGTGCGCATCTATGACGACGTCGAGCCTCCGGTCGAGCGGTTCTCGCGTGCGGCTCAGCCGAGCTGACCTGGACTCGTACCGTGGCCAGGGCCTTCCCGACCTCCTCGGGAGCCCGACGCGGCTGCTCTTCGTCGGCATCAACCCCGGGCTGCGGGCCGTCGCGGTCCAGGCGCACTTCGGCGGAGGCGGGCTGCCGGGACTCTCGTTCAAGGACAACGTGTTCGGCCGGAACACGAGGGTCGCCGACTGCGCGATCATCGCGCCGGGCACCACGGCCCCGCTGCTCTCGCTGAGCAACAACGTGTACACCGACGGTGTGACGGTCACCGTCCACCGCGGCTGACGCACGCAGGACCGCACGGGCTTCACCGGCACCCGCATCGGTGCCCTGCCCCTCAGCAGACACACCTCACGTGACGGCACGAGCGTTCAACGCACGATCGACAGCACCTCGCAGGCCGCGGCCGCCAGAGCCGGGTCGCCGGCGACGGCGGCCCTCGCCAGCGCCTCGGACGGTTCGATGCCGCGCACGCACAAGCGCCACGCGGACTCCGGATCGAGCTCTACCGATGCTGCGGGCACGCCCTGGTACGGGACAGCCAGCGACCAGCCCGTCGTCGCGCGGGTCACGGTCCACGCCCAGGGGCCGACCCGGACCTGGACCTGCGTCCCGACGTCGGCCGTGGTCGAGCGCAGGGTGTGGGGCAACGCCCGCATGAACGTGTCGAGCACGAACGCCAGCCTGTGTGCGTCCGGGTCGGTGACCTGCCCGACCGCGTGGCGGATCTGCTGGCGGTGCGTCCAGAGCTCGGTGTACTCACGAGCCGTGTCCAGCCACATCGGCGCAGGATCGATCCCTGCCCAGGAGACACCGATCGACGGCCTGTCGAGATCGGCCGCCTCGAAGAACTCGACCGCCTGGCCACCGATGAGCTCGAGCGTGTCGATCAGCACACCTGGGCTGACCCGGGCGAACGCGGTCACCCACTGCTGGTTCATGCGGTCGATGTACCGCGGCAGGGGCTCGTCGGCAGCTGGCGCGGGGCCGTCGCGATACCCGTCGCGACCTCCGCTCAGCCGCCCGTAGCAGTCGCCGAGCAGGTGTGCGGTGACGTCGTGCACGGTCCACCCAGGAACAGCTGGTCGCTGCCAGTCCTGCGGACCCAGGGCGCGCAGAGTCCGCAGCAGCTCGGCGAGCTCGGGGGCGAAGAGTGGCCGTGCGTCGAGCCGCGGGCCAAGGTGCGCACCATCCATGGAGACCGACTATCGCAGGCCCGCGCCAGCCCTTTTGGCACGGGCACGGGCACGGGAGCCACCGCACAGCAGGAGCGCGGACAGCTGACCGGGTCAGGGCGCAGGGCGGCCCTCAGCCAGGTGGGCGAGTCGCTGGAGGGCCTCGGTGTTGCGACGAGTGAGCACCGCCGTGCGCAGCACCCGGGGCACCAGCAGGCCGGGTCCGCGCACGGCATCCTCGTCCATCCGCACCGAGCAGCCGCCCTTGTCGGGACGCACGTCGATTCGGACCCGCGCCTCTCCTGCCGGCCAGCCGCGGGCCTGCAGCTCGATGCCGCGGTCCGGACGCCACGCCCGCACGATCGTCTCGTCGTCGATCACCGCGGGCCACACACCGAACGAGTGGGCGATCACGGACCCGGGCGCCGGAAAGTCCGCGTCGACGGTGCGCAGCCGCGACGTCCCGACCACCCACGTGGCGTAGGTCCAGCCGTCGGCCAGCACGTCCAGGACGGCCTGCGACGAACAGCCCATCACCCTGGTGACCGTCGCCATCAGCTCGCCGGCTCCGCCGGGTCCAGGACGACCTTGATGCAGCCGTCCTCCTTGGCCTGGAACATCGCATAGGCCTCAGGAGCCTGCTCCAGCGGGAGCCGGTGCGTGCGCAGGTCGAGCACGCCGAGCGGGTCGTCGTCCCCCGAGACCAGGGGCAGGAGGTCGTCGACCCAGCGACGGACGTTCGCCTGCCCCATCCGCAGGGTCAGCTGGCGGTCGAAGAGGTCCATCATGGGCATGGGGTCCACCGCACCGCCGTAGACGCCGGAGATCGACACCGTGCCGCCGCGCCGCGCCAGCCGGATGGCCGTCTGCAAGGCGGCCAGGCGGTCGATCCCGGCCTTCTCGATCATCGGTCGCGCCAGGACGTCCGGCAGGAGGCCGGCGACCTTCTGGGCGCCTGTCGCTGCGGGCGACCCGTGCGCCTCCATCCCGACGGCGTCGATCGTGGCGTCGGCACCGCGCCCGTCCGTGAGGTCGCGCACGGCGGACTCGAGGTCGTCGACCTCCGTCACGTCGAGCACGTCGATGCCGTGCCGGCGGGCCATGGCCAGACGTTCCGGAACGAGGTCCAGGCCGATCACCCGCCCGACTCCGCGGTGCGCAGCGATGCGCGCCGCCATCTGCCCGATCGGCCCCAGCCCCACGACGACCACCGAGCCGCCCGGCCGCACCTGCGCGTACTCGACCGCCTGCCACGCGGTCGGCAGGACGTCCGAGAGGTACAGGTAGCGCTCGTCGGGCGAGCCGTCGTCCGGAATGACCACGGGTCCGAACTGTGCCTGCGGGACCCGCAGGTACTGCGCCTGCCCGCCCGGGACCTGGCCGTACAGCTTGGTGTACCCGAAGAGGGCGGCACCCTTGTCCTGGTCGCGCACCTGCGTCGTCTCGCACTGCGAGGTGAGGCCGTGCGTGCACATCCAGCAGGTCCCGCACGCGATCCCGAACGGCACGACGACCCGGTCGCCGGGCTTGAGCCGTGACGCCTGTGGCCCGACCTCCTCGACGACGCCCATCGTCTCGTGCCCGAGGATGTCGCCCTTGTCGAGGTACATCCCGAGCACGCTGTACAGGTGCAGGTCCGATCCGCAGATCGCGGTCGACGTGACCCGCACGATCGCGTCGGTCGGCTCCTCGATACGGGGGTCGGGGACGGTCTCGACCCGGACGTCCTCGCGTCCTTGCCAGGTGAGTGCTCGCACGTCGGTCCTCCTGGTCGTCAGGCCGGCGACGTCTCTGCACCTGACACGCATCGTGCGCTCCCCCGTCGGCCATCGCGACTCGAGCCGGGACCGCACGCCGCTCGGCGCCGTCGGAAGGTCCGGACCGGCGTACCTCAGGCGAGCGCGTCGATCCGGGCCATCTCCGAGGCTGTGAGCTCGAACCCGAGCACGTCGAGGTTGGCGGCGATCCGGTCCCGGTCGGTCGACTTGGGGATCACGACCACCTCGTGCTGCAGATGCCAGCGGATCACCACCTGGGCGGGCGTGACGTCGTGCGCACTGGCCGCCTCGGCCAGGGCCGGAGCCCGCAGGTCGGAGCGCTTCAGCGGGCTGTAGCCCTCGACGACGATCCCCCGCTCGCGGTGCGCGGCGAGCAGCTCCGGGTCATGGTCCGCCGGGCTGTACGGGATCTGGTTCACGGCGGGCGTCTCGCCGGTCGCGTCGATCAGCTCGTCGATCTGCGCGATGGAGTAGTTCGAGACGCCGATCGAGCGGACCAGTCCCTCGTCCCGGGCTGCGCGGAACGCGTCCCACGTCCGCGGCGCCGCAGCACCGCCGGGCGGCCAGTGGATGAGCCAGAGGTCCAGGTGGTCGAGATGGAGCGCGGCCAGCGACTCCATGAGCGTCCGCCGTTCGCGCCCGACGCGTTCGGGCGGGAGCTTGCTGGTGACGAAGACGTCGTCGCGCTCGATGCCGACCGTCGCGAGCGCGCGTCCCACCTCGGCCTCGTTGCGGTACATGGTGGCGGTGTCGATGTGGCGGTAGCCCAGCTGCAGAGCGGCGCTGACGGCCCGCTCGGCCGCGCCACCGCCCGCCTGCCAGGTACCGAGACCGACGACGGGGATCGCCCCGCCCGGCAGAGCGAGGGTGGGCACGTGGACGTGGATCACCGATCCAGGATGCGTGGCGTTCCACCGGCGCGCGAGCGAACCCGCGAAGGATCTGCGGCCGGTTGCGCCGGCCGGTCGGCCGGATACCGTGAAATCCCGGTCGAGCAGCGGGCCGGCACCGGGGCTCGGCACAACGCGCGGGCCGCTGTGCGAGCTCACGACGGACGGCACCGGAGCGCATCGATGACCGCAGGACAGCAACGCGACGAGAACAGGCCACCCGAACCGCTGGTCGAGGAGCGCGGTGACGGCCCGTCGCCCACCATCGCCCAGGCCGGAGACGACGTGGCGGAGCTGGTGGTCGGTGACCGGCGCGCGCACGCCGACCCCGATGACGACCGGCCGATCACCGACGAACCGGCTGACGCGCCGTGAGGGCGCCCGATCGGACCCGCAGCGGTGCCCGGGAGCTGATCCTCGTCCGCCACGGTGAGAGCGTCGGCAACGTCGCGGCGACACGCGCTGAGCGGGCAGGGCACGAGGAGCTCGAGCTCGAGACCCGGGACGCGGACACCCCGCTGTCGTCGCTCGGCGAGCAGCAGGCAGCGGCGTTCGGGGCCTGGCTCGCCGAGCAGGCCGCGGACTCCGGCCCCGAGGTGGTCTGGTGCTCGCCGTACGTGCGGGCCGTGCAGACCGCGACGATCGCGCTGCGGGCTGCCGGCTCCGACCTGTCCCTGCGTCAGGACGAGCGCCTGCGCGATCGCGAGCTGGGCATCCTCGATCGACTCACGGCGACCGGTGTGGACGCCCGGTTCCCGGCGGAGAGCGCACGGCGACGGCAGCTCGGCAAGTTCTACTACCGGCCACCGGGCGGGGAGTCCTGGGCGGACCTCGTGCTCCGGGTTCGGGCGTTCCTGGGGGACCTGGCCCGGATCGAGGACGGGCGCCGTGTGCTCGTGGTGGCCCACGACGCGGTGATCATGTGCATCCGCTACGCATGCGAGGGCCTGTCCGAGCGAGAGGTGCTCGATCTCGCTCGCCACGCCCCGGTGCGCAACGCCGCCGTCACTCGCCTCGTCCGTGGAGCGGGCGGCTGGGAGGCACGCGAGGAGAACGAGGACGAGCACCTGGTCCGGCAGGACACGCCCGTCACCCAGCACGCCGGAGACCGCGATGCCCTCCCACATTGAGCCGCTCACGGTGGCGGTGCTGCGCGACTGGCCGCTGCCCGCGCCAGGTGGCTCCAAGTACTCCCGGGGGGAGGTCGTGGTCGTCGGCGGTGCTCGGTCCGCGCCCGGTGCGGCCCTGCTGGCGGGCAGGTCCGCACTCCGGGCGGGAGCCGGTCGACTGACGGTCGCCGTGGCACGGACGGTCGCCGTCCAGCTGGCGGTCGCACTCCCCGAGGCGGGCGTCCACGGTCTTCCCGAGACGGAGTCCGGCGCCCCGGACGGCACCGGGACGGAGATCCTCGACGAGGATCTCGCCGCGGCGGATGCCGTGCTCGTCGGGCCCGGGCTCGACGACGCCGACCGGACGGTCGACCTCTTGCGTGCGATCACCCCCAGGATCGGCAAGACGACTCCCGTGCTGGTGGACGCCTACGCCCTCGGCGTCCTGCCCCGGGTCACCGAGGTGGCCGAGTCCCTTGCCGGCCGCCTCGTGCTCACGCCCAACCAGACCGAGGCGGCGATCCTGCTCGGGGTCGACGACGTCACGGACGACGCTCCCCGACGTATCGCGGAGAAGTACGGCGCCGTCGTGTCCTGCCGGGGCACCGTCGCCGCAGCGGACGGGCGCTCGTGGCAGATGACGACGGGGTCGCCCGGGCTGGCCACCTCGGGCAGCGGGGACGTCCTCGCCGGCATCCTCGTCGGCCTGCTGGCCCGGGGCGCCGACGCCGACCAGGCGGCATGCTGGGCCACGCACCTGCATGCCGCCGCCGGCGATCGGCTGGCCGTCCGCGTCGGCCGGGTCGGATACCTGGCCGGCGAGCTCGTCGACGAGGTCCCGGGTCTTCTGACCGAGCTGTCTGCCTAGGTCTCGTCAGCGAGGCCGGCGAGGTGACGACGCCGTCACAGCTGCGCAGCCCTCGCAGGCGCGATCGACGATGCCTAGGCTTGCGGGCGGGTCGAGAACGTGGCCGCCCGTCGCTCCCGAGGCCGTGACGATGACAGATTCCCCGACCCAGACCCCCACCGTCGACCTGCCCGACCCCACGCAGGGGCGCGGTCCCCGCCGCGTGCTCGTCACCGGCGCGGACTCGGGCATCGGCAAGGCGATCGCGGTGACGCTCGCCGACGAGGCCGACCATGTCGCGACCACCTGGCACGGCGACGAGGACGGGGCGCGCCGGACCGCGGACGAGATCGCGGCGCACGGCGCCACCGCGCACGTGCTGCACCTCGATCTCACGGACCCGACGCGCGCGCCGACCGCGGTCGACGCCGCAGTCACCGCCATGGGGGGCCTCGACGCCGTCGTGCTCAACGCCGGCACGGGTACGGCTACACCGTTGCTCGACGTCACCTGGCAGCAGTGGCGCGACGTCGTGGCCGTCGACCTGGACGGCGCCTTCCTGTGCCTGCAGCGCAGCGCCCGGCACATGGTCGACCAGGGCACGGGTGGACGGATCGTCGCCATCACGAGCGTCCACGAGCACGCGCCGCGCGTCGGCAGTGCTCCCTACTGCGCGGCCAAGGGCGGCCTGGGCCTGCTCGTGAAGGTTGCCGCCCTCGAGCTCGCCGAGCACGGGATCACCGTGAACGCCGTCGCACCCGGCGAGATAGCGACACCGATGACCGGCCAGGAGGACGAGTCGGTCCTGGAGGGCAAGGCACGCCCGGGCATCCCCCTCGGGCGTCCGGGTGACGCACGCGAGATCGCCGCGGTCGTGCGGCTCCTGTGCCGGCCCGACGGCGGCTACGTCACGGGCGCATCATGGGCCGTTGACGGCGGCATGCTCACGATGGGCCCGATGGCGGGCTCGCACCTGCGATCCGACGACTGGCGCCACGCCTGACGGCTGCGCCTCACGCCTGGATCAGGGGACCGTGCGCGTCCGGGTCAGCCGGGTCCTCCGTCGCCGGCGGCGAGTCGGCGGGCTCCCTGTCCGGCAGCCCGTCGAGCGCGTCGGGCAGTTCCGGGACGTCCGTCCGGTCGGGTGTGTTCTCGCTCATCATCGACCTCCTCATTCTTCGTGCACGGCTCCCGCGCATACGGCTCCCACAGACCTCCGCCGTCCGGACCGATGGCCGAGCGTCGCCCCGGGCGGGGCTCGCTAGTGCGCTCGCAGCAGCGACCGAGCCTTCGTCGCCGACGACTCGACCACGTGGAGGCCGCGCGATCCGAGCGTCGGACCCTCCTGATGACGCTCGACCCTGAGCGCGAGCCGCCGGGCGATGGTCGCGACGAGGGGAAGGAGGACGACGACGACGAGCAGCAGGCGTACCCGCCGAAGGAGCAGAAACCACATGGGTGCCTCCAGTGATCCGGTGAACCACCGACGCGCCCTGTTCGACGTCGACCTCCATGGTCGGTCGGCGAGCGCATGCTCGCACCCCGGCGCTGCCGGTATCAGTCCTCGCAGACGGCAGCGAGCGCGGTAGGGGCGCGCAGGTCCGGCTCGTCCGCACAGGACGTCCCTCGCCTCGTCGGCGGCGCTCTCGCAGTCCGCGCCGCGCCCCCACCGATCGCTCTGCTATGCGGTGGCGTCCGCCGCCGCGGTGATCTCGGCTGCCTCGCTGCCGTGCTGGACCGTGATCCGGCGCGGCTTGGCTTCCTCCGCGACCGGGATGCTGAGCGTCAGGACACCGTCGGCGTACGTGGCGGAGATGTCGTCCAGAGCCAGGCCGCGGCCTACCGTCAGCTGCCTCGCGTAGGTTCCGACGGCGCGCTCCTTGGCCAGCCACTGCACGCCCTCGTCCGGCCTCGCGGTGCGCTGCGCCCTGATCGTCAGGGTCCGGTCCTCGACGTTCACGTCGATGGTCCCGGGGTCGGCGCCCGGAAGGTCCATGTGGAGGACGTAGTGGTCGCCGGCTCGGTACAGGTCCATCGGCATCGTCGCCGAGGACCGCTCGGCGGTGACCAGCTGGCCGAAGATCCGGTCGAGCTCCTGGAACGGGTCGAATCGCGTAGCCATGATCCTCACCTCCCTCTCGGTGGGCGTCGGACGGTCCGGCGCCCGGATGCTCTCCGGCCTCGGCCGGAGCGGCTACAGCAGAAGAATTAGCACTCGGCCACCGCGAGTGCCAGCGGAGATCGGTCACTGTTCGCGCTCGGCGAACCTCCGCGCCCAGACCGACCTCGGCGCGCGCACGACGAGCACGGCGGCGAGCACGCTGCCCAGGACTCCTGCGGCCAGGTCCCCCATCGTGTCCTCGTATCCCACCTGGATCCGGCCGTCGAGATACGTGTGCCCGAACCACTCCCCCAGCTCCCAGAGGATGGCGAGCGCGGCGCCTGCGCCCACGACCAGCACGGACGTGCCGAGACGGCCCAAGATCCCGGCCTCGGGGCCCCGGCGCGCCACCAGCAGCCACGCCACGATCGCCAGGAGCCCGGTCGCCGCCGCGTGCACGACGACGTCCAGCCAGCTCACCGCCACGTACCAGTCGAGCTGAGCCGCCCAGGCGGCGAAGAGCAGGGTGCTGCAGCACGCGACGTCCAGCGCGTCCGGCGCGCCGAGCACCCGCGGCAGGATCGTCCCGCCGAGGACGAGGAGGAACAGAGCCGCGCCGACGAGGCCCCACTGCGTCGCTGCGACCAGCAGGCTCGAGGCGGCGAGACCTCGCACGACGTCCCCGACGACCAGCCGAGAACGTCGGGCTGGGGCACGGGAGCGACCCATTCGCGTCCTTCGGCTCGGATGTGGCGTGCAGGATGGGCAGCTTTCGGACCCGCCGGCACGTCGGCAGGGCACAGGCGGCGTCACCTCCTCGTGCGGGCAGCTCCGAGGCGCGAACAACCACTGGTCCGGCGGCTCGACGGACCGTCCGGGACCCTGCCAGGGTCGGGGACCGGGCTGCTCATGGTGTCTTCCGTGCAGGAGCAGGTGACATGGCACCGACGAGAGGTCGACGGTCGACGCGGCCGCGCCGTCGGCTCCAGCGCCTCCAGGGTGCCTCGTCGGGCCAGTGCGTCAGGACGGATCGCACGCCTCTACGCCAGCGCAGCATTAGTCCTCGGGCGGATCGTAGGGGTCGCGCCGAGATGCCGACGCGTAACGACCGGTCGTACCGGACGACGCTCAGGTCACCGAGGTGGTAGCTCAGGTCGATGTCGTCGTGAAGGTGCGTTCCGTTGTGGACCTCGTCTCGCACGGTGAGCCAGAGCGAGCGTCGGAAGGCGACGTTCGAGCCGAACAGCGCCGGGTGCCCGAGCGTCACCCGCATGATGGCGAAGTACGCGCGCATGTAGAGCACGTCGCCGACGCACCGTGCCAGCCAGGGAGCGCCGTAGAACGTGCCTGGCCCCGTCACGGCGCCCAGCTCGTCGCTCTCGACGAACGAGAGGGCGATCCGGTCGATCCAGTCCACCGGCAGGAGGCTGTCGGCGTCGCATCGGGCGACGACCTCGCCGCGGGCGGCGTCGTACCCGGTCGACGCCGCGTACCCGATCCCCGTCCGGCGCTCGGCGATGACCGTCGCGCCGTGCGCACGAGCCACCAGGACTGTGTGGTCGGAGCTCCCGTTGTCCACCACGATCACCTCGTGCGGCATCATCCGCTGCGCCGCGAGCGTCTCCAGGCATCGCTCGAGCATCTCCGCGTCGTCGAGTGCTGGGATGACGACGGAGACCGTCACGGGCTGCTGAACACCGTCACCGGACACCAAGGGTTCCCGTCTGTGGCAGGAGCACCGGGCTCTCGATGCACGGCCGATCGTCGGATGGATGGCGCGACTCGGCAATCCGAGCGGGCACATCGGTCCAGACGCACGCTCGCTCGATGCTGACCGGCCGCAGCCGGTGGCGCGCGATCACGCGGGGAAGTACCTACGCTCGTGCCAGGTCAAGGAGCGGCCGTCGAGACCGGCGGGCTTGCCACGCCGGAGAACGAGAGGCCGGCCCATGCCCCAGCGACATCCAGGTCCCAGCGCCGGGAACGGTTGCGGGCCGTCCATGACCACGCTCGACCTCGTCCACACCCCGCGGTCCCGTTGAGCACGACCATGCGGCCGGCGGCGCCGGCAGGCGTCGGCCCGGTGGGCGTTCGCATCGGGTCCGGCCCGGCCCGGCCCCTCTCGGGACTCCCCGGCAGCGTCGACGAGGCCTTGCGGGACGTCCCGGACTGGCCCGACGACCTGCTGCCCGGGCACGGCGACACGATGCGACTGTGGGAGCTGCTGGCGTCGCTCGCGGCCTCGGACCTGGCCGTGGCCCGCGCGGTCGAGCCGCACCTCGACGCGCGAGCGATCCTGGACCAGGCCCAGCCCGCCGAGATCACCAGCGGCCCGCTGGGGACGTGGGGCGTGTTCGCCGCCCAGACGCCCACCCAGCGGTTGCGCGCGACGCGAGCACCGGGCGAGCCGTGGCGGCTCCATGGGGTCAAGCCCTGGTGCTCGCTCGCGGACCGGCTGGACGGCGCGCTCGTCACCGCGCAGCTGCCCGGCGAGGCCGACGACCACGGCTTGTTCGTCGTGGACCTGCGCGACCCGGGTCTCACCGTCATGAGCGACGCGTGGGTGTCACGTGGACTGCGCGAGATCCCGAGCACCGCCGTCCAGTTCTCCGACGTGCGTGCGGAGTTCGTCCGCGACAGCGACTGGTACGTGCGACGACCGGGCTTCTGGTGGGGTGGGATCGGCGTCGCCGCGTGCTGGTACGGAGGGGCGGTCGGCATCGCCCGACGAGTCCTGAACGAGGTGCGCCGACGGCCCGACGACCGCCTGCTCGCCATGCACGTCGGCCAGATCGACGAACGGCTCGCGGCGGCGCGCTACGCCCTCGCCCACGCCGCACGCGCCGTCGATGCCTCCGGGCGCGCGACCGACGGCGGACGCGCGATGGCTTCCGACAGCGAACGGGAGGCCGGTCGGCTGCTGGCCCGCCGCGTGCGCGCGGTCGTCGCGCGGGCCTGCGAGGACGTCCTGCAGAGCTCGGCTCACGCCCTGGGCCCGGCACCGCTGACGCAGGAGGAGGACCACGCCAAGCGCGTGGTGGACCTGCAGGTGTACGTCCGACAGCACCACGCCGAGCGCGACGACGCGTCACTGGGCGTGGCGTTGGCAGCGTCGTCGGACGAGCCATGGTGACGTTCGACGGACGCGCGCCCGGCACGTCGGCGGACGACTGGTCGACGGACTGCCGGCTCGCGGACCTCGACCCGATCACCCTGCCCGGACGTGGCCGCGTGGTCGTCGTGGCGGCACACCCGGACGACGAGACGTTGGGCGCGGGTGGCCTGATCGCCGAGCTCGCCGCGGCCGGGCGTCCCCCGCAGATCGTCGTCGCGACCGACGGGAGCGCCTCTCACCCGGGTTCGGCGACCCTGCCGCCGGACAGGCTCGCCGCGCTCCGGGCAGACGAGGTCCGGCGGGCCGTCGCACTCCTGTCGCCCGACTCGCCGGTGACGCTTCTCGGCCATCGGGACGGCAGCGTCCTGGAGGAGCGTGAGCCCATCGCCGCCGAGCTGGCCGAGATCTGCGGCGCCTCCGTCGCGACCCTGGTGGCGCCGTGGCGGGGCGATGGCCACCGGGACCACCGGGTGCTGGGTGAGATCTGCGCCGAGCTCGCCGCCCAGACCAGCGCACTGCTGCTCGAGTACCCGATCTGGCTCTGGCACTGGGCGACGCCGGCGGACCCGGACGTGCCGTGGTCGCACATGCGGGCGCTGCCGCTGTCCGACCGCGCGATCGTGCTGAAGAACCGGGCGGTCCGCGCGCACGTCACGCAGGTCCGCGCGGCGTCGCCGGCAGCTGCGGACGAGGCCCCGCTGCACCCCAAGTTCCTTCGCGCGTTCGACCGGGACGTCGAGGTCTTCGTCACCGCCGGGGAGCCGTCGAACGATCTGCCCTCGGCGTTCTTCGACGCGAGCTACGCCCGCCGCGGCGACCCGTGGTACCTGGCGACGCGGTGGTACGAGCGCCGAAAGCGGGCAGCAACGCTCGCCGCGATCCCCGACGACGAGCTCGGGAGCGTCCTCGAGATCGGGTGCTCGATCGGCACGCTCACCGTCGAGCTCGCTCGGCGCTGCGACCGGCTGGTGGCGACAGACGTCTCGTCGGCAGCGTTGGCACAGGCGAAGGAACGACTCGGCCACCTGTCGAACGTCGACCTCGTCCAGCACGACATGGCGGAGGGTGTCCCGGGTGGTCCCTACGACCTGATCGTCCTCTCAGAGGTCGGGTACTACCTGACCGCGGCGCATCTGCGGCGACTGGCGTCCGAGCTGACGGGCGCGCTCACCGAGACCGGCACCCTGGTGGCGTGCCACTGGCGACACCCCGTGGCGGAGTACCCGCTGGGCGGCGACGCGGTGCACCACGTCCTGCGCCGCTCGATCGATGCGCGACGGCTCCTGGTGCACGTCGAGGACGACTTCGTCCTCGAGGCGTGGAGCCGCGATCCGCGCTCGGTCGCGAGCCGGGCGGGGCTGGCATGACGGCGCCGATCGAGCACGTGGTCGTCGTCGTGCCTGCGCGCAACGAGGAGGACCTCATCGCCCGCTGCCTGCAGTCGGTGACCCAGGCGGCTGCGGCGACCGTCGGTCCCAGCGTGCACGTCGTCGTCGTGCTCGACGACTGCGACGACGCGACCGAGGCGATCGCCGTCCGGTTCCCCGTGGACGTGCAGACGATCGCCTCGCGGTCGGTCGGTGCCGCCCGGGCGTTCGGGGTGTCCCACGGGCTGTCGGCTGCACGCTCGGACCTGGCCCGCACGTGGATCGCCAGCACGGACGCCGACTCGCAGGTGCCCACCCACTGGTTGACCCGGCAGCTCGCGCACGCCGACCTGGGCGCCGACGTGGTCGTCGGCACGGTGCGCCCTGATCCTCGCGACCTGGACGAGCAGCAGCTCGCGAGGTGGGCCGCGACACGCGTCCCCGGTCGGCCGAACGGTCACGTGCACGGGGCGAACCTGGGCGTCCGGGCGGACGCCTACGTCCGCGCAGGTGGGTTCGACCACGAGCCGGAGCACGAGGACGTCCACCTCGTGCAGCGGATCGCGTCGACCGGGTCGGCGGTCCTCGTCGCCTGCGACGACGGGGACGTGCTCACGTCCGGCCGCACGACGGGACGCACGCCGGGCGGCTACGCCCGGTACCTGCGCTCGGCCCTGTCGGGCTGACCTCTCCCGACCGGCGGACGCCGTCGTCCGTCTATACGCTCGGACGGCAGCAAGCTCGAGCAGCAGGGCTGGCACGCCGAGCAAGGGGTGAACGATGAGCATCAACGACGACGACATCACGACCGAGCAGCCGTCCGAGGGCGAAGGACCTGCCGACGGCGGGGCGAACCCCACAGGCCACGACGGTGGAGCGGACGGCTCGGCGGGCGAGGGCCCGGCGGACGGCGGCGCCAACCCGAGCGGGCACGACGGCGGAGCCGACGGCTCGGCGGGCGAGGGTCCCGCGGACGGCGGGGCCAACGCCGAGGGCCACGACGGCGGCGCCGACGGCTCGGCGTAGTGGTCGGGCTCACGACCGGCCCAGGCTCGGTCCTGGGCCGGTGTCTCGGCATCCCCACCGAGCAGTTCGCGCGCGAGTTCTGGGCGCAGGCGCCGCTGCTCTCGCGCGCTGACACGCTCGGGGACGGCGGCTTCAAGGACCTCTTCTCGGTCGACGCGGTGGACGAGCTCGTCGCCCGCCGGGGGGTCCGGACGCCGTTCGTGCGGCTCGCTCACGAAGGCACGGTCCTGCCTCCGGGCCGGTTCACCGCGCCCGGCGGCTACGGTGCCGAGGTCGGCGACCAGATCTCGTCCGACAAGGTCCTGACCGAGTTCGGCGCGGGAGCGACCATCGTGCTCCAGGGCCTGCACCGCCTGTGGCCGCCCCTGATCGACTTCACACGACGGCTCGTCGCGGAGATCGGCCATCCGGCCCAGGTCAACGCCTACGTCACGCCGCCCTCGTCGCAGGGCTTCGACCCGCACTACGACACGCACGACGTGTTCGTCCTGCAGGTCGCCGGGGAGAAGCACTGGACCATCCACGCGCCCGTCCACCCTGACCCGCTCGCGGACCAGCCGTGGACCGAGCACCGCGACGAGGTCGCACTCGCCGCGCAGGGCGCTCCGGTGATCGACGAGGTCCTGCGGCCGGGCGACGCCCTCTACCTGCCGCGCGGATGGATCCACTCGGCGAAGGCGCTGGGCGACACCTCCGTGCACCTGACGGTCGGCATGTCGGCCTATACCCGCGCCGACGTCGTCGATGCACTGGTCAGCACGATCGGGGACAGCGCCGGCCTGCGGTCCTCGCTGCCACTCGGCGTGGACGTCAGCGACCCCGAGCAGCTGCGCCCGCTCGTCGACGAGGTCGCCGACCTGCTCGTCGACGCGCTCACCGGCAGCGCCGACGACTCTCCAGCCCTCGTCGCCGACCGGCTGGGCGCGCGATTCCGACGCGACACCCGGCCGGAGCCTGTCGGGCCTGTCGGCACGCTCGCCCGGGCTGCATCGATGACTGCGACGACACGAGTCCGGCTCCGCGAGGCGCTCGATCCGGAGCTGCGCACGGTCGGCGGCCGAGTCAGGCTGGCAGCCCGAGGCAAGGTGGTGACGCTGCCCGCGGAGGCGGAGCCCGCGCTACGTCGGATCCTGACGGGCGAACCGGTCGCGGTGGGTGCGCTCCCTGGGCTCGACCCGGCCAGCGGCGTGGTCGTCGGCCGACGCCTGCTGCGCGAGGGGTACGTGGTGACCGCGGAGTGAGCGACTGGGCACCGTGCAGCGACCGTGCCCGCGAACGCGTCGATCCGCTCGCCGGCACGGCGTCCCGGGGGGACACGTGGTTCCTGGTCGAGAGCCCGGCCGGCTGGGGAGCCCACGCGTTCCTGGACCCGCCGTACGACGTGCGCCTCGGCCGCGAGCTCGTTCGACGGGTGGAAGACGCCGGCGTCCGTCCGCTCGCGATCCGTCGGGTCGACCGGCGACGGGCCCCCTCCACCGTGCGCTGGGCCTGGGTCGACTCCCGGCCCGGGACGGAGACCGTCGTCTGGGGCGAGGTCGACCACCCCGGCGAGCTCCTCGAGGTGCCTCTCGACGGCTCGAGCGGGAGGTCGTCCGACGAGCCCGTCTTCGCGGTGTGCACGCACGGTCGCCATGACCAGTGCTGCGCCGTCCGGGGCAGGCCCGTCGCGCGGCGGCTCGCCGAGCGCTACCCCGAGCAGACCTGGGAGTGCTCCCACCTGGGCGGCGACCGGTTCGCGGGCACCATGGTCGTGCTGCCGCACGGGCTGCACTACGGGCGGGTGGACGACGCAGACGCCGTGGACGTCGCCGACGCCTACCTGGACGCCCGGGTCGTGCCGGCTCTGCTGCGCGGCCGCAGCTGCTTCTCGCACGCCGTCCAGTCGGCCCAGGACGCCGCTCGGCGACTGCTGGGAGACCTGCGCATCGACGCGTTCCCCCCGGTGCTGGAGGAGCGTCGCGGGGACGGTTGGTACGTCGAGCTGGCGACCGCGGACGGCCTCGTCGCCGTGACGTTGGCGCAGGTCACGTCAGATCCGCTCCTCTCGACGTGCCGTGCCACCCGCGCGGTCTCGGTGCCCGGCCTCGTCGCCGTCGACGTCCGTGTCCGACGACCGTGACCGGCGTAGCGTTCAGAGTGCAGACACGCGGGACGGGCGTGCTCCGAGAGCCGCCCCGGTGGGACGCAAGGAGATGCGCTGAGATGAACGAGGCCGAGCAGGTCACCGCCTACAGGGAGCTCCAGGACGTCCTGCTGACGACCACGACGGTGGAGGACTTCCTCGACGGCGTCGCCGAAGCGGCTGCGCGCCACGTGGGCGCCGCGACCTCCGCGACCATCACCCTGCGCCGCAACGGCCGCCCGACGCTCGTCGCCGCGAGCGACCCCAGGGCAGCGGTGTGCGACGAGGTCGAGTACTCCGCCGATGACGGCCCGTGCCTGACCTCCATCGACATCGGAGAGATCGTGCATGTCCCCGACATCGCCGCAGAGACCCGCTGGCCAGCCTGGAGGGCCGCGGCCGAGGGCACCTTCAGGTCGGCTGCTGCCCTCCCCCGGCAGGTACGCGACGGAGCCCACATCGCACTGAACCTCTACGCCGTCGAGGCGAACGCGTGGGACGAGGCCGCGATCCGGGTGGCGGACATGTACGCCGATGAGATCGCCCGCGCCGTCTCCCTGTCCCTGAAGAGCGCGGAGCAGGTCGAGATGAACGCCGACCTTCGCGCCGCGCTCGCCTCGCGCGCGGTGATCGACCAGGCCCTCGGTGTCGTGATGGCAGAGAACCGCTGCTCAACCGATGAGGCGATGGCGATCCTGCGCGCGGCGTCGCAGCATCGCAAGGTCAAGCTGCGCGAGGTCGCGGCGACGATCGTCGAGGCCGTGACCGGCAGAGCACCGCAGCTCACGGACACCTTCCGCCAGCGCAGCTGAGCCCGGGGACCGACCTCCCGCGCGCCAGGAGCGACCTTCCGGTGGCGAGACGCACGCATCAGGCTTAGCGTCCGAGGACCGGACGGGAACTCTCCGTCCGTCGACCGTCGCCCGGGACAGGACATGTCGCCGGACATGGGTAGGTGTGCCGGCTCTCGCGCACACCGTGATGCACCACCGAGCGCGTAGCGCGCTCCCACCCCCATGCGGACGGTCGCTCCTCGCGACCAGGCCCGGCGCCCGGTCGTCCCTCGACGTCCGGTCCTCGGGCCCCGCTCGACACGAGACGAGGCCACCATGACGGACCAGTACGCAAGCCCCTATCCCGGCGCGACCGGCGCAAGGCACGACTCGCCGACCACCACCGCCGAGGCAGCGCGGGACGAAGGGGCCTCCCTCAAGGACTCGGCGGTCGAGGCAGGACATCAGCTCCTCGACGACGCCAAGAGCGAGGCCGGTGCGGTGACCGACGAGGCGAAGCGCCAGATCGGTGACCTGTGGGGACAGGCACGGGCCGAGCTCGCCGACCAGACGGGCGCGCAGCAGAGCCGGATCGCTTCGGGCCTGTCGTCCGTCGGCGACCAGCTGAACCAGATGGCGACGTCCGCGGCCGATCCCGGCGTGGGCGCCGAGGTGGTGCGGGAGCTCGGCGACCGCATCGGCCGCGCCGGGCGCTGGCTCGAGAGCCGGGGACCCGACGAGGTCCTCGACGAGATCGTCGCCTTCGCGCGACGCCGCCCCGGCACGTTCCTGATCGCGTCTGCTGCGGCCGGCGTGGTTCTCGGACGCCTCACCCGGGGGCTCCGCGATGCGTCGCCTGCGGCGCCGGAGGCTGCACGCACGGGCGGGACGCACCGCCTCGACGGTGACCCGGTCGAGGAGCGTCCGCGCTTCAGCGACGACCTCGCCACACCCGTGCCGAGCACGGTGGGTTGGGACCAGACATGACCGACCCGCTGGATGCGCCGCCCCGTCAGTCCGTCGGCGACCTCCTGGGCGATGTGACCCGAGACCTGTCGACGCTGCTCCGCCAGGAGGTCGAGCTCGCCAAGGCCGAGGTCCGACAGTCCGCGAAGCAGGCCGCCAAGGGCGGGTCGATGTTCGCCGGCGCCGCCGTCGCCGCTCACATGGTGCTGCTGTTCCTCTCGGTCGCCCTCTGGTGGGGACTCGGCGAGTCCCTCGGCTGGGGCTGGTCGGCCCTCGTCGTCGCCGGCGTCTGGGCGGTCGTCGGCGCCGTTCTCGCCGTGCGCGGTCGTGCCGAGACGCGCCGCGTCCGCGGTCTGCAGCAGACCGCCTCGTCCGTCAAGAAGATCCCCCACGCACTGCAAGGTCACGAGGAGAAGAACCGATGAGCACCGACCCGGACCAGATCCGCGAGGACATCGAGCGCACGCGTGCCGAGCTCAGCTCGGACGTCGACGCGCTCACCGACAAGGTCAGCCCCACCCAGGCCGCGCAGCGGCAGGCCGAACGGCTGCGGGGTGCCGCCGCCGGGGTGAAGGACCGACTCATGGGAGGTGTCTCCGACGGGACGGACGCCGCGGGCTCCGCCGCCAAGGGCCTCGGCGAGGCCGCCTCCGGTCTGCCCGGTGCGGCCAAGGAGCGGACGCGAGGGAACCCGCTCGCTGCAGGCTTGATCGCCTTCGGAGCGGGTTGGCTGGTGTCGTCGCTGCTTCCCAGCACCCGTCAGGAGCAGCGTCTTGCGCAGTCCGCGAAGGAGCAGGCTGCGCCGCTGGTCGAGGAGGCGAAGGGTGCCGCTCAGGATCTCGCGGAGAACCTGCGGCAGCCGGCGCAGGACGCCGCGGCCGCGGTGAAGGATCGCGCGAGCGAGGCGGGCAGCACGCTCGCCGACGAGGGCCGGTCCGCCGCCTCGGGCCTGCGGTCGGACGCGTCCGACGCGGCGGACTCGGTGCGCGGCGTGCACACCCAGACGGGGAACGGCCCGGCCGTATGACCACGCACGACACCGCGAGCACCCGCAGCACCGAGAAGGAGCGCGCGCCCGCTCCTGAGGACCCCCGCAAGCCCGACTCGCCCGACGACATCACGCGCCCGTCGTGGACCTACGTGGTCCGCAAGACGCTGCGCGAGTTCGCCAAGGACGAGTGCACCGACCTGGCGGCGGCGCTCACGTACTACGCCGTCCTGGCGATCGCCCCCGCGCTGCTGGCCCTCGTCTCGATCCTGGGCCTGCTCGGTGACCCGCAGAAGATGGTCGACGACGTCCTCGAGATCGTGGGCGACCTGGGATCGGCGTCCGCGGTCGAGAGCCTCGAGCCGATCCTCGATCAGCTGACCAAGGCACCGGCGGCGGGATTCGCGCTCGCCCTGGGGCTCGTCGTGGCCCTGTGGTCCGCGTCCGGGTACGTCGCGGCGTTCAGCCGGGGCATGAACCGCGTCTACGAGATCGACGAGGGGCGGCCGATCTGGAAGCTGCGTCCCGTCCTGCTGCTGGTCACGCTGGTCCTCGTCGTCATCGCGGTGGTCGTCGTCGCCGCGCTCGTGCTCTCGGGCGACGTCGCACGGTCGGTCGGCTCGACCGTCGGCCTCAGCGACGCGACGGTGACCGTCTGGAACATCGTGAAGTGGCCGGTCGTCCTCGTGCTCGTCGTGGCCGCCGTCGCGATCCTGTTCCACTTCACGCCGAACGTGCGCCAGCCGAAGTTCCGCTGGACCAGCATCGGCGCCGTCGTCGCGATCGTCGTGTGGGTCCTGGCGTCGGTCGGGTTCGGCCTCTACGTGTCGAACTTCTCCAGCTACGACAAGACCTACGGGTCGCTGGCCGGCGTGATCGTGCTGCTGCTGTGGCTGTGGATCACGAACCTGGCGCTGCTGTTCGGGGCCGAGCTCGACGCCGAGGTCGAGCGCGGGCGCGAGCTTCAGGGCGGGATCGCCGCCGAGAAGACCATCCAGCTCCCGCCGCGAGACACGACGGCGAGCGAGAAGAAGCAGGCCAAGCAGGACGACGACGAGCGACGGGGTCGCGCCTTGCGACAGTCGCGCGGCAAGGACGACGACACCGACCAGCGATAGCCCCCCCGATCGAAGGAGATCCGATGTACCTGCACGTGCAGCGCCTGATCAACGACATCGAGGCCGACGAGCCGGACCCGGCCGCCGCCAATGCCCTGCAGGAGGGGCTCGGCGGTCAGTTCGGCGAGATGCGCACGATGATGCAGTACCTCTTCCAGAGCATCAACTTCCGGGGACCGAAGGCCAAGCCGTACCGCGACCTGCTCCAAGGCATCGGCACCGAGGAGATCAGCCACGTCGAGCTCATCGGCACCACCATCGCGCGACTGCTCGACGGCTCCCCCGCCTACAACGGCAAGAAGTCCGACCCGCTCGACAAGCCGGGTGCAGGGGGTGCCACGCCGCTGGAGTCCGCGCTCGACCAGGGCAACATCCACCACTACCTCGTCGCCTCGCAGGGAGCACTCCCCGTGGACGCCGCCGGCAACCCCTGGAGCGGCTCCTACGTCTACAACTCCGGCAACCTCGTGCTCGACCTGCTCTACAACCTGATGCTCGAGTCCACCGGTCGTCTGCAGAAGTGCCGGATCTACGAGATGACCGCCAACAAGACGGCGCGGTCGACGATCGCCTACCTCATCGTGCGCGACCAGGCGCACGAGAACGCCTACGCGCGCGCCCTCGAGACGCTGGGCGTCGACTGGGCCAAGGTGCTGCCCATCCCCAAGACCAACGCGGAGCGGTTCCCCGAGGTCAAGAAGCTGGTCGACCTCGGGCTCCAGAGCAAGCAGTACAGCTTCGACCTGACCGCGGCCTCCGAGGCCGGGAAGATCTTCCAGGGCATGTCGCCGTCGAAGGACGGCACCCAGCTGGATGCGACCGAGCAGGCACCCGCAGGCGTCCCTTCGACGATCGCCGAGGAGCGCTACGAGGAGTTCTCCCCGGGGCTGGACACCGATCTCCTGGCTCTCATCCAGGCCACCGCCGACCTGGAGATGGCCGAGGTCCAGCCGCTGTACGGGCCGATCACCACCGACAAGGCGAAAGGAAAGGCGTGATGACGGACCCTGATCTCACGGGCCGGTCGGTCCTCGCTCTCGTGACCAACTACGGCGTCGAGCAGGACGAGCTCGTCGTGCCCGTCGACCGGCTCCGCGCACAAGGAGCGACGGTCGTCGTCGCCGCCGTGTCGAACGATCCGGTCCAGACGCTCGTCGGTGACAAGGATCCGGGACGGACCGTCGACGCCGACGCCGCGCTGTCCGACGTCTCGCCCGACGACTTCGACCTGCTCCTGCTCCCGGGCGGCACCCTGAACGCCGACTCCCTGCGGCTCGAGACCGCGGCCGTCGACATCGTCCGCTCGTTCGCGACTGCCGGGAAGCCGATCGCCGCCATCTGCCACGGACCGTGGTCGCTCGTCGAGGCCGACGTGGTCCGCGGCAAGACGCTGACGTCGTACGCCTCGCTGCAGACCGACCTGCGCAACGCCGGCGCCACCTGGGTCGACGAACCGGTCGCCGTGGACGACGACCGTGGTTACCGGCTCATCACCTCGAGGAACCCCGACGACCTCCACCGCTTCGTGCCCGCGGTCGCCGACGCGCTCGTCGCCCGAGCCCGCGCGGCATCCTGACAAGGAAGGAAAGGCCCATGACGACAGACGACCCGACGCTGCGCCCGGCCGGTGACGAGCCCGCCCTGCCGGAGTCCAAGCCCGAACAGGGAGAACCCGAGCAGGGCGACAACCAGGACGTGCCCGTGGAGAAGATCTACCCCGACGACCCGACGGGCGCCGATCCTGCTCGACCTGCCGACGCGGACTGACACCCGGCGGCGCAGGCGCCGATCTCCTCGGCGCCTGCGCCCGCTGAGCGGGATGCACCCCGGCTCGTCCCGGTGCCACGAAGGACGTGCAGCGCTGTCAGCGCTCGTCGGCCGCCGCGACCAGCGTGGAGAGCACCGGGCTGTCGATGTCGTCGGCCAGCAGGGCGGCCAGCTCGGCGTCCCCGCGGACGCGCAATGCGGCCTGGTGGAGCATCGCTCGCACGGTCAGCTCCCGCATGCCGGTGCGCGACGACCGGTCGAGCATCGCGTCGGCCCACGACGCGGTCAGCGGATGTCCGTGACGTCGTCCGATCTCGCACAGCGCGTCGAGGATGTGGACGTCGAGCCAGACGTAGGGGTCGGCCAGTCGGTTGGTGCGCGCCCGCGCGTCCAGGAGCACCTCGAACGCCTGGTCCACCTCACCCTGAGCCTCCCCCAGCAGGGCCAGCCCGCGGGCCGAGATCCCCTCCCAGCAGGGGTCACCGATCTGGCACGCCCGGGCGAACGACTGGTGGAGCGCGCGCTCGGCGGCGTCGAGGTCGCCGAGCGACAGCCAGGTCTGGCCCAGCAGCGCCTGCGGCCACGGCAGGAACGAGAGCCAGTGGTCGCGTTCGGCGAGGTCGCTCGCGGACGCAAGGATCTCGGTGGCTCCGGCCAGGTCTCCCCGGAGCAGGCTGACCCGGCCCAGCATCGACAGAGCGAAGGCCTCTCGCCGGGGCTCGTCGACCTCGCGCGAGGCGTGAACTGCGCCCTGCAGCAGGGCGACGGCGCGTGGATACTCCGCGCGGTCGCTGGCCACGCACCCGAGGTAGGTCAGCGCCTTGGCCCGGACGGACGGCGACGTCGCCTCCTCGGCGAGCACCTGGGACAGCGATCGTTCAGCTCGGTCGTACCGTGCGCGCAGGAAGTCGACGTACCCCACCTCGGCCTGCACCCGGGTCGTGGCCTCGCGGTCACCGTTCGCGACGGCGATGCGCTCGGCCTCGGTCAGGATCGTCAGACCCGCCTCGTCGAGGCCGCCCAACGTATGGATGAGAGCCTCGGCGAGCACGAGGCGGGTCGAGATCCGCGCGCTGTCGACGCCGCTGCGGTCGGCGAGACCGACCGCGTTCTCGAACGAGGACACGCCGGCCACCAGAGCACCCGCGGAGACGGCCGCGACCCCGGCCTCGGTCACCGCCTGGATCGAGACGGCCCCGGCACCGCCTGCCGGCCTGGGTCCCTCCCGCATCGCGAGCAGCACCGGAGCGCCGGGGGGCGCGCCGAGCTCCTGCTCCGCGACCGCCGCCCAGGCGTCGAACTGGCGCCGGGCGGCCTCGTCGTCGCCTGCCAGACGGTAGAGCCTGATCAGCAGGGCCTGGTGGTTCTCGTCCAGAGGGCTCAGCACGGCCGCCCGGACGGCCAGGTCGCGCGCGCGGTCGAGATCCCCACGGGCGAGCTGCCCGAGCGCCGCCTCGTGCAGGATCGACTCCGTGGCGGCCGCGAGCCGACGGCGCTCGGAGAGCAACCACGACTCGAAGGCGTCGGCATATTGGATCACCAGGCCGTCGAGCAGGTCCTGGCCGAGACCCGGGAGCTCGACCGCCGCGCTCCAGTGACCGCGGACCAGCACGTCCACGTCCACGGTGGTACCGACGGGCAGGGAGATCGTGACGGGGTCGCCGTCGAGGACGACCCCGTGGCCGAGAGCGCGTCGGATCTCCGCCAGGCACCACCGCAGGGCCCCCAGGGGGTCGTCCGCCTCGGCGAAGAGCAGCGAGGCCAGCTGGGTGCGTGTGGGCGGCCTCTCGCCGAGCAGCAGGAAGGCCAGGAGCGCCCAGCTCTTGCGGCTGCGCAACCGGTACCCGGGTGCGCCGTCGACGTCGGTGCGGGGCCGGCCGAGCAGCTGGACGACCAGCCTCGACGGCGGGGTCCGCGCCGGCTCCTGCGGGCTCGCGCTCACGTCGAGCAGCCTTGCACAACACCCGGGGACGCGGCCGGTCGGTGACGTCGGAGGCGTCCCTTCACGCCGGGACGGCAGAACGCTCGAGGCCGCCCGTCTCGCCCTCGAGGAGGTCGAGCAACCAGGCGTGCTCGCGCGGACCGAGCGACTCCAGCAGATGGGTGTGCGCCAGGCCGAACGCGCGCAGCCGAGAGATCTCCGTACCGTCCGGGTCCGTCAGTGCCGCTGCGACACCCGGCGCGGACTGGGCCGCCACCTCGGCCATGGCCTCGAACAGGCGGTGCTCCGCAGACGTGCCCTTCTCGGCGATGCGGTGCGCGGCCTGGTCGAGTACCTGCGCCAGCTCGACCGTCCCTGAGCGGAACGGCTCCGCCGATCGCCGGAGGCCGGTGCCCGGCGGCTGCGCGGAACGGCCGTGCGCGACGGCGGCGCGGCGCTCTCCCGCCGCGAGCCTGGTGTGCTCGACCGCCCGCCGCGACGAGGTTCGCGCGTGAGACGTCGACCCTGCGGGCAACGTGCCCTTCGGATCCATGGTGCTGCACCTTCTGTCTGGAGGTCCGTACGCCCGATCTGGGGCGCGGCAAGGATGTGGGTGTGCGGCACGGGTCGGGCAGCGACGCAGCACGAGGCCGCGTCGCTGCAGAAGATCTTGCCTGCCGCTTCGTCGACCCAGTACCGCATGTAGTTGACGCCGTACGCGTCCTGCGTCGCCACGTCCGCCTGGTGGGCGGATGCGACGGCGGCTGCCGACACTCCGCCCGCGACGGTGTGGGCGTCCATGAAGAGGGCCATTGCGTCTACCTTCCGGTGCTCGGCCCGGCGACGTCCGTCGGGCTCGAGGCACCAGGAGACTGCGCACCCGTGTGACAGGGCGTGTGACCCGACGCGCGGGTCGGGCGGAAGGCATGAACGAGGGGTCGCACGCGGCGACGTCGCCGCCCGAGTGCAGAACCTCAGGCTCTACCCGACCCGCTGCTCGTCGCGGTGCGGAAGCTGCCAGCCCGGCCGCACGTAGTGGCACGTGTAGCCGTGCGGGAGCTTCTCCAGGTAGTCCTGGTGCTCCTCCTCGGCCTCCCAGAACTCACCGGCCGGCTCGACCTCGGTCACGACCGCGCCGGGCCACAGTCCGGACGCGTCGACGTCCGCGATCGTGTCGAGCGCAACGCGACGCTGCTCCTCAGAGGTGTAGAAGATCGCCGACCGGTAGCTGCGGCCGATGTCGTTGCCCTGCCGGTTCTTCGTCGACGGGTCGTGGATCTGGAAGAAGAACTCCAGCAGGGTCCGGTAGGAGATCTGCTCAGGATCGAAGACGATCTCGACCGCCTCGGCGTGGTCGCCATGGTTGCGATACGTGGCGTTCGGCGTGTCACCGCCGGAGTAGCCGACGCGCGTGGAGATCACTCCCGGGCGGCGTCGCAGCAGCTGCTGCGCACCCCAGAAGCATCCGCCGGCGAGGATCGCTGTCTCGGTCGTGGCCATGCGCCGACCTCCTTCGTGGGGACGGCTGGAGCCGTCCGCCGATCTTGACCCCGCAGCGCTCCGGGGCGCAAGCGGTGCGAACGTCAGTAGGGGCCCGACGAGGTAGGCAGCTCGAACGGCAGGGTGAGCCCGTCCAGGGCGTGACGGCACGAGCACTCGTCCTCGACGGGCAGTGCGGCGACGACGTCGGCGAGCACCGTGCGCAGGTGGGAGACGCTGTGCGCGAACTGCTCGAGCACGGCCTGGTGGCTCACCGCACCGGCCGCCTCGACTCCGGCGTCGGCGTCCGTGACGACGGCCAGGCCGGTGTAGCAGAGCGCGAGCTCGCGGGCCAGCACCGCCTCCGGCATGCCGGTCATGCCCACGACGTCGCCGCCCGCGACCGAGTTGCGCCGGGACTCGGCACGCGTCGAGAACCGTGGCCCCTGGATGACGACGAGCGTGCCGCCGTCGACGACCGGCATCCCGCCCGAGCGGACCGCCGTGCGCCCCTGCGGGCAGTACGGGTCCGCGAAGCCGACGTGCACGACGGCGCCCGGCGCGTCGTAGTACGTCGATTCCCGACCCCAGGTCGAGTCGATGATCTGGTCGGGAACGACGAGCGTGCCCGGTGCGAGGTCGGGGCGCAGCGCACCGACCGCGCTGGGTGCCAGGACGCGCCGGACACCGAGAGAACGCAAGGCCCACAGGTTGGCCCGGTACGGCACCCGGTGAGGCGGGAAGCGGTGGTCGGCGCCGTGCCGCGGCAGGAACGCGACGTTCCGCCCGCCGAGCCGTCCGAGGTGCACGGGATCGCTGGGATCGCCGTACGGGGTCTGCACCAGCACCTGCGACGCATCCTCCAACAGCTCGTAGAGACCTGATCCGCCGATGATCCCGATGGGCGATGCGTCCATGCGGCGACCGTAGCCCGAGGTCGGAGCCTGGACCCATCGCGCGGGCGATCCGTCAGGATCCCGTCATCACCGCCGCCCTGCCGTCGAGGGCGTGCCGCGCAGATGCTGGTGGAATGCGCGTCCTCGTCACCGGCGGAGCCGGCTTCATCGGCCGTCCGACCGTCCGCGCCCTGGCGAGGGCCGGTCACGACATCACCGTGCTCGACTCCCTGCGGCCCGACGTGCACCCGGCCGCGCCGCAGGTATCCGGTGGCCGACTCGTGCGCGGCGACATCCGCGACGAGGATCTCGTCGGGACGCTCACCCAGGACGCCGAGATCGTGGTCCACCTCGCCGCGAAGGTCGGCCTCGGGGTGGACCTCGGCGACATCGTCGACTACGTGTCCTCGAACGACCTCGGCACGGCGTGCATCCTGAGAGCCGCGGCGACCGAGAACGTCGCACGAGTCGTGTTCGCCAGCTCGATGGTCGTGTACGGCGAGGGCGCCTACGACTGCGCGGAGCACGGACGGGTCGCGCCCGGACCGCGCAGGCCGGCGGACCTGGACGCGGGCATCTTCGACCCGCGCTGCCCCCGCTGCGACGCCGTCCTGGTACCGACGCTCGTGGCGGAGGACGCCCCGCTCGATCCCCGCAACGTCTACGCAGCGACCAAGGTGCACGGCGAGCACCTGCTGTCCGCCTGGGTGCGGGAGACCGGTGGAAGCGCGGTCGCCCTCCGGTTCCACAACGTCTACGGCGCGGGATCTCCGCGGGACACGCCCTACGCCGGCGTCGCGTCGATCTTCCGCTCCGAGCTCGCTGCGGGGCGACCACCGCGCGTGTTCGAGGACGGCGGGCAGCGGCGCGACTTCGTGCACGTGCACGACGTCGCGGCAGCCGTCGGTGCCGCAGTCCGCGCGGACACCGACGGCTTCGTCGCGCTCAACGTGGGATCGGGGACCGTGACCACGGTCGGTGGCCTCGCCGAGGCGCTCGCGCACGCGGTCGGTGGGCCCGAGCCCGTCGTGACCGGGCAGTACCGCCTCGGCGACGTCCGGCACGTCACCGCGTCGTCGGACAGGGCGCGCGAGGTGCTCGGCTGGCACGCGACGACGTCGCTGTCCGACGGGCTGTCGCAGAGCTAGCTCGCCGGCAGCAGGACCTCGAACAGGCAGCCCCCGTCGGTCGCCTCGACCCCCACGCGCCCGCCGTGCGCCGCGACGACGGTGCCGACGATCGCCAGGCCGAGACCCGACGCGCCCACGCCGGCGGATACGCCGTGGCCCTGGAAGCCCTCGTCGAACACGTGCGCCCGGTCGTCGTCGGGGATGCCGCCGCACGTGTCCTCGACCGCGACGCGCACCTGGCCGTCGGCGCGTCGCCCGGCGACGCGCACCGTCCCGCCCGTGCCGCTGCTGCGCACCGCGTTGCCGACCAGGTTGTCGAGCACCCGGGCCAGCTCCTCGGAGACGCCTCGTACCCGCAGGCCCGGCTGCACGTCGATCTCGAGGGCCACCGATCGAGCGGCTGCGCCGGCCGCCGAGTGGGCCAGGACCTCGTGCAGGACCTCGCTCAGCGGAACGTCGGTCGGCGAGGGCTCGGTGGGCACGGCCTCGGTCCGGGACAGCTCGGCGAGGTCGTCGATCATGCGACCCAGCCGGTCGGTGGCCGCCTCGATCCCGGCGTAGGCCGAGCCCGTGTCGACCAGCACCCCGTCGCGAAGCCCGTCGACGGTTGCGCGGATCCCCGACAACGGTGACCGCAGGTCGTGGCTGACGAACGCCAGCACCTGCCGCCGCGCGGAATCCAGCGCCTGCTCGCGAGCCCGCGACGCCTCGAGGCTCGACCGGGTCCGCGCGAGCTCGGCCCCGAGCTCGGCCAGCTCGGCGGTCACCGGTCCCGCGGCGGGCGCGGTCGACCCGGCGGCCAGCGCGCGGGCCTGCTCCCCCACCGACCGCACGTCGGCGAGGAGCATCCGCCCGAGGAGCACGGCCAGCACGACCGCCGGCACGGACGACAGGACGAGGACCAGCCGGGCGACGGCCGCGTCGTGGTCCGACAAGAACATCGCGCCGACGTTGATCCACAGGGCCAGCCCGATCACCGCGGCCGGTACGAGCGCGGTCACGACCAGTGCGGCGACGAGCGAGGCACGGCGGACCCGGCTCACGACGAGCGCGCCCACGAGCCCGACGCCGAGCGCGCACAGCGCGGTCATGCCGGTCATGAACCAGAGGTCCCTGCTCATCGGGCCGCTCCGACGGCCACGGCCAGCTCGTCCGCGGTCGCCAGCCGGTAGCCGGTCCCGCGGACGGTGGTGAGAAGGACCGGCGCGGCCGGGTCCGGCTCGAACTTGCGGCGCAGACGTCGGACGTGGACGACGACGGTCGAGTCGTCGCCGAAGTCCCACCCCCACACGCGACGAAGCAGCTCTCGCGTTCCGAACGTCGACCCGGCGTGCCGCGCGAGGAACAGCAGGAGGTCGAACTCGCGCGGCGCGAGCGTCTGGACGTCGCCGCCGAACGTCGCCGTGCGGACCGTCGGGTCGAGCGTCAGCGGACCGACCGTGAACGGACGCGAGCCGTCTCCCGGCTGGATGTCGCCGCGTCGCAGAAGGGCATGCAGCCGGAGCACGAGCTCGCGCGGGCTGAACGGCTTCGTCAGGTAGTCGTCGGCACCGAACTCCAGGCCCACGATCCGGTCGTCCACCGTGTCGAGACCGGACAGGAGCACCACCGGGGTCCGGTCGGCGTCGAGCCGCATCTTGCGCAGCAGGTCGAGTCCCGACGCACCCGGCAGGCGGACGTCCAGCACCACGGCGTCGGGGCGCAGCTCGCGCCACAGACGTTCGCCCGCACGCGCGTCGCCCGCCACCTCGGCGTGCACGCCGTCGGCCTCGAGGTAGGCGGCGATGCTGCGCACCACGAGCTCCTCGTCGTCCACCACCAGAACCGTCGGCATAGGGCCACGCTAGCCCGCACCCGATGACGAGGGACCTGCCGCGAGCGTGCGTCCCGGCGATCCGTCAGGCAACCGTCATCGGGCGCCACGGACCGGGTCGGCGCCCCCGACCTAGCGTGGAGAGATGACCGTGGATGTCGTCCTCCCCTGCCTCGACGAGGCGCGTGCGCTGCGTTGGCTGCTCCCCCGGTTGCCCACCGGCTGTCGCGCGGTCGTCGTCGACAACGGCTCGACGGACGGGAGCGACGCGGTTGCCGCCGAGCACGGCGCCCTCGTCGTGCACGAGGACCGGCGCGGGTTCGGTTCGGCCTGCCACGCCGGCCTGCTGGCGTCGACGGCGGACGTCGTCGCGTTCATGGACGCTGACGGCAGCCTCGACCCGGCCCAGCTGCCCCGGGTGCTCGGACCGGTCCTGGACGGCGCGGCCGACCTGGTGCTCGGACGGCGTCGCCCCACGAGCACGCGGGCGTGGCCGTGGCACCTGCGCTACGCCAACCGCGTGCTCACCGGTCGCCTCGAACGACGGACCGGCCTGAGGCTGCACGACCTGGGTCCCATGCGAGCGGCGCGGCGGTCCGCGCTGCTCGACCTGCGGTTGACGGACCGACGCTCGGGCTACCCGCTCGAGATGGTCGTGAAGGCTGCCGACGAGCACTGGTCCGTCACCGAAATCGACGTGGACTACGCCCCCCGGACGGGCCGCTCGAAGGTGACCGGCACGCCGCTGGGGGTCGTGCGGGCGGTGCGCGACATGTCCGGGGTGCTCGCCTCGTGACGACCGCAGACAGGGCACGGACCCTGGTCCTGCTCGCCAAGGAGCCGGTACCTGGCCGGGTCAAGACCCGGTTGCACAGCGCCTTCTCGCCGATCGAGGCCGCCGAGCTCGCGTCGGCGGCGATCGAGGACACCGTGACCGCCATGACGGCGGCAGACGCCGAGCACCTGCTCGTCGCGCTCGACGGGCGGCCAGGGCCGTGGCTGCCGCCCGGCTTCGAGGTGGTCGGGCAGCCGTCGGGCGATCTCGGGGCACGCCTGACCGCCGCCGTCGACGCCGGTCTCGACCGCGGTGGGCCCGTGCTCCTCGTCGGGATGGACACGCCCCAGCTCTCGCTCGACGTCTCGTTCCGGGGGGCGGACGCCGTTCTCGGGCCGACGGACGACGGCGGTTTCTGGGCCGTCGGCCTGCGCGAGCCCTGCCCCGGCGCCTTCGACGGAGTCCCGATGTCGACGGCCCGCACCGGAGCCGACCAGCTGGCCCGGCTCCACGAGCTCGGCCTGAGCGTGCGGATGTTGCCCCGGCTGCGCGACGTCGACGAGCCTGCCGACGCCCGGGCCGTGGCGCTCGCTCACCCCGACACCCGTTTCGCTGCCGCCTGGCGGCGCCTGACCGGGGTCGACGCCTGATGCGCCCGAACCCGCTCGCGGTCTACGAGTCGGCGCTGGAGGGCGCCTCCGTGGTCGCGGTGGGCTCGGCCGGGGCGGTGACCCTCGCGGTCGCCCGCTGGAGCGACGAGCCCGACGACGTCGACCACCTGATGCTCGCGCGGTGCGAGGCTCCGGTGCTCGACGTCGGGTGCGGCCCCGGCCGGCTGGTGGGGGCGCTCAACGCCCGCGGCGTACCGGCGCTCGGGATCGACGTGTCACCGCGCGCGGTCGAGCAGACCCGCCGCCGCGGGGCGATGGCGCTGCGTCGCGCCGTCGAGCAGCCCGTGCCGGCCGAGGGGCGCTGGGGTACGGTCCTGCTCGCGGACGGCAACATCGGCATCGGTGGCGACCCGGCGGCCCTGTTGCGTCGGTGCCGGCTGCTCGTCGGACCCCGAGGCCTGGTGCTCGTCGAGACGGACGCCGACCCGGACGCCGACGACACCGAGCCGCTCACGCTGCGGTCCGCCGACGGGCACGTGAGCCGGCCCATGCCGTGGGCGCGTGTCGGTGCGCGGACGATGGCCGTCCTGGCGCCGACCTGCGGTTTCGCCGTGCTCGAGCAGTGGCAGCTGAAGGGCCGGACCGTCGTGGCGCTCCGGGCCACCTAGTCGGTCTCGCGCGGCAGCAGGTCGGGATCCGCGGGCGCGCGACGCCCCCGGGTCCACGAGCCCACCCCGGCGCCGACGAGCACCGCGATCACGAGCACGGCGCCCGCGGTCACCAGGGATGTCGTCGGCGCCTCCGGTACCACAGAGTCGTTGCGCCGACGGCTCGCGGCACCGACGATCACCACCGCGAAGATCGCGAGCACCGCGGCCCCCAGCGCGCCGGCCCGCAGCGCCGGCCGCCATCTCGGCTCGACCCGGGGCAGGACGACGAGCCCGAGAAGCACCGCGGCGGGCGCGAGGATCGCGTCGTGCAGCGCGACGCCGCCGGCCATCCAGAGCACGATGCCGGGCCACTGCCTCTGCGGGATCGACGTCAGACCGACCACCGCGCCGACGCCGACGAGCGCGACGCCGACCCCGAGCAGGGCGAGCCGACCGACCGACCACCTCATGCGAGAACCTCGATCCGGTCCACCCACTTGGTCTGCAGGACGCCGGGTCGGTCCGGCGCGATCAGCCGCGCGGGGTATCCGTGATCGAGGTCGAGGTCCTCACCGCCCAGGCGCAGCGCGAGCAGGCTGTCGGGGTGCTGCACGAACGAGGCCGGAAGCACCGACTCCCTGTACGACCCACGCTGCTGCAGGCTGACAAAGCGGACGTCGTCGTCGACCGACCCGTCCGCGAGCGCCACGAGATCCCGAACGCGCACGCCCTCCCACGTCGCCGTCGTGCTCCACCCCTCCACGCAGGCGATCGGCAGCACGACCGTGACCTGCGGCAACGCCTCGAGGTCGGCGCGAGAGAGGAGAACGGTCCGTGCAGGCCCGACGAGGCAGAGCTGCCACGCCGGGTCGGTCGCCGTCACCTCGACGCCTGCGGCTCGGGCCGTCCGGTTCACGGGCAGACCCTGCGGGCCGTTCCCGGCCTGTCTCGGCGAGAGGATGGCGGCTCCCGACAGCGCCGGGACCGTCTGGCCGACCGTCAGGGCGGTCAACCCCAGCACCGTGACGGCGACGCCTGCCAGGAACCCACGGCGCGTCGTCCCCACCTCAGAGGGCTCCGACGGCTCCGCGACGGGTCGCCGGAACGCGTCGACGATGACCGGCAGCTTCACGGCGACGTGCACCACGATCGAGCCGACGAGCACCCAGGCGACCGCGAAGTGCACGCGGACGAACGAGAACGACCACGGGTACCACTGGAAGATGTTCAGCAGCCCGGTCGCCACCTGGAAGATCGCGCTCGCCACGAGCACGGCCACCGACGCTCGCTCGACCGCGTGCAGCGGGCTGCGCAGCCTCGGCCGGGCGAAGAGGGCGGGATAGGCGGCGTACAGCTTGGCCAGCAGCAGCGGGATCGCGGCCAGGCCGGCGGCGACGTGCAGCCCCTGGGTGACCCGGTAGCCCCACACAGGCACGGGCGGGAGCGGGAGCAACGCTGTCGGGTTCTGGTGCAGGTGGGAGAGCAGGCCGGTGAGGAACGCGACGACGATCGCGGTCGCGAGCAGCACGCCGACCCGCGCGACGACGCGGGGGTCGTGGATCGGCGACGCGAAGTCGTCCTGGTCGGGACGCTTCGCCAGGCGCCGGAGCTCGGACAGGCGGCTCATGCTCTCGACGGTATTTCGGACCACGGCCCACGAACCCGGCCGGGCGATGACGGCTACGTGACGATGCCCTTCACCAGGCCGAGGCGAGGACGACCTGGAGCACGACGGTGGTGGCCGCCTGGGCGACGAGCCAGCGTCGGCTCGGCGCGAGGACCGCCGCCGCCGGCACGACCCAGCAGGCCAGAGGCAGCCAGATCCTCTCGACCTCGCCGCGTTCCACACCCGACAGCGCGCCGACGAGGGCGGCGGCGAGAGCGACGAGGACGAGGAGCCGCACGGCCCGCGGCAGGTTCCGCAGGCCCGTCAGCCCGCCCACCCCGGCGGGACCTACGAGCAGGCCGAGGAGCACGAGGTCCGCGACGACGAAGTACGCGTACGGCCGGTCGGCGGCCCGCCCGAGCGACGAGGCGAGGTGGGTCACCGCGACGCCGTCGGGCAGCCAGAACCCTGCGGCCGCCCACGCGCCGGCGCTCGCCAGGACGACGCACCCCGCGATGATCGTCGGCAGCCAGCGCCTCGTGGCGACGCCGACGACGAGCGCGAGCGCACCCATGGGGAGCAGGCCGTAGGACAGGAACGGGCACAGCCCGAGCACGAGCCCGGAGGCCAGCGCCCACGGCCAGCCCCGTTCCCGTGTCGAGGCCAGTGCCAGCAGGGCGATGCCCCAGGCGAGCACGCCGGCGAAGAACGCGTCGGCGGTCGTCGCGAGCCAGAGGGCCGCCGGCGCCAGGACCACCGCAGGCAGCGCGCGCCGCACGACGTCCTGCCCCGGTCCGTCTGCGAGCGCCCGGACGGTGATCGCGACGGCGACGACCGCGCTCGCCCCCACACCGATCACGAGAGCGGCCGCCCAGCCGGCGCCCCCGAGCCCGACCCTGTCCATTCCGGCGAGCAGCAGCGGAAACCCGGGCGGGTGCCCGCGCACGTGGATCGGGTAGTCCAACGCACGGTCGGTGAACGTCCGCAGGAACGCCCCGGGGTCGTCCCGGACCAGCGGCACGACACCGAGGTAGTCGTGCTCGCCCTGCAGCGGCGCCGTCACGGCGGACCAGCCGTCGGTGGTCGCGAGCGCGACCGCGAACGCGGCGGTCACGACCCAGCCCAGCAGCAGGAGCACGCCCCAACGCGCCGACCGCGCGAACGCCGGACCGCAGACGACCACCAAGGTTGCGACGAGCACGGCGACGACCGTCCCGACCGAGACGTGCAGACGAAGATGCCCGACGAACGGCGGCGCGTCGCTGTACGTGATCACGGCGCCGGCGTGCTCGAGCAGGAGGCCGCCGACCCAGACCACGACGAGGCACACAGCCCAGGTCGCGGCGGCCACGACTGCGCGCCTGGACGCTCGGGAGGGCACGATCGCCAGCGTAGGTGCGGGGTCGCCCCGGGATCGGACGACTGCGATGAACGTTGCCGAACATCGCAGCTCGGTGCCGCCCTGGCCGCTCGTCGTCGTCCACGGTTCGGCGGCCCGGCGCGGCGACGCCTCAGGCGACGTAGGCCAGCAGGACCGGCGCCCCGAGACCCGACCACGTGCCCGTGAGGGTGGCCGCACGGTCGGCCGTGGGTGCGTGCCGGTCGAGACGGCGGCAGATGACGATCTGCGGAGCACCCGGCATCTCCATGACCGTCGTCGAGCCGTCGGACGACGAGCTCACGTCGCTGATGGCCGGGACCTCCCGCGAGCGGGACCCGCTCCCGGTGACGCGCACGCTCGGTTCGCGCGGTCCGTCGGCGCCCTCGACCAGCTCCTCGGCCTGGTCGACGCCCGCCAGCAGCACGGACGCAAGCACGCGGGCATAGACGGGGTCCCCGGTCGCGTCGTAGATCCAGCGCCGCCCGAGCACCGAGTGCTCCATGGTGCAGACCAGGAACTGTTCCGTCTCGGGCATCGGGACGCCGCGATAGGTCAGCGGAACCTGGAGCAGGTGCCCGTCGGCAGTCGACAGGACGTGCGTCTCGATACCGACCTCGCCGTCCGGGTCGTCGAACCGGTACGCGCCGACCAGCTCGAACTCCGGCTCCCCCCACGGCTGAGCGGGTACCCAGTCGGCGAGCAGCTCCGCCTTGGTCGGACGGATGGAGGCGCGGTGGATCAGGGCCATCGGCCGACCCTAACGTGCGACCCGTGGACCCACGTCGCTCTGGTCAGCCGAGCAACACCGGTCGCTACAGTCGGCCCATGAGTGTCGTCGACCACCTCGCTCCCCTGTTCGGCAGCTGGCAGGGCACGAACCTCCTGCGCCTGATGCCCACCGACGACTACCAGTCCTCGCCGGCCACCGCGACGGTCGGCGTCACGGCCCTCCGCTTCGTCTCCGTCGCCTATACGTGGGCGGACGGTGACGCCCCGCAGGACGGGCTGATCCTGATCGGCGGCACGGCCGACGAGGCCTCGGCCGTCTGGGTGGACTCCTGGCACACCGGTCCGACGTGGATGAGCTTCACGGGCGGCGTCGAGGACGACGAGCTGCGGCTGAACGGGACCTATCCCGCCGAGGAGGGTCCGGACTGGGGCTGGCAGATCCACGTCCGGCCACGGGATGCCGTCCTCACGATGCACAACGTCGTGCCGGGGCAGGACCCCTACCAGGTGGTCGAGCTCGCGCTGGAACGCGTGGGCACGACGCCGTGAGCGCACCTCACTCGCTCGTCACCGACGCGCCAGCGCCCGACTCGCCCGCCACGCGCTGACGGCCCTCGTTCACCACACCGACGAGCGCGCGGATCCCCAGGCCCACCAGCAGCAGATCGAGCACCATCTGGATCGTCACGATGACGCGCGCGCCCTGGCTCACCGGGCTCAGGTCACCGAAGCCGACGGTCGAGAAGACGGTGACCGTGAAGTAGAGCGCGTCCGTGCGGGTCATCGAGGGCAGGTCGAAACTCCCCTCGTCCACGCGCGACAGCACGGCGTAGCAGCTGGCGAACAGCAGCAGGAACAGCGTCACCGTCACGGTGAGCGCCTCGATCGCGCGCAGAGCTGGGGTCGACGACCGGAGCACCGACCGCATCTGCAACGCGGCCACCGCCGTGAGCACGAGGATGCCGACCGGCAGCAGGAGCCAGAGCGGGACGTCGGCGATGCGGTCGAACGGGAGGAGGGCGTAGACGCCTGTCAGCAGCGCGACGACGCCGACGCAACGGATGACCATCCCGGTGAGGATGCGGCGTCGCTCCCGCCGCGTCCCGAGCTGGCCTGCGCGCACACCGGACACGGCGACCCGGCCTACTGCCGAGCCATGGCGATCCGCAAGCGTTCGTCGGGATCGATGAAGTGGTCGTTGTCGTCGGTGCCGACATCGAGCTGCACCCAGTGGATCTTGCCGGTGAAGCGGCTGGTCCGTGCGGTGTAGCCCGAGCTGACGGTGGTGCCGGACTCGTAGCCGATGTCCGTCGTCTCGTCGGCGGAGAAGATCATCGGCTGCGTCGCTCCGACGCGCCCGCTGCCCACCGGCGTCCCGTCGTGGAAGAGCGTCACGTCGCCCCCCTTGGCCAGCCCGCCGCCGTCGTAGGCGAACTCCATGCGCACCTGGTGCTTGCCCGGCGGCACGGGTTCGTCGGCCGTCACCGTGAACTCCTGGATGCCAAGCATGTTGTAGGTGTACGTCAGGCGACCCGAGCTGACCCACACGCTCCATCCTCCGAACTTGCCTCCCTGTGCGATGAGGACGCCGTGCGCCCCCTCCTCGCGGACGTCGATCTCGGCCGTGACGGAGTACGAGCGGTTCTTGATGCTCACCACGCTGTTCTCCGAGAGCCGGCCCATCCCGGCGAAGAACAGCTGGGACGTCCCCCGGATCAACGTCGGCCGCCCGGCTGTCGGGGGGTCGAACCGCTCGGCCGTGCGGTCGTCGATGGGGAGAACGTTGTACTTGGTCGCCTCGATCAACCAGAGGCGCTGGAGCTTGGCGAGGAGGTCGGGTCGCTCCGCGGCCAGGTTGTGCGCCTGGCTGAAGTCCACGGAGCCGTCGTAGAGCTCCCAGACGTCGTCGTCGAACGCCGGGACGGTGCCGCCGACCATGATCCAGGGCGTGCGGTGCTTGGTGACCGCGCTCCACCCGCGGTGGTAGATGCCGCGGTTGCCGAACATCTCGAAGTACTGCAGGTCATGGCGCTCGGGGCTGTCCGCCTGGTCGAACGTGTACAGCATGCTGGTGCCCTCCATGGGCGACTGCTGCACGCCGTTGACCATCGCCGGCTCGGGCAGCCCGGCCGCCGCCAGGATCGTCGGGGCGACGTCGATCACGTGCGTGAACTGCGAGCGGAGCCCGCCCTTCTCCGCGATGCCGCTCGGCCAGTGCACGATGGTCCCGTTACGGGTGCCGCCCCAGTGCGACGCGATCTGCTTGGTCCACTGCAAGGGCGAGTTCATGGCCCAGGCCCAGCCGACCGCGTAGTGGTTGTACGAGGTGGGCGAACCGAGCTCGTCCATCCGGCTCCGCAGGTACTCCGGCGTCTCCAAGGCAGCCATGCCGTTGAAGTTCGCCATCTCGTTGAACGCGCCGTTCGGCGTGCCCTCGGCCGATGCACCGTTGTCGCCGACGATGTAGTAGATCAGGGTGTCGTCCAGCACCCCGAGGTCCTCGATGGCGTCGATGACGCGCCCGACGTGATGGTCCGTGTGCTCCAGGAACGCCGCGTACACCTCCATCTGGCGCGCCAGCACCGGCTTGAGCTCGTTCGGCATGTCGTCCCACGCCGGGATCTCGTCGTGCCGCGCGGTCAGCACGGTCTCGGCGGGGACGACCCCGAGCTCCTTCTGGCGGACGAACGTGCGCTCGCGCTGGACGTCCCAACCCTCGTCGAACCGCCCTCGATACTTCTCGATCCACTCCTTCGGCACGTGGTGCGGCGCATGCGTGGCGCCCGGAGCGAAGTACATGAAGAACGGCTTGTCCGGCATGAGTGCCTTCTGCTGGCGCACCCACGCCACCGCGTGGTCCGCGAGGTCCTCGGTGAGGTGGTACCCCTCTTCCGCTGTGGCCGGTGGCTCGACGGGCGTCGTCCCCTCGTACAGCGCCGGGTCGTACTGGTTGTTCTCGCCACCGATGAACCCGTAGAAGGTCTCGAACCCTCCTCCTCCGGACGGCCATGCGTCGAAGGGGCCCATGGGCGAGGTCTGCCACACAGGCACCTCGTGGCACTTGCCGAACTGCGCGGTCGAGTACCCGTTGAGCTTGAGCGTCATCGCCAGCGGCGCCTTGGTGTTCGGGCGGACGGAGCTGTTCCCGGGCGCCGACGTCGCGGTCTCGGTGATGCTTCCCATGCCCACCGAGTGGTGATTGCGCCCGGTGAGCATCGCCTGCCGGGTCGGTGCGCACAGCGCCGTGGTGTGGAACCGGTTGTACCGCAGACCACCCTCCGCCAGCCGTTCCGCGGTCGGGGTGCTGCACGGACCGCCGAACGCGCTCGACGCCCCGAAGCCCACATCGTCGAGCAGGATCACCAGCACGTTCGGAGAGCCCTCAGGAGGCAGGAGCGGCTCGATCGGCGGAAACGCCGTGTCCGGGTCCTTCGCGTCGTACGTCGTCAGCGTCGGCGCGGGCCGGTCGGGGATGGGCAGCATCGTGCGGGCGTGGCTGTCGGGTCGCATCGGGAGTCTCCGTCCGGTCTCGGGCGGCATGCCCGCGTCCCTTCACGCTAGGTGCGGGCAGCTGCCGCGACATCACCCCCTACGTGTGAACCTGCTCGGCTACGCATCGAAAGCCGACGTTGCCCGCCGAGGAGTCAGGTGAGCTCGAGCTGCGCGAGTCGACGCGGTAGCGGAAGCAGTACGACTCGTGGCACAGGTAGGAGCCTCCCCGCATCACCCGCGCCGATCCCTGGGCCGGTCCCGTCGGGTCGGAACCGGGCGACGAGCGGTACGTGTCCGTGGCGAACCAGTCCTGGCACCATTCCCAGACGTTCCCGGTGGTGTTGTGCAACCCGAACTCGTTGGGGGCGAACGCTGCCGCCGGGGCCGTGCCCAGGTAGCCGTCCTCGAGCGTGTTCCGGGCGGGGAACTCCCCCTGCCACACGTTCATCCGGTGCTCACCGTCCGGCTCGCGCTCGTCTCCCCAGGGGTAGTGAGCGCCCCCACGACCGCCCCGCGCCGCGCGCTCCCACTCGGCCTCGGTCGGCAACCGGACCCCGGCCCACGAGGCGAACGCGGAGGCATCCGTCCAGCTCACGTGGACCACCGGGTGGTCGGCACGGTCGGCCACGTCGGAGTGCGGTCCTTCGGGATGGCGCCAGTCCGAGCCCTCGACCTGGCGCCACCACGGCGTGCCGACGACGCTCCGGGTGGGCGGGAAGTCATCGGGCAGCAGGCCCGCGAAGACGAACGACCAGCCGTAGACCTCGGCCTCCGTGCGATACCCCGTCGCGTCGACGAAGCCGGCGAACTGGGCGTTCGTCACCGCGGTCCGCATCATCCGGAACGGTCGGAGCCGCACGACGTGGGCCGGCCCCTCGCCGTCGGAGGGGTAGCCGTCGGGTCCGTCGTGCCCCATGACGAACTCGCCGCCGGGCACGTCGACCATGTCGGCGAGGACGGAGGCGCGCAGCCTCGCGGTGACGTCTGCAGCGAGCGTGGGGACGCCGAGCGGGATCGTCGCCGGTCCGTGGTCGTGCCCGGCTCCGGGAGCGCAACACGCATGATCGGTGGTCACGGCCTCATCCTCCTACGACGGGGCTCGTCGGCGGCGTGACCTCAGGCCTCCTCGGTCGGGCCCTCCCACGTGCGCGGGCTCAGGTCCGGGCGCGTGTTCTCGTAGTCGCCCGCCAGGAGCGGCGACGAGATGATCATGTCCGCGGTCGAGACGTTGCACGCCATCGGGACGTTCCAGACCGTCGCGATCCGCAGCAGCGCCTTCACGTCCGGGTCGTGCGGCTGAGGCTCCAGCGGGTCCCAGAAGAAGATCAGCATGGAGATGGAGCCCTCGGCGATGCGGGCGCCGATCTGCTGGTCGCCTCCCACCGGACCGGACAGGAAGCGGTGCACCGGGAGCCCGAGCTCGTACTCGAGCATCGTGCCGGTGGTGCCGGTGGCGTAGAGCACGTGATCGGCCAGGGTGCCGCGGTTGTACTCCGCCCACCGCAGCAGCTCCACCTTCTTGTTGTCGTGGGCGACGAGCGCGATGTGACGCGGGCTGCTGGTTGCGGTCATGGCACCTCCCGGGGCTGAGCCCAGTCTGGGCGCGCCGACGCAGCGCGTACAGGTCGGCTCGGGCCATTCGGCCCTACGGGGCTGTTCCACCGCGGCGAAGACTGGAGGTCCCCGCACCGTCGCGGGGACCCGCACAGGGAAGCAGCTCAGCGAGGAGTGCGCGCCATGGACACCATGAGGGCCGGCGTCGTCCGGTCGTTCACCGAGGATCTCGACGTGACGGAGGTCGCGGTCCCCGCGGTCGGTCCGCACGAGGCACTGGTCCGCGTCGACTACTCAGGGGTGTGCCACACCGACCTGCACGCCGCTCGCGGGGACTGGCCCGTCAAGCCCACACCGCCCTTCGTCCCCGGGCACGAGGGCGTCGGGCACGTCGTCGCGGTCGGCGCGGGCGTCACGCGCGTCGCGGTCGGCGACCTCGTCGGCAACGCCTGGCTCGCATCGGCGTGCGGCGAGTGCGAGTACTGCGAGACCGGCTGGGAGACGCTGTGCCCGAACCAGCGCAACAGCGGCTACTCGGTGGACGGTTCCTTCGGCCAGTACATGGTCGTCGACTCGCGGTACTGCCCGGTGATCCCCTCCGGCGTCGACCCGGCCGGCGCGGCACCCGTGCTGTGCGCCGGCGTGACCGTCTACAAGGGCCTCAAGATGACCGACACGCGTCCGGGCGAGTGGGTGCTGGTCTCCGGCATCGGCGGACTCGGCCACCTCGCCGTGCAGTACGCCGTCGCGATGGGGCGGCGCGTGGCGGCGATCGACGTCGACGAGACCAAGCTCGCGCTCGCGACCAAGCACGGGGCCGAGGTCGTGGTGAACGCCGCGCTCGAGGCGGACCCGGCTGCGCGGCTCCAGGAGCTCACGGGCGGGGTGCACGGCGCGCTGGTGACGGCCGTCAACGCGCACGCGTTCCCGCAGGCCGTCGGCGCGCTGCGTCGGGGCGGCACCGTGGCGCTCGTCGGGCTGCCGCCGGACCAGTTCCCGCTCGACATCTTCACGACGGTGCTGTTCGGGCTGACGGTGCGCGGTTCCATCGTCGGCACACGAAAGGACATGACCGAGGCGCTCGACTTCTACGCCCGCGGCCTGATCCACCCGACCTACACGCTCCGGCCGCTCAAGGACATCAACGCGATCTTCGCCGAGATGCTCCGCGGCGAGATCGACGGCCGCGTGGTCCTGGACCTGCGGTAGTCCGCGGCGTCAGAAGACCGGCTTGCCTCCCGTGACGCCCAGGACCGTGCCGGAGACGTACGACGCGGTCGACTGCGCGGCCAGGAAGACGAAGGCCGGGGCGACCTCGGCCGGTTGTCCCGCTCGGCCCAGCGGGGTGTCCGTGCCGAACGCCTCGATCTTCTCCGGCGGCTGGGTGGCCGGCTGCAGCGGCGTCCAGATCGGGCCGGGGGCTACCGCGTTGACCCGGATGCCGCGCGGTCCCAGCTCGGAGGCGAGATTGACCGTGATGTTGTTGATCGCGGCCTTGGTCGAGGCGTAGTCGAGCAGGGCCTCCGACGGCTGGTAGGCCTGGATCGAGGAGTTGTTGAGGATGACGCTGCCCTCGCCCAGGTGCTCGAGGGCGGCCTGCGTCACCCAGAACAGGGCGTAGAGGTTCGTCTTGAGGACCCGGTCGAGCTGCTCGGTGGTGATGTCCGCGATCGACGACCGCCTCGCCCACTGGTAGCCGGCGTTGTTCACCAGGATGTCGAGGCCACCGAGCTCGTCGACGGCGCGCGCCACGGCGTCGCGGGCCTGCTGCTCGTCGCGGAGGTCGGCTGCGACGAGCACGCACCGGCGGCCCGCGCGCTCGACCCAGGCGGCGGTCTCGTCGGCGTCGACCTTCTCCTCGGGCAGGAACACGATCGCGACGTCGGCGCCCTCGCGAGCGAACGCGATCGCGACGGCCCGGCCGATCCCGGAGTCCCCGCCCGTGATGAGCACCCGCCTGCCTGACAGCAGGTCGGAGCCCCGGTAGCTGGACTCGCCGTGGTCGGGGACCGGTGACATGCGGCTGGTCAGCCCGGGTGGTTGCTGCTGCTGGGCGGGGAACTGCGGCGTGCTGTCGGACATGATTCGCTCCCTGCACGACGTGCCGGTGCCGCCTGCTTCAGCTGGTCGAGCCTCTCACCGAGCGGCCGCCGGTGCGCGACGAGTGCAACGTCACGACAAGTCCGAGCTCGTGCACGACCTCCGGTCCCACGCCGGGACCGGAGGCGTCCGCGGCGGCGCCTAAGCGCGCGACCTGCCCCGTCCGAGCAGCCAGCCGATCAGGCTGATCACGAGGAGGGCGATGCCGATCCACAGCAGCACCTTCGCTGCGGTGACGGCGACGCCCAGGATGATCATGACGACACCGATGATGATGAGGATGAGCCACAGAGCCACGGCCGTGCCTTCCTGGACGAGGCGACGTCGCCGTCGCCGGTGTGGTCCCCACCGCTGCTTGATCGGGACATCTGCATCGTCGTCCCGGTCGGGCGTCGCCGCACGTCGTGCGACCGTTCGCCTGTGGCGTCACAACCCCTCGAACACGTCCGTCAGCACCGGGTCCGGTCGTCCCGGCGGCCACGCGATCGCGTAGTTCTCGACGCCGACCGTGCGCCGCCACAGGTCGTCGGACCCGTCCCACAGGACGTGGCGCTGGGTGCGATGCTCGAGCAGACCGTCGACGACCGCCTGCGCGACCGGACGCGAGTCGACCGTGATCCCGAGCAGCTCGTCGGGGAAGCCGCGCAGGTGGTACGTGCGGTTCGGGTCCCAGAGCGGCTTGCCGTGCCGGGCCAGCGACGCCTGCATCCGCTCGAAGAGCGCCGTCGGGATCCCGCCGTGCACGAGCCGGTGCAGGCCCGGGCCGCCGTCCTGGCGCACCCGCTCGAACGCCAGGTCCGTCGCCCGGCCGATCGTCACGTGGTCGGGGTGGCCGGTGACGCCATCGGGACCGAAGGTCATCACGACCGCCGGACGCTCCTCGTCGAGGAACCTGGCGACGGTGTCGACGAGCTCGTCGAACGGCGCGTCCGGGAGGCGACCGTCCGGCAGCCCGAGGAAGTCGTGCCGGGCCGGCGCGACCCCGGCGGCGAGCCACCCCCGGCGTGACTCCTCACGACGGACCGCCGCGAGCGTCTCGGGCGTGGCGTCGACGCCCGGGGCGATCTCCCCCGCGTCACCGTCCGTCGCGTGCAGCACGGTGAGCCGGAACTCGGGGTCGTCGCGGTGCAGCGCGACGGTGCCGTAGACCGCGTAGGCCTCGTCGTCGGGGTGCGCGACGCACACGGCGAGACCGTGCGCCGCGGGGACCGGTTCCATGGCTCCACCGTGGCCGGACCGCGCGGTGGGAGCAACCCGTTTGCTCGACCGGTCGGTTCGCGCAGTCAGGCGGGGCGGTCGGCGAGCTCGGACGCCCCGTCGCGGTCGGCGACTGCGCCGGGACGGGCCTCACGGCCCGCGACCAGCGCGTAAGCCGCACCGACGACGACCGCGCCACCCACGAGGTTGCCCACGCCGACGAGCAGGAGGTTGCGGCCGAACGCCTCGACCGTCGCTCCGGGGACGTCGCCGAACAGGCCGAGAGAGAACGTCGTCATGTTGGCGACCACGTGCTCGAAGCCCGAGGTGATGAACGCGAGCAGGCACCAGAAGATGACGACGAGCTTGGCGCCCTCGCTGCGCAGCCGGGCCGCGGACCACATCGCCAGGCAGACGAGCATGTTGCAGAGCACCCCGCGCCAGAACAGCTGTCCCCCGGACTCGTGGCTCTTGGCCGCCAGGAGGCTCGCGAGCATCGTGCCCGCGGGGGTCTCGGGCTCGAGCAGCCCGGTCGCGTGCACCATCGCCGCGAACAGCACGCTGCCGACGAGGTTGCCGACGAGCGAGAACATCAGCGTCACGCCCGCGGCCCACCACCCGATGGACCGGCGGATCGCGCCCTGCGTCAAGGTCATCATGTTCGAGGTCGCGAGCTCGCCGCCGGCGCTGAACACCAGCGTCAGGGCCACGCCGAACACCAGCCCCTGCACGAGCCGGGTCCAGGGCGACCCCGCGAGGGCGAGGCCCCCGGCGGCGGAGACCATCAGCACGACGGCGACGCCGATGAACGACCCCGCGAGCGCGGCCTGCACGAGGTAGGCCAGGGGGCGTCGGGTCAGACCCACCTTCGTCGCGGCGTAGTCGGCCTGGTGGTCCATGGCGTCGTCGATCGTCAGCACACCAGAACGGTGGCACGCAGGCACCGCCGTGCATCAGGGCCGATCGGCACCTGTTCGGGGTGTCAGCCCGCCTCGTCCGGGCGGTCGGCGATGGCGAGCTCGTGGGCGTGCGGGACGTAGCCCTCGATGTGCCGCTCGTCGGGGCCGACGTACTCCGACAGCGGGCGGATGAGCGCGTTGGACGCCGCCTGCTCGAGGATGTGCGCGGTCCACCCCGTGATGCGCGACGCGACGAAGATCGGCGTGAACGTCGGGGTGTCGAAGCCGATGAGGTTGTAGGCCGGCCCGGACGGGAAGTCGAGGTTGGGGTAGATGCCCTTGCGTGCGACGAAGTCCTCCTCCAGCGCCGTGTACAGCGCCAGGACGTCCGGCCGGTCGTAGTGCTCGACGAGGTCCTCGAGCGCCGCCCTCATGGTGGGCACCCGGGAGTCCCCGCGCTTGTAGACCCGGTGCCCGAAGCCCATGATCTTGCGCTTCTCGCCGAGGGCCGTGTCGAGCCAGGCGGACACGTTCTCCGCGGAGCCGATCTCGTCGAAGATGTGCATCACCGCCTCGTTGGCGCCGCCGTGCAGCGGGCCCTTCAGGGCACCGATCGCGGCGACGACGGCCGAGTAGAGGTCGCTGAGCGTCGAGGTGACCACGCGCGCGGTGAACGTCGACGCGTTGAAGGAGTGCTCGGCGTACAGCACCATCGACTGGTTGAAGGCGTCGACGACGGCCTCGTCGGCCTCCTCGCCGAAGGTCATCCAGAGGAAGTTGGCCGCGTAGTCCAGGTCGTCCCGCGGCTCGACGACGTCCAGCCGGCGACGACGGCGCTGGCCGTAGGCGACGATCGCGGGCAGCGCCGCGAACAGCTGCAGGCTGCGCGCGAGGTTGTCGTCGGCGCTCCCGCTCGCGTCGAGCACCGACCCCGAACCGGCTAGGTCGACGGCACCCAGGAGGCTCACGGCGGTGCGCAGGTCGTCCATCGGGTGCGCGTCGAGCGGGAGCAGGTCCAGGATCGTGCGGACGTCGGTGTCGAGGGCGCGCAGCGGCCGCTCCGCCGCCCTCTGCGCCGCGAGCTGCTCCTCGTCGGGAAGCTCTCCGTGCCACAGCAGGTACGCGACGGCCTCGAACGGCTGCGTGGACGCCAGCTCCTGCACGGGGTAGCCGCGGTAGAGCAGCGAGTTGGTCTCGGGGTTGACCTTGGAGACGGCCGTGACGTCGGCGTAGACGCCGGCGAGCCCCTTCTTGATGTCGCTCATGCACCGCTCCTGTTGTTGTCCAGGTCGAACGTAAAGATTCCGGAGTCGAAGGTGGAGTAGGCCTCGTAGTCGAGCAGCTCGTAGAGGCGGGCGCGGGTCTGCATCTCGGGCACCTTCGTGGTCAGCGACCCCTCGGCGAGGATCGTCTCCAGGCCGCGCTCGGCCGCGCCCATCGCCAGCCGGAGCAGAGACACCGGGAAGATGACGATGTTCACGCCGACGTCGGCCAGCTGAGCCGTGGTGAACAGCTCGCTCTTGCCGAACTCGGTCATGTTGGCCAGGATCGGCACGCTCACCGCGGCCCGGATCGCCTCGAACTCCTCCAGCGACGCCATCGCCTCGGGGAAGATCGCGTCGGCGCCCGCGTCCTGCAGCGCCTTGGCTCGGTCGACGGCGGCGCCCAGCCCCTCGACGCCCCGGATGTCGGTGCGCGCCATGACGAGGAAGTTCGGGTCGCGACGACCCTCGACGGCCGCGCGGATGCGCTTGAGCGCCGTGGCCTCGTCGACGACCTCCTTGCCGTCGAGGTGCCCGCAGCGCTTCGGGTTGACCTGGTCCTCGAGGTGCATGCCGCAGATGCCGGCGTCCTCGAGCACCTGGACGGTCCGGGCGACGTTCATCGGTTCGCCGAATCCCGTGTCCGCGTCGATCAGGGTGGGCAGGTCGGTGACCCGGGCGATCTGCCCGCCGCGCTGCGCAACCTCGGTCAGCGTCGTCAGGCCGATGTCCGGCAGGCCCAGGTCCGCCGACAGCACGGCGCCGGAGATGTAGACGCCCTCGAAACCCTTGTCCTGGATGAGGGCCGCGCTCAGGGGGTTGAACGCGCCGGGCATCCGCAGGAGGTCACCCTGGGCCAGTCGCGCACGGAACGACGCGCGCTTGTCGGCGGCGCTCACGCCTGAGTGCAGCATCAGAGGAGTCCCTTCGGAGCCTCGGGCAGGTCCGCGACCAGGACGTTGAGGTCGCCGACCTCGGCCGCGGTCAACGACGGCAGCCGCTCGGCGAGCGCCAGGAAGTCGTCGATCTGGCCCTCCGACAGCACGGGACCGGCCAGCGTGCGGAACTTGCGCACGTAGTCGGGCCGCGTGAAGGGTCGCGCGCCCAGCGGGTGGGCGTCGGCGAGCGCGATCTCGTCGACGATCCGTCCGCCGTCCACCAGGTCGATCTCGACGCGGCCGCCGAACGCCTTCTCGGTCAGGTCGTTCGAGTGGTACCGCCGCGTCCACTCCGGGTCCTCGACGGTGCTGATCTTGTGCCAGAGCGCGACCGTGTCGGGGCGGGTGGCCCGCGACCGCGCGTACGAGAGGTCGTGGTCCCACGACCCGTCCTGCAATGCGACCGCGAAGATGTACGCGATGGAGTGGTCGAGGGTCTCGCGGCTGGCCTCGGGGTCGAACTTCTGCGGGTCGTCGGCGCCCGTCCCGATCACGTAGTGCGTGTGGTGGCTCGTGGCCAGCACGATCCGCTCGACGTTGGCGGGGTCGCGGATCTCGGGGTGCTTCGCGCCGAGCGCGCGGGCGAGGTCGATCCACGCCTGCGCCTGGTACTCCGCCGAGTGCTCCTTGGTGTACGTGTCGAGGATCGCGCGCTTGGCCTCGCCCGTCTCGGGCAGCGGCACCTCGTACCGGCCCGAGGGCCCGTCCAGCAGCCATGCGATGACGCCGTCCTCGCCCTCCCAGATCGGCGACGGGCTCGTCTGGCCGCGCATGGCCCGGTCGACCGCCTCGATCGCCATCTTCCCGGCGAACGCCGGGGCGGACGCCTTCCAGGTCGAGATCTCGCCCTTGCGCGACTGCCGCGTAGCCGTCGTGGTGTGCAGGGCCTGGCCGATCGCCTGGTAGATCGTCTCCACCGGCAGCCCGAGCAGCGTCCCGATGCCCGCGGCCGCGGACGGCCCGAGGTGGGCGACGTGGTCGATCTTGTGGGCGTGCAGCGAGATCGCCTTCACCAGGTCGACCTGGATCTCGTACCCGGTGGCGATGCCGCGCACGAGGGCGGCGCCGTCCGCGCCGGTGTGCTGGGCGACCGCGAGGATCGGCGGGATGTTGTCGCCCGGGTGCGAGTACTCGGCCGACAGGAACGTGTCGTGGTAGTCGAGCTCGCGCACGGCCACGCCGTTCGCGTAGGCGGCCCACTCCGGCCCGTACCGCCCGTCGATGCCGAAGACCGTCGCGCCCGCTCCCCCGGACGCCGGGCCGACCGGGTGGGCCTGTGCCTGACCGCGGGCCGCGACGATGGGCGCGCGCTTCAGCGACGCGACCGCGACCGACGCGTTGTCGATGAACCGGTTCACGATCATGTCGGTGACGTCGGCGTCGACGGCCACCGGGTCCGCCGCGACCTCGGCGATCTTCCAGGCCAGCTGCTGCTCGCGCGGCAGCGGCTCGGAGCTCTTGTACGTACGCAGTTCGTGGAGCTTCACGTCACGCCTTCCTGGGTGCGGCTGTGCCGCGCATCATGTCGTTGAACCGTTCGGTGACGCCGACCTCGTCGGGGCGCTGAGCGTCTCGTCGCACCCTCGCACGTTCGACCAGCACCTCGACGTCGTCCCCGCCGAGCAGCTCCATCGTCTCGGCGAGGTAGTCGTCGAGCAACATGGCATCGCTCGCGGGTCCGCGTCCTTGCGCGCATTCTGCGGCCTGCGGCGCGATCCCGGGATGCGACCGGGCACAGCCACGGGTTGCAGCGCCCTGGCGTGGCGTCCCACTGGTCGATTCCGAGCGGGAGGGCCGGGTGCCGACGACAGCCGAGACCTGCGTCACCAGGAGCGCTCCGCCGTCGGGTCGACCCACCCCACGGCGCGCGCACCGCCGAGCCGCACGGTGTCGCCGTCGAACGTGTTGCGCACGGATTCTGGCCGGCCCCGAAGCACGGAAGCGGTGGATTCAGCCCGCGGCACGCCGCGTCCGCACGATGACGCCGAGATGACGAGCACGTGACGGCCTCGACATTCAGCGCCGATCCACGACCCACAGGGGCGACCTTGGGGACTCATAGCGTTCGGTGGGCCGAAGGGGTGCAGCACATGCGCGAGCTGGCGGTTGCCGCGACAGGGACTCCTGGGTGGCGGGTCGCGGCGGAGGGCACCAGCCACGGCCTGGCCAACGACACCCTCGACACCGACGCATTCGACATCCCCTGATGATCCCGTCGTCCGGCCAGCGCACCGGTCATGCTGCGATCCCGAATCTCGTGCCGCCCTCGCTGCGCCGCCGCTCCGGCATCGCGCTCCGGGTGGTGGGCGCGTCGACCGCGCTGGCGCTGATCGCGGGAGGGTCGGCACTGGTCTCCGCGTCATGGACCTCTTCCGCGCACGAGCAGCGGCTGCAGCTGATCCTGGCGAACGCACCGGACCGGGAGGCCGAGGCTCACATCACGTGGCCCGACGAGGCCGACGAGCTCCCGCTGCTCGTCCGTCGGGCGGCGAGCGTGCGGACCGCGGCGGCGGTTCTGGCCGGAACGATCTCGCCAGTCCAGCCAGAGCCTGGGCGATCGATGACGGTCGTCCAGGTCGCTGCTCGTGCGCCGGCCGACGAGTCCCCTCATCCGGCCCAGACGCACGCCCACATCGACGCGATCCTCATAGAGCTGCAGAACGCCCTCGACGAGCACGACCTGGCCGCAGGGCGGCGCCTGGTGCTGCACGCCGAGCATGCCGTCCTCGCGGCCGCCGTGGAGATCTGCGAGCACGCCGTCCAGTCCGCCGCACCCGACCGCGCCGCCTGGCCGGACCACGAGCTCGTCGGGCGGCTCGACCGCGCAGCCAGGCTGGTGCACCTCGCCGCCGCGGCGCGATCCGTCGAGCCGTCGGCTCGGTACGCCGCCCAGTCCCGCGACCTGGCGGCAGCCCTGCACTCGATCACCGAGCACGCGCGCGACGCCGACGAGCCGGCGGCCACGCACGCGCTCGACGCCGACGAGCCGGCGGCCGATCGGTCCCGGGGGGCCCGCACCACGGACGGGTACGCCAACGGCATGATCCCGCTCGAGGTGCTCTGTCCAGTGACATTTGCGCCGGGGCACCGGTTGCGCTGCGATGCGGCCGACGCGCTCCACGAGCTGAACGTCGCATTCCGTGCTGCGCTGGGCACCGACCTGGCCCTCACCGACTCGTACAGGAGCCTCGGTGGCCAGTTCGCCGTGAAGGCAGCCAAGCCGTTTCTCGCGGCGCTTCCCGGGACCTCGAACCACGGGTGGGGGTTGGCGGTCGACCTCGGTGGCGGCGTCGAGTCCTACGACTCGCCCCAGTACGCCTGGCTCGAGGAACACGCCGCGGGGTATGGCTGGCACCACCCCGCGTACATGGACCGGGACGGAGTCGGACCGCACGAACCGTGGCACTGGGAGTTCGGGACGACCGACCACCACCCGTCGAGGTCATCGCCGGCTCGGGCCGAGGGCTCGCCCGTGGTGCTTCCGCTCGTCACGGAACCGGTCGCCGCTCCGGTGGTGCCCAGCCCGTCGGCGGGACCGCCGTCCGACGTGGCGCCCCCGCTCGTGCCCGTCGCCGAGCCGATCGAGGACCCGCACACGGAACAGCCGACATCTCCCGCGCTCCTTGAACCCTCGCTCCCCGTCCCGGCACCACCGGACGCTCCAGACTCTCCGGACGTCGCCGAGCATGTGGGCCCCACGTGCGAAGACCAGACGATCCCGGGCTCGCCGAACGACCCTCCGGCGGTCTCCGAGGCGGCTCCCCAGGCGGACGGCGCGTCGTCCACGCCCCCTCCGTCGCCGGCTGACGAGCTCGAGCCGGAGGCTGCGAGCGACGAGCCACCGCTGCCGCCGTGCCCGGCCCAGCCAGATCCAGCGGTCGACGATCAGGCCGAACCGGCAGCTCCGAGCACGGCGGCGACGATCGACAGCTGACCACGGCCGCGTCCTTCGGGTCCCCGTCGAGCCTGAGCCTGCGACCAGCCACCGGTCACATGCCAACTTCACCCGATTTGCCCCTGTTGCACCCCACTTGTCCGGGCCAAGGTGGGCCTAACCGTCAGTTTTTCGGGTCATCCCTACGCCGGCAGCGTCGGGGTGGCCCCACAGGGGGCGTCGGCTGCGGCGCGCGGAGCCGAGACGGGCCCGTCGGGTACGGACAGTCCGCGGGTCAGGGTCGAGGAGGTGCGGACCCGTTGAGCACGGTGATGGTCGTCGACGACGAGGAGCGCATCCGCGCTCTCGTCAGCCGGTCGCTGTCGTCGGCGGGACACAACGTGGTGTCCGCCGCCGACGGCTTCCGGGCGCTCGACTGGCTGGCCTCCGAGGACGTCGACCTCGTGCTCCTCGACCTGGTCATGCCGCGCTGCGACGGCTTCACGGTGCTGTCGTCGATGCGCCAGCGCGAGGACGGCACCCCCGTCATCGTCCTGACCGGAGTGACCGACGTCGCGACCCGCGTGCAGGCGCTCGACCGCGGCGCGGTCGACGTCGTCGCCAAGCCGTTCTCCCTCGTCGAGCTGCTCGCCCGGACGCGACGGCACCTCGAGGCCGCGACCGTGACACGGGCAGAACCGAGGTTCCTCACGGCGGGAGGCATCAGGCTCGACCTCGAGCGACGCTGCGCGATCGTGGCCGACCGCGAGGTGTCCCTCACCGAGCGCGAGTGCTCGCTGCTGGCGCACCTGATGCGCCGACGCGGAGAGGTGTGCCGACGCTCCGAGCTCGTGCACGACGTCTGGGGCCTGGACTTCGATCCCGGGAGCAACATCGTCGAGGTCTGCGTCCGACGGCTGCGGAACAAGCTGCAGCCGGAGCCCCCGATCGAGACGATCCGCCGTGTGGGCTACTGCTTCGCCGCTGAGTGACGAGCCCGTCCGGCGGGACCTGTACTACCCCTGGCTCGCGCTGGCGGTGGTGTGCACGTGGCTGATGTGGATGTCGCCCGGCAACGAGACCATCCCGTACCACGTCGCCTGGGCAGGGTTCGCGCTCCTGTACGGACTCGGCAACTGGCGGCTGCGCCGTGCCGTCACCGGCTTGGTGATCTACGCCGTGGCGACGGGGGCGATCCTCATCGACCGAGCGGCCACGGGGGTCCTCAGCTGGCAGGAGACTGCCGAGATACCCCTGATGTCGCTTCTCATGGTGCTCATGGTCTGGCACGTGCGGCGGCGGCAGGCCGCGCTGGCCGAGCTCACGGTGATGGCCGAGCGCGAGCGGAAGCGGGCCCAGGACAACCAGCGACTGACCAGGCTGACCTCCCACGAGATGCGGACACCGCTGACCATCGCGCGCGGCTACGTCGAGCTGATGCTCAGCCGGGAGCAGGAACCCGAGCAGGCCCACGACCTGGCCATCGTCGACGACGAGCTGGACCGGCTGACGAGGGTGACCGAACGGCTGGTACGGGTGATCCGGCTGCAGGGCGGCCGCGAGATGGGACCGGTCGATCTCGACGAGATCCTGCACCAGACGACCGAGCGGTGGACCCAGGTCGCGGACCGGCACTGGGTGGTCGAGGCCCACGCCGGGCGGTACGAGGGTTCAGCGGAGCGGATCCGCGCGTGCCTGGACACCCTGATCGAGAACGCCGTCCGCTACACGAGGGACGGCGACACGGTGCGCCTCATCGGAGCGCGAGAGAGCGACCAGGTCGTGCTCGGGGTCGCGGACTCCGGGTCCGGCCTGAGCGCCGAGCTCGTTGCTGTCATCAACGACCCCGACGACGACCTGCGCACGCCGCGCGACGAGCTCTCCCAGACGGGTCTGGGCCTGAGCCTTGTGCGCAACCTCGTCTCGGCTCGGGGCGGACGGTTGATCGCCGGGCGGTCGAGCGAGGGCGGCGCCCTGCTGCTGATGTCGGTCCCGGCTCTCCGGCTGACCACGGCGGCGACGAGCGAGAACCTCGCCAAAGAGATCGCCGAGCCCCCGGCTCGAGGTCGACACGACCCTTTGACCGCCGCGCAGGGCTGAGCCTGTGAGCGGCGCATGACCGCGCTGTGACGACGCGATGACATCTCGGTCAGGAACCCACGCCGCCATCGTCGCAACCGCTTCCATGGAGGCGCCGACGCATCCCACGGGCACGGCCGCCCGCAACGGAGCGCCGCCTGGAAGGTGTGACCATGCGCGGATACGGGTCGGTCGACGGTTCCGGCAGCCCTCGCTCTGAAGCGGGGGCCGACGACGCGACGGCTCCCCCGTCGCGACCCGGCCGCAGGGCGCACAGCTGGCACGAGGTGGTGCGGGGTGCGGTCGTCGCCCTGGCGACGGCGTTCGTCACCTGCGTCGCCGCGCTGGCACCGTCGACCACGCCGGTCGCCCAGGCCGCCACGACCTGTCCGGCGGCGGGCTGCGCGGTCACCGTGGACGCCCGGGACCTGCCGACCGGAGCCCCGCTCGGCGACTTCACCTACATCATCAACGTCGACAACTCGAAGCTGCCCGACGATCCGCTGGCCGTCAGCACGGAGAGCAACAGCGCGATCGTCGCCGAGGGGGACCAGGACCGCACCGCGGTGAACCTGCCGGCCGGACGGTACCTGATCTCCGTGCGCTCGCTCGATCACAAGATGTGGGGCCAGCACATCACGCTGCCCTCTACGGCGGCCGACGGCTCCCTCACCGCACGGATCGACCTGTCCGTGCAGAGCGACGACCACCCCCTCCCGCTCGGAAAGATCCGGGTCTTCGTGTTCCAGGACACCGCCTGGGCCAACGGCGCCCCGGACACCGAGGAAGGCGGTCTGGAAGGGTTCCAGGTCGGGCTCGAGGAGCAGACCCACAGCGCGGTCACGGTCGACTACAACAACGACCCGCTCTGCGGAGGCACGTGCCTGACGGCTGGCGACGGCTTCGTCCAGCTCGACAACCTCGGGCCGGCCACGTACTTCATCGACGTGCACCCGCCCGAGGGCCCCTGCAACGCCGACCCGAGCAGCCAGTGGTACCAGACCACCACGATCGACGGCGGGCTCCAGCTGCTCGCGTCGGTCGAGGAGGGCAGCGACGGCACCGGCGCTCCCGGCGAGCAGCTCTGGGAGGCACCGAACAACCGCACGGCGTACTGGTTCGGGTTCGTCTGCGCACCGCAGGCGTTCGCCTCGACGGGGACCGGCGAGATCACCGGCACGGCACGCAACTGGGTGGAATGGGCGCCCTACACGACAGGCACCTTCAACGACCCCGTCGAGAACCCGTTCGTCGCCCTCTCCGACAGCACGACCGACCGCACGGTCTACATCGGCCAGGGCGACGGGGAGGGCAACTTCGACATCCAAGGCGTGCCGGCCGGCACGTACAACCTGGCGATCTGGGACGAGCAGCTGAGCTACATCATGCGGTTCAAGCCCATCACGGTCGGTCCGGGCGAGTCCGTCGACGTCAACGAGACCGGCGACGACGGCAGCGGCGGCGTCGGCGTCTCCCGCTGGTTCGGCTGGCTCGACGGCCATGTCTACAAGGACCAGAACGGGAACGGCATGCTCGATCCCGGCGAGACGCTCATCGGCAACACCGACGTGGACCAGCGGTGGCGCGACGGGTCCATCAAGGAAGCGACGTTCACCGACTCGCAGGGCTACTACTCGTACCCGACCGCCGAGGGCGGTGCCCTCGGCCGCTGGATCGTCAACGAGCAAGGCTTCGCGCGGTTCTCCGCCTACCCCGGACCGTCGGCTCACGACGAGATCACCGACGCCGTGACGCCGTCGTGCGCGACCGCGCCCGGTGTGACACCGGCCGACACCTGCGTCCCGACGGACCAGGGCGGCGGCCTGCTGACCAACCAGCTCCTGCTCGAGGGCCACCGAGCGACCGTGGACTGGGGCAAGCGCGACTACCCGGCCGGGACGCCGGGGCAGATCGTCGGCATCACCTACTTCTCGACCACCCGCAACGAGTTCGACGCGCGCTTCCAGGCCCACGAGGACTACGAGCCGGCCGTTCCCGACGTGACTGTGCTCCTCGAAGGGCTCGGCGCCGACGGGCAACCGAACACGGCCGACGACGTCGTGCTCAACAAGTACGTGACCGACCACTGGCAGCAACCGAACGCGAGCCAGGACCCGCAGGCGGACGGCAACGCGTTCACCCAGAACTGCAACCCGATCCGTGACTTCACCGGGACGGACATCACCGACCAGTTCGCCGACAAGATCGGACCCAACTGCCTCGAGGTCCCGCTCACCGGTGCGCACACCAAGGACGGAGCCTTCGACGGCGGCTACGCGTTCGCCGACTACTGCCAGAACGGGTACGACCTGGCGAACGACGACGGCACGTGCGTCGGCGGCTCCGACCCGAGCCCGCTCGTCGCAGGCACCTACATCACCCACGTGGTGATGCCGAAGGACGAGCAGGACACCCGGGCGTGCAACCCGACGAACGCGAACGGCTTCAAGAACGTCAGCAGCGCCAAGGGCGCCATCCCGGGCGACGGCGACGGCTGCCTCTACCGGCCTGTCCGGGAGGAGGACGTCAACGTGGACCTCGGCAACAAGTTCACGCCGGCCATCCCGCCGCCCGTGTGCACCGGTGACAACCACGTCATCGACCAGACTTCGCTGGTCACCCGGAGCACGTACTACGGCGTGGCGGGCGCGCACGCACCCCTGTGCGACAAGCGCCTCATCGTCCTGACCAACGGGCAGAACGCCAACGCCGACTTCAACCTGATGACGAACTTCCGCACCGATCCCAACGGGTCCGACGACACGGACACGCGGACCGGTGACGTGCAGGAGCCGGGCCGCCTGGTCGGGCAGGTGTTCAACGACATCTACTTCGAACGGGACCCGCAGTCCCCCTGGTACGGCGAGCCCCGGCCGATCGCCGGCATCCCGGTCGGCATCTACGCGCGGGTCGACACGGTCTGCCCGGCGGACGAGCCCGGCTGCGCCACGCCGAACGTGAACGCCCCGTACGACGCCAACAACTGGCGCCTGCTCACCACGGTGACGACGAGCCCGGACGGCTCGTTCGAAGCGCTCGTGCCGTCGACCGAGACCTTCAACTGCCCGATCCCCCAGGGGCCGTGCCCCGGGATGTACCTGGTCAAGGTCGACGACCCCGGCACGACGACGGCCAAGAACGCCGGGTACAACCCGAACCTGCTCACCGCGACGACCCCGGCTGAGGCGTGGCCCGGTCTGAGCACCCAGCTCGACCTGCCGCTGGACCCGATCTCCGGCACGGGCTGCGAGGACCCGGCCGTCCCGGCACGGCCCGAGCTGCTCCAGGTCTCGACGCCGTACGTGCCCAACGCGGCGCCCGGCAACGGCGGCAACGCCGCGAACCCGCGGCGGATCACGATCCTCGCCGACTTCATCGGGACGGCCGGCCCGACCGGCGCCACCGGCGGGCGCGTGACGCTCACCGACGATCGGACGGGTGCCACGACGACGCTGACGCGCGCCAACGGCGGGGTCGTGAGCTGGACCCCGGGAACCGGTGCGACTCCGGACACGATCGTCATCCAGGTGCCTGCTCTCAGCGTCCTCTTCCCCGCGGGGCAGAAGCAGCTGTCCATCACGACGGCGAACGCGAACGGCGGCGTGTCCACCGTCAACGGCATCACCGTGCACGCCCTCGGCACCGGCGGCGGCATCACCTACAACCCGCCCGTGGTCAATGTCGCGGCTCCCCCGCCCGGCGCCGGCACGGACGCGCATGCCCTCCAGCACGCGATCGACGGCGCAGCGGCCGGCAGCCTGCTGGTGCTCCGCCCCGGCGTCTACAACGAGAACGTCGTGCAGTGGAAGCCGCTCAAGATCCAGGGCGTCGGAGCCGGCGGCATCATCGGCGCCCACGAGCTGCAGGCGCGTGACCCTGAGGACCCGCGCTTCAACGTGCGTGGCTCTGTGATCGACGGCCGCTACTTCCAGCAGAACGCGACGGCCTACGACGCCACGATCGCGGCCCACGCGCCGTACGCGGTCGATCCGACGATGCCGACCATCCTGCGCGGCGCCGACCTGACCCTCGTGGCGCAGACTGCGGCCGCGTACAACGTCCCCGCCGGCACGATCGGCGTCTTCAGCGCGGCGCGCGCCGACGGCGTCGGCCTCATGACCGGTCAGGGCGAGGGTGCCGGGGGCATCCAGGTCCAGGCGAACGTCAACAACCTGCAGGTCACCAACACCGTGCTCGAGAACAACGGCGGCGTGGTCGCGGGTGGCATGGCCATCGGGCAGCCGTACGCACCGGCGAGCCACAACTTCAACGTCAAGGTCGCCAACGACCGCTTCCTCGGGAACGGCGGCCTGACCCAGGCCGGCGGTCTCGGGATCTTCGACAACTCCAACGGCTACGAGGTGGCCGGCAGCATCCTGTGCTCGAACTTCAGCGTGAACTACGGCGCCGGTCTGTCGCACATCGGGCTCAGCCCCAACGGCAACATCCACGACAACCAGATCTACTACAACGACGCGGTGGACTCCGGCGGCGGTGTCGCGATCGAGTCCGAGCTGCCCGTGGGCGGCGGTCTCGGCGCGGGCACCGGTCCGGTCAACGTCGACCGCAACCTCATCACCGCGAACTTCAGCGGCGACGACGGTGGTGGCGTGTTCGTGCTCGACCCGTTCAGCGCCGCCATCAACCTGCGCGACGACCTGATCGTCGACAACGGCGCGGCGGACATCGCGGGCGGCATCATGCTCGACGACGCCTCCAACGTCCGGATCATCAACACCACGATCGCGAACAACGTCTCGACCGCCTCCTCGGAGAACTCCGACGGCAACGCGCACTCGGCCGGCCTGGCCTCGGAGGGCAACGACCCCTTGTTCCAGGCGACCCTGCCTCCCGGGTCTCCGGACTTCTCCCGGCCCGCTGCCCTGTTCAACAACGTGTTCTGGAACAACACCGCCTACACACTGAGCCAGCCCGGACCTGGCGCGACCCTCGTCCCCCAGGGGGTCATCGACCTCGAGATCCACGGGACGACGACCAACGCCGACTCGTTCACGCCGCGGTACTCGGACCTGACCAACGGCCAGATCCTCGGTCCGAACGGCGTGCTGCACCCGGTGCCGGCCGGTCAGGGCAACCTGAGCTCCGATCCCCTCTTCGTGAACCCGATCGGGATCACGACGGAGCTGGCCGTCACCGGGTCGCGGCTCGACCCCCAGACGGCGGCCGTGACTCTCACGGCCGGCGACCCGCCCGTCGGGCTCACGAGCAACTTCCACCTCACGGGCGCTTCGCCCGTCGTCGACCGAGGTGTGCGCTGCTCCAACACCGCGTTCCCCGCACCCGCCGGCGCGCTGAGCGCCTGCACCGGTGGCGGGATCCAGGCGCCGACGCTGACGCCCTCGCTCGGTGGTCTCGGCGACTACGACGGCCAGTACCGCCCCATGCTCCGGACGCTGCGGGTCAGGACGCCGTGGGACCTCGGGGCCGACGAGCTCATCGGCGTCCCCGTCCTCCTGCCCTGACCCGCTCGACCGACCGACATCGCCTCCAAGGAGGGTGGGATGGAACCTCGCCAGAACGGCCTCGACCGAAGGGCGTTCCTCCAGCTCGTGGGCCTCGGCGCCTTCGGCACGGTCGTGGCAGCGGACGTGGTGGGACAGGGGCTGCTCGTCCCCGCCGCGGCAGCGAGCACGTCGCTGTCGCTCGTCGCGACGGACGGCTACATCTCGGTGCCGGGGCGGGAGGGGAACCCGCTCTACATCTTCGGGTTCGTGCCTGTCGACCCGAGCCTGTCGGTCTCGCAGCTGATCACGACCTACAAGGGCCACGCCAAGCACACGGCCCCGACGCTCGACTTCCTGCAGAACGACGACATCAAGATCACGCTCACGAACCTCGGCCTCGTGCAGCGCCCCGACCTGACCGACGCGCACACGATCCACTGGCACGGGTTCGACATCCCGTCACCGCTCAACGACGGCGTCCCCGAGGTGTCCGTGGCGGTGCCGATCGCCAAGCAGTTCACCTACTTCTACCGCCCTCACCGGGAGGGCACGTACATGTACCACTGCCACTTCGAGGACGTCGAGCACGTGCAGATGGGCATGACCGGCATCGTCTTCGTGCGCCCGCTGCAAGACGGCACGCCTGTCGGCGGGTTCACGAAGTTCGCGTACAACGACGGCGACGGGTCGACGGGCTACCACCGCCACTTCGCCATCCTCCTGAACGAGCTGTGGCGCAACTTCCACGACGGCGACCGGGACATCCAGGAGTCGATCGCGACGGACTACGACCCGCAGTGGTTCACGCTCAACGGTCGCGTGTACCCGCAGACCGCGCTCCCCAACGACGCGCCGAGCCTGCCGGCCTCGTCCCGCATCGCGACGCCGAACCCGAACTACGACGACGCGCTCGACTACAGCCAGCCCAACTCCGCACTCGTCCAGGTGAGCCCGGGCGACCGGGTCCTGCTGCGGCTGGCCAACCTGGGGTACCAGCAGCACGCCATGCAGCTGCCCGGGATCCCGATGCACGTCATCGGCCAGGACGCCTCCCTGCTGCGCATCGGTGGCGTCGGGGGGACGGACACGTCGTACTGGACCAACACCCTCTACATCGGCCCCGGCGAGGCCCGCGACGTGCTCTTCGACGCGCCCGCCTACTCAGCCGCACGGCCGTCGGGCACGGACACGCGCGGCAGCTACAACGTCTACTACCTCAAGAACCGGGACTGGCGCAGGCTCACCAACTTCGGAGCGCCCCCCGGCGCCGGCGGGATGATGACCGAGGTCCGCGTCTACCAGACCCCCCTGCCCGCACAGACCGTCGTGAGCCAGACCTATGTCTGAGCGAGCGGTGGACCCGCGACGCGGAAAGAAGGTCACGATGAGGCCAGCTCGGCACGTCGCCCTCGTCGCTGCGCTGGCAGCCGGGCTGATGGCCGTCGCACCGTCGGCCGCCCTCGCCCTGCCCGCCGGTGCGCCCAAGACCGGAATGGTCTGCACCCCCGGGACCATCGTCGGCGGCACCCACACGTTCAACCTGGTCGCCAAGCCCGGCTACATCGACACCCCCGACGGCAACAGCGTCTTCATGTGGAGCTACGCGAACGCCGACGCGACCGACAACGGCAAGTTCCAGAGCCCCGGCCCCGTGCTGTGCGCTACCCAGGGGCAGACCGTGGTCGTCAACCTGACGAACACTCTGCCCGAGCCGTCGGGGATCGTGTTCCCCGGCCAGGACTCCGCCGTGACCGCGACGGGTGGCGCGGCAGGCCTCCTCACGACCGAGGCGGCAGCATCCTCGGGGACAGTCAGCTACAGCTTCGTCGCCGGCAGCCCCGGCACGTACCTCTATGAGAGCGGCTCCGACGTCGCCAAGCAGGTCGAGATGGGTCTGTACGGCGCGCTGGTGATCCGCCCGAGCCTGGGCGCGGGCTACGCCTACGGGGCGTCGACCCAGTTCGACCCCAGCCGTGAGTACCTCCTGCTGCTCAGCGAGCTCGACCCGGACCTGCACCACGCGGTCGAGGTGGGCGCCACCTACGACCTCAACGCCCAGCACGACCGGTACTTCTCGATCAACGGCCGGGAGTTCCCCGACACCGTCAAGGACAACGGCACGGGCGAGCTGCCGAACCAGCCGTACGGCTCGCTGGTCCGGATCCAGCCGAACACGGCGACCAGCACCCAGCCCGCCCTCGTCCGCATGATCAACGTGGGTCTGCTCAACCACCCGTTCCACCCGCACGGCAACCACACCACGCAGATCGCGCAGGACGGCCGCCAGGTCGTCGCCACGGAGCACTTCGGCGAGACGATCGGCTCCGGGCAGACCGAGGACTTCCTGCTGCGCTGGGACGACACCGACAGCTGGAACCCGACCACCAACCCGTTCCCGCTCACCCCGCCGAACTACCGCAACGTCGTCTTCAAGGACGGCAACACCTACTACAGCGGCAGCCCGTACCTGGGCTACAAGGGGACGCTCCCGACCGGGACGGTGTCGCAGAACATCTGCGGCGAGTGGTACTTCCCCTGGCACAGCCACGCCCTCAACGAGTTCACCAACTTCGACCAAGGGTTCGGCGGCATGGGCACGCTGCTCCGCGTCGACCCGGTGGGTGGCTGCAGTGCGTTCCCGGCCTCCGCCACGCTCGTCGGCGGGGCGCTGAAGAGCGGCGCCGTCACGGCTCTCGGGGTGGCCGACTCCACGTACTACCAGGTCAACCCGAAGACGACCACGCGCCCGACGGCCACGACCGCAGCGGCGACGAGCATCACGGTGGCCTCGGCATCCGGCTTCCCGACCGCGGGCACGTACGCCGTCCGGATCGACAACGAGGTCCTGCAGGTCACCGGCGGGCAGGGCACGACGACGTGGACGGTGTCCCGTGGTCAGCTCGGCACGGCGGCGGCCGCGCACGTGAGCGGAGCGACGGTCACCGCACTGGCCACCGACTGGTACGCCGGGTTCACGGGCCTCCCCGCCGGTTCCCAGAACCTCAAGGTCACGTACCGGGGCGCCAACTGTGCGACCACGACCGCAGGGACGTGCACGGCCCTGACGACCAACCTGCCGCAGCAGACCGTGAAGATCTGCAACTGGACCATCGCCGGTGCGGCCGGCTGCACGACGTCGACGTCGGCCGGCTGGGTGGCGCTGCCCGCGCCGCCCGCCCAGCCCCAGGGCGTCGGGTCGACCGACGTCACCTCGACCTGGGCGCTGCCCAACCCCGCCGCCGCGTACGTCGGCACGGGCGCCAACAAGGGGCAGGTGCGGGTGCTGGTGCACACCCAGCGCTTCACCGCGCCCTCGCCGACCGCCTTCTCGACCTGGGGAAACCTCCTCCGGGTCGTCTATGACGCGCCATGACCAGACCCGAGCAGTCCCGGAGGTTGGCGATGCCTGCACGCACCCGCACCAGGATCACGGCGCTCGTCGCGCTCGTCATGGCGTGCGCCGGGCTCAGTCTCGTGAGCTCGAGCGCCTCGGCCGCACCGGTCGCCCTCACCCTGTGCGCCAGGGCGGGGACGACTACGCTCCCGGGCGAGATCGCGCCCGTGCCTATCTGGGGCTTCGGTGTTCCGACGACCCCAGGCAACTGCGCGACCGCCACCGTGAGCCTGCCCGGTCCGACCCTCTCGGTGACCGAGGGAGACACGGTGACGATCGCGGTCACCAACGCCCTGCCTGCCGGAACGTCTGACGTCCCGCACGTGCTCCGGTTCGAGGCTCCCGGGATCGCGTTCGACCCCGGGCCCACGGATGCGCCGGTCGGCTCGACCGTGACCCGGACGTTCACCGCGACTGCGCCCGGCACGTACCTGTACCAGAGCGGCGGGGACGCGGGACGCCAGGAGGCGATGGGGCTCTACGGCGCACTCGTCGTCCGCCCGACGACGGCCAACCGGGCCTACGACGTCGCCTCGACCGCGTACGACGTGGAAGCCGTCCTCGTGCTCAGCGCGGTGGACCCGGCGTTCAACGCGGCACCGGACACCTTCGACCTGCACGGCTACCGCGCGACGTCGTGGCTCATCGGCGGACAGCCCTACCCGCAGACGGCGCCCGTCATCGCCTCGGCCGGCCAGCGGGTCCTGCTGCGCTACGTCAACGCGGGCTTCGACAACACGACGATGACGCTGCTCGGGATGCGCCAGCACGTCGTGGCCCGCGACGCGCGGTTGCTGAACGTCCCCGTCGACGCCGCCGCGGAGACCCTCCCGGCCGGCGCCACCGAGGACGCGATCGCCACCGTCCCCGCCACCGCCCCGCCGAGCCCGAACGGCTTCCCGCTGTACAACCGGCAGCTGCACCTCACCAACGGTCCGCAGACGGCGACGAGCCCGACACCGGTGACCGGCGGCGGCATGCTGACGTTCATCCACCCGTGAGCCCGCGGTGACCAGCCAGACGACGGTCGAGCCGGCGGCGACGCCCCCGGCGCCGCCGACCCGGCACGGCCTCGGGTTCCGGGTGCTCGGCCTGGTCACCGGCGCGGTGCTCGCTGCCGCGGTGATCGGGGTGTTGCTCTGGCTGACTCGCGGCCCGGCCGAGCCTGCCGGCGCCGCGGCGGACGGTCAGGTCGCCGTGGCTTGGGGACGGCCGGCGGTCGGCGCCGACGAGCTCGTGCGGCGCAGCGGCGTGCGGATCACGCAGGTCACCGTCTCCGGCGGCGGCGGGCTGGTGGACCTGCGCTACCAGGTCGTCGACCCGGACGCCGCGAACGCGCTCCACGACCCACGGACGCCGCCCGCGGTGATCGACGAGGAGTCGGGGCTCGTCGTCCACGACCTCCTGATGAACCACGCCCACAGCGGCGCGTTCAAGGCCGGGATCACCTACTACCTCGTCTTCACGAACCCGAACAACTGGATCCACCAGGGCAGCGTCGTCACGGTCCTGCTGGGGGACGCGCAGGTGGAGCATGTCGTCGTCGGGTAGGCCGGTGCTCGCGGCGATCCTGGGGCTCGCGCTGGTCCTGGTCGGAGGCGCTGCGCCCGCGACCGCGAGAGCCCCGTCCGCCGTCGGCACGGGGTCGATCGATCCCGCGCTCGAGCAGCAGCTCGCCGCCGCGGCTCCGACCGACCGCCTCGACGTCGCCGTCGTCCTGACCACGCGTGCCGACCTGAGCGCGGCCCGCAACCTGAAGCGACAGGCGCGGCTCGGCGCCGTCGAGCGCACGCTGCGGACGCACGCCGACCGGACACAGAGGGGTCTCCGCGCGCTCCTCGCCGCACGGCAGGCGCAGAGCCTCGTCTCGGACGTCGTGCCGCTCTGGGTGACGAACGAGATCGACCTGCGGGCTACGCCGTCGGTCATCCGGGAGCTCGCCGCGCGACCCGACGTCGCCCGCGTCGGGTCGACGTTCGTGCTGCGCGCCTCCACCGTGGGCGCGGCCGCGGCAGCGGCGGCCGCGGCGACAGAGCCGAACATCGAGCGCGTCGGCGCACCGGCCATGTGGGCGCAGGGGTTCCGCGGCCAGGGCATCGTCGTCGCGAACATGGACACCGGTGTCGACGTGTCCCAGCCCGAGCTCGCGAGCACCTGGCGGGGCGGGACGAACAGCTGGTTCGACCCGAACGGCCAGCACCCCACACCGACCGACGTCAACGGCCACGGGACCGCGACGATGGGGGTGATGGTCGGCGGCGCGGCGGGCGGCAGCTCGATCGGGGTGGCACCCGCCGCGACCTGGATCGCGGTGAAGATCTTCGACGACCGCGGAGCGGCGACGTCGACCAACATCCACCGCGGCTTCCAGTGGCTGCTCGACCCCGACGGGAACATCGCGACGGCTGACGCGCCGAACGTCGTCAACGACTCGTGGACGATGTCCGTCGCCGGCTGCTCCCTCGAGTTCCAGGCGGACCTGCGCAGCCTGCGCGCAGCCGGGATCCTCCCCGTGTTCGCGGCCGGCAACGAGGGCGCGACGGCGGGCAACATCCGTAGCCCGGCGAACAATCCGGAGGCCTTCGCGGTCGGCGGGACGGACAACAGCGACGGCCTGTACAGCTCGACGAGCCGTGGACCCTCGAGCTGCGCCGGCGCGACCGCCCCGAAGCTCGCTGCCCCGGCCGTCGGAATCCGCACGACGGACCTGTACGGCCTCTACCTGACCGCGGAGGGGACGTCCCTGGCGGCGCCGCACGTCGCGGGCGCGCTCGCGCTGCTGCTGTCGGCGTTCCCCGACCTGCCCGCCGACCGGCAGGAGAGTGCCCTGGAGGTCAGCGCGGTCGACCTGGGAACGGTCGGGCTCGACAACGACACCGGCTACGGACGTCTCGACGTCGCCGCGGCCTACCAGTGGCTCGCGACGACCCCGGACTTCACGGTCGCGGCGTCCCCGGCATCCGTCACCGTGGCAGCGGGTGCTTCGGCCTCCGTCACCGTGTCCGTCGGGGCGGTGCGTGGTTTCGCGGCCGACGTCGACCTGTCGCTCGCGGGTCTCACGGCGGCACAGGGTGCCGGCTCCTTCGCCCCCGCCCGCGTCACCGGCGGGTCCGGGACCGCGACGCTCACGGTGACGACCGACCCGACGCTCCCCGCGGGCACGTACCCGCTCACGATCACCGGGACGAGCGGCGCGCTCGCGCACGCGGTACCGCTCGTCCTGGTCGTCCCCGCGTCGCCGAGCTTCACCGTCACGGCGTCGCCCTCGTCGGTCACCGCGCCGGCCGGCGGCACGGCCACGTTCACCGTCACGGTCGCACCGGTCAGCGGCTTCGTCGGCAACGTCGCGCTCGCGCTCACCGGGCTCGGGGCACCGCAGTCGTGGAGCTTCTCCCCGGCGGTCGTGCCTGGCGCGTCCGGGAGCTCGACGCTCACCGTGACGACCGACCCGACCCTGCCCGCAGGCTCGTACCCGCTCACCATCACGGGGACGAGCGGCACGACGACGCGCAGCACCGCCGCCACGCTCGTCGTCGCACCCCCACCGGGTTTCACGCTCGGGGCGTCACCGGCGACCCGCACCGTGAACGCAGGCGGCAGCGCCACCTTCACCGCCGCGGTCGGCGCGAAGAACGGCTTCACGGGCGGCGTCACGCTCGCCCTGACCGGACTGCCCGCCGGGGTCGGCACGGCGTCGTTCGCGCCGACCGTGGTCAACGGCGCGGGGAACGCCGTGCTGACGATCACCACCCTCGCCACCGCGCCCGCGGGCACCTACGTACTCACGGTCGCCGGTACGAGCGGCTCCGTCGTCCACACCGCGTCCGTATCGCTCGTCGTCGTCGCCCGGGACTTCTCGCTCTCGACGGCGCCGACGTCGGTCACCGTCACGCGCGGCCAGACGGCGGCGTCGGTCGTCTCGGTCGGCGCGAAGGGCGGCTTCACCGGAGGGGTCACGCTGTCGGTGACCGGGCTGCCCTCCGGATCCACCGCCACGTTCTCGGTCAATCCCGTGACCACGGCCGGGACGTCGACGCTCCGGGTCCGCACGACGACGCAGACGCCACGAGGGACGTTCACGATCCGCATCTCGGGCAAGAACGGCTCGCTCGTGCACCAGACGACGCTGACCGTGGTCGTGCGGTAGCCGTTCTAGCGGTGGCTCGCCACGACGTCGTCGTCCTGGACCGGCATGTGCTGGTCCAGGACAGTTCGCCTGCGCTGCGCCCGCCGGCGGGTGGTGACGGCGACGAGTGCCACCACGACCAGGAGCACCGCGAGCCCGTTCGCGTAGGGAGCGAGCGAGCGCGAGACGGTCGGCCGTGAGTCCGGTGGGTCGGCGCGCCACACGATCGGGACCTGCACCTGGGCCCCGGCGCGGTCGACCACGGCGGTGATGGCGACAGGTCCGGACGTGGCGACCTCAGCAGTGCCGAAGTAGCGGTCGCCGTCGACCAGCTGGAGCGTCAGCGCCGAGGTCACGCCGCCACCCACGAGCTCGAGGGCCACGCCGTCGACGCTCGCCGGTGCGGGCCGTCGGGTGCTCGCCACCGTCACGGTGAACCCGTTGAGACCTGGCCGGCCCGGCGTCGCCGCGACGGTGACGACCAGGTCGGCCGCCGACCCGCTGACCACCCCGCCGGACGCTGGCGGCGCGGTGCCCTCCACACCACGCGGCGCTGTCTCGACGAGCGCGCCGACGGCGACGAGCAGGACGGCCGCGACGCCGACCTCGACGGCGACCAGACGTCGGGACAGGGGCCGACGGGCACCGAGGACTCGCACGCCGTGCAGCCGTGTGGAGTTGACGAACCCGAGGCCGAGCGTCGCCGACACGAGCGCCAGCTTGACCAGCAGCGTGCGGCCGTACGTCGTCGTCACGAGGTCGTCGACCGACGCGACCTGCCGGCCTCCGCCGTAGAGCCCGGAGGCCAGGACCAAGACGACGCTTGTCACCAGGATCCGCGAGAACGCGTCCCGGTGGGCGCGTGCCAACGCACCTCCGCTCGCGCCGGCGGCGTGCGGCCAGAGCATCACACCGAGCGCGGCGACCGCGCCGAGCCACACGCAGGCGGTGAGGACGTGCACGGCGTCGACGGCGATCACCCACGTCCGGTCGGTGTCTGCGGCTGCCGCGTGACTCCCGAGCGCCTCGACGGCGACCAGTGCGAGGGCTGCGGCACCCGCACCCGGCAACGCCCAGCGGCCCACGCCGCCGCGCGACCGCGCAGCCCCGAGCAGGACGACCACGACGACCAGCGCCACCTCGCGCGCGAGCCAGAGCCGCCCCCATCGCGCGTCGCCGAGCAGCCCGCCGACCGTGGCCGCCCACGGGCTCCCGGGCGGCCGCAGCCTGCGCACCTCGGCGACGAGGTCGACGAGACCCACCAACGCGCCGACCGCCGCCGCAGCGATCGCCATGGCCAGCAGCCGGCGCCGGGTCGTGCTCAGCGTCAGCACGAGGGGCGGTGACAGCTCGGTCCGGGACCGGCCGAGAACGAGGCCGCGGACGACGAGCGCTCCGACGAGCGCAGCCAGTGCGCCGATGCGCGCCCAGCGAAGGGCGACGTCGAACGGCGTCGGTCCCGCGCCCACGGTCGGCTCCGGGCCAGGTTGTCCCGACGGTTCCCCGACCGTGAACACCACGGTTCCCGACGAGGTGTGGCCGTCGTCCTGGGCGAGCACCTGCCAGAGGACGCCGTACGAGCCGTCGCCCAGTCGGGGCAGGGTCACGGTGACGATCCGCTCGTCGTCCGAGGGCGTGCCCACCTGCGTCCCCCCGAGGGTTCTCCCGCCGTCGTCGACCAGCCGCACGGAGCTGAGCGGCTGCGAGATCTCTTCGTCGAACCACAGCGTGATCACGGTCGGCGGCTCTTCCAGGACCGAACCGCTCGCCGGATCGGATCTGACGAGGAGCGCGTGCGCCTGCGCGGAGGGGGCGCCGAGCACGACCGCGACCAGGACGCACGCGAGCAGGGCGGACGCCCGTGCGACGACCTGCCACGCACGTTCTCGTCCGACCGGCGCGCGTCGTCGGCCTCCGACAGCTCGGATGGGCGCGTGCACTCGCGGATCCACCTTCCCGGCGACACCGTGGCGATGGCGGAAACACTAGGAGTGCACGCAGTGCCCGTGCGGTGGATGACGACACTGTCATTGGTCGGTCATGCCATCGCTGGTCGCAGCCCGCGTCCCAGGCCCCACAGCCGGCGGCTGACGTCGCGACCTCGGGCCACCTCAGGCGGGCCCCACGTGCGCAGGCTCAGGCCGGGCGCGCGTTCTCGAACCACTCGTGGATGCTCCGCAGGACGGGCTCGTGCGGATCGTCGGTACCCCGGACGAAGCCAGGCTCTCGAGAGCGGCCGCCATGGTGGGCAGATGGTCCGTCAGACGGCCTCGAGGACGCTCACGTAGTTCGCCACGGCCAGGCCGCCCATGTTGTGCACGGCGGCGCGGCGCGCACCCGGCAGCTGCATCTCGCCGGCCGTCCCGGACAGCTGCATCGCCGCGATGACGTGCTGGGACACCCCCGTCGCGCCGACCGGGTGCCCCTTCGCCTTCAGGCCGCCCGAGAGGTTCACCGGCAGCCTGCCGTCGCGGTACACCGACCCGTCCTCGATCGCCAGCGCACCCTTGCCCTGGGGAGCCAGCCCCATGACCTCGTACACGATCAGCTCGGCGATGGTGAAGCAGTCGTGCACCTCGGCCAGGTCGAGGTCGTCGACCGTCACGCCGGCCATGTCGAGGGCGCGGTTCCACGCCGCGACGCTCCCCGCGAACGCGACCGGGTCACGCTTGCTCGCGGGCAGGAAGTCGTTGGCCTGACCGAACCCGACCAGCCGCACGGCGTCCGTCGTCGCGCCGGGGACGCGCGATGTCGTCAGGACGACGGCCGCGGCCCCGTCGGAGACGGGCGAGCAGTCGGTGCGCCGCAGCGGGTCGGCGACCATCGGGTTCTGCTCCGAGACGGTGCGGCAGAACTCGACGGACAGCTCCTTGTGCAGCTGCGCGTACGGATTGGCCATGCCGTTGTGGTGGTTCTTCGACGCGATCGAGCCGAGCACGTCCGAGACGCTGCCGTACCGGTCCTGGTAGGAGCGCGCCGTGTTCGCGAACAGACCGGCGAACCCGCTCGTCGACTCGGTCCCGGCGGCCTCGTAGTCGGCACCGAGCAGCGCGGAGCCGACCAGGGACGCCGGGGCGTGCGTCATCTTCTCGGCCCCGATCACCAGCACGGTCCTGGCCGTGCCCGCGAGCAGCGACTTCACGCCCTGCTGGAGCGCGGCCGAGCCGGAGGCGCACGCGTTCTCGACCCGTGTGGAGGGGACGCCAGCGAGGTCGTCGGACACCTGCAGGGCGAGCGACGACGCGAAGCCGAGCGGGACGAGGCCCGAGTTGAACTGGCCGAGATAGATCTCGTCGATGTCCCGGGGAGCCAGGCCGCTCGCGACGATCGCCTCGCGGGCGACCTGCACGATGAGCGACTCCAGGCTCTCGTCCGTCAGCTTGCCGAAGCGCGAGTGGCCCCAGCCGCTGAGCAGGACGTCGGTGCCGAAGCGGTCCACGAGGCTCATCGCGCCACCGCCATCTCGACCACGAACGACGCACCCGTGGACGCGCGCACCTCGTCGAGGGTCACGTCCGGCGCCAGCTGTGTCAGGACCAGGCCGTCCGGGGTGATCTCGAAGTCCGCGAGGTTCGTGATGATGCGCTGCACGCACCGCAGACCGGTGAGCGGCAGCGTGCACTCGTCGACGATCTTCGGTGCCCCGTCCTTGGCGGTGTGCTCGGTGAGCACGACGACGCGTTTGGTGCCGGCGACGAGGTCCATCGCTCCACCCATGCCTTTCACGAGCTTGCCCGGGATCGACCAGTTGGCCAGGTCACCTGCGCCCGACACCTGCATGGCGCCGAGGAACGCGATGTCGACGTGGCCGCCCCGGATCATGCCGAACGACGCGGCCGAGTCGAAGATGCTGCCGCCGAGCAGCACCGTCACGGTCTGCTTGCCGGCGTTGATGAGGTCGGCGTCCTCGTCGCCCTCGAACGGGAACGGCCCCATGCCGAGCAGGCCGTTCTCGCTCTGCAGGGTCACGGTCAGCCCGTCGGGGATGTTGTTGGCGACGAGCGTCGGGATGCCGATGCCCAGGTTGACGTAGCTGCCGTCACGCAGCTCGGAGGCGGCACGGGCGGCCATCTCGTCTCTCGTCCAGGGCATGGGTGTCGTCACCTTCACGCGGTCGCGGCGACGCGGGATCGCACGGTGCGCTGCTCGATGGGCTTGGGCCGGGCCGTCGCGACGACGACGCGCTGAACGAAGATCCCGGGGGTCACGACGACGTCCGGGTCGATCGCGCCCGCCTCGACGAGCACCTCGACCTCCGCCAGAGTGATCCGGCCGGCGGTCGCGACGGCCGGGTTGAAGTTGCGAGCCGTGTAGCGGTACGTGAGGTTGCCCGCGGTGTCCGCGCGGTGCGCACGCACGAGCGCGACGTCGGCCGTGATCGCCCGCTCCTGCAGGTAGGTGACGCCGTCGAACTCGGCCGTCGGCTTGCCCTCGGCGACCAGGGTGCCGACGCCGGTGCGGGTGTAGAAGGCGGGGATCCCGGCGCCGCCCGCACGGAGGCGCTCCGCGAGGGTGCCCTGCGGCACGAACTCGACGTCGAGCACGCCCGAGAGGTACTGCTGCGCGAAGAGCTTGTTCTCGCCCACGTACGACGCGATGACCTTGGCCACCTGGTTGTTCTCGAGCAGGACCCCGAGCCCGACGCCGTCGACGCCCATGTTGTTCGAGACGATGGTGAGGTCGCTGGCCCCCGAGTCGCGCACGGCGTCGATGAGGTCGAACGGGTTGCCGCTGAGCCCGAACCCGCCGACGGCGATCGTCATCCCGTCCCGGACGACGTCCCGGACGGCGGCCGCGGCGCTCTCCACCTGCTTCGACACGTCTCTCCCTCGAGCGTTCGATCGCTGTCGTCGGAACCGTAGGACGGATCGCGTGCCTTTTCATCATGTGGATTACGATGTGGAATTCAGGAGGCGTGATTCCACATGATGGACTTTCTCTCTGCCACGGCGCCGCATCCCGCCGGCACGCAGGTGGTGCAGCGCGTCGGTTCGCTGCTGCGCCAGATCTCCCTCGCCCGGGAGACCGGAGCCCGGCTGAGCGACCTCGTCGAGTCGACCGGACTGACCAAGCCCACCGTGCACCGCCTGCTCAGCGCCCTGGCGGTCGAGGGGCTGCTCGACCAGGACGACGAGACCGGCCGCTGGTTCCTCGGCCCGGAGATGTACGTCATGGGCACGGCTGCGGCGAGCCGGTTCCCGATCGAGGAGATCGCCCACCCCTCGCTGGTGCGGCTCGCCGCGGCCACGGGCGAGTCGGCGTTCCTCTCGATGAGGCGTGGCAACGAGACCATCTGCCTGCTGCGCGAGGAGGGCAGCTTCCCGATCCGCTCGTTCGTGCTGACCGAGGGGACCCGCTTCCCGCTCGGCATCGGCTCGGCGGGGCTGGCGATCCTCGCCCATCTCGACGAGGCCGAGCGCGAGGACGCGCTCGCGCGGCTGGACCTGCGCGGACAGCGCTGGGGCGTCAAGCAGTCCATCCCCGCGATCCGGCAGACGATCGCCGACGCGCAGCGGCTCGGCTACATCGTCAACCCGGGGCGCATCGTCGAGGGCAGCTGGGGCATGGCGGCGGCGATCTTCGACCGCGGCAACCGCCCGATGTGGGCACTGACGCTCACCGGCATCGAGACACGGTTCCAGCCGGACCGGCAGCCCGAGCTCGGACGCCTCCTGCTGCTCGAGGCACACCGCGTGTCACGACGGCTCGCTGGCGCGGGACGCTCCATCAGCCGCCCGAGCGCGCCGCCTGGATGAGCGGGCGCCCCTAGACCCCCGTCGACCGACGGACAACTGTCGGACCGACCGGGCAGACTCGGGGCATGGGCGTCCCCTGGGTGCTGCACGTCGACCTCGACCAGTTCGTCGCGGCCGTCGAGGTGCTGCGCAACCCGGAGCTGGCCGGCAAGCCGGTGGTCGTGGGCGGCCGGGGCGACCCGACCGAGCGCGGCGTCGTCTCCACCGCGTCCTACGAGGCGCGTGCGTTCGGGGTGCGGTCCGGGCTGCCGCTGCGGATCGCGGCGCGCAAGCTGCCCGACGCGGTGTTCCTGCCCGTCGACGCCCCCGCCTACGAGGAGGCCTCGGAGCAGGTGATGGCGACGCTGCGGTCGCTGGGGGTCGTCGTGGAGGTGCTCGGGTGGGACGAGGCGTTCCTCGGGGTCACCACCGACGACCCCGAGGCGCTCGCGAGGACCGCCCAGGAGGCGGTGCTGCGCGAGACGCGCCTGCACTGCTCGGTCGGCATCGGCGACAACAAGGTGCGCGCCAAGATCGCCACGGAGTTCGGCAAGCCCGCGGGCATGTTCCGGCTCACCGCCGAGAACTGGTTCGAGGTCATGGGGCACCGGGCGACCCGGGAGCTGTGGGGCGTCGGGTCGAAGGTGTCGGGGCGGCTGACCTCGCTGGGCATCACGACGGTGCGCGAGCTGGCCGACGCACCCGAGGAGGCGCTCGTCGCGGAGTTCGGGCCGCGGATGGGCGTCTGGTACCACGGGCTCGGTCGGGGGCTCGGGCCGACGACGGTCGACGACACCCCGTGGGTGCCGCGCGGGCACAGCCGCGAGACGACCTACCAGCAGAACCTCACGACACCCGAGCAGGTGCGCGACGCGGTCGCCGTGCTCGCACGCGACGTCGTCCAGGACACCGAGGCCGACGGGCGGCCGGTCATCCGGGTCGCGCTCAAGGTGCGTTACGCGCCGTTCGTGACCAAGACGATCAGCCGCAAGCTCGCGGAGCCCACCCACGACCCGGAGGTCGTCGTCGCGGCGGCGACCGCCCTGGCCGAGACGCTCGAGGATCGTGAGGTCCGGCTGCTGGGCGTGCGCGCGGAGATGGAGATGCCGCAGGACCCGGCCGAGCGCACGCCCGTGCGCGGACGGATCTGACAGCCTCAGCCGGCGAGCGCGGCCTTGAGGAACGCGATGTCCTGGGCCTGGCCCTCGGGCGGCGTCTCGACGATCGCGTCGCAGCCGGCCTCCCGCACGACGTGCGCGACGAGCTCCGGCGGGATCGTGCCCTTCGCGTAGTTCGCGTGCCGGTCGCGGCTCGAGCCCGCCTCGTCGCGCGAGCTGTTCGCGTGCACGAGGTCGATCCGCCCGGTGATGGCCCGCAGGCGCTCGACGATCGTCTCGAGGTCCTCGCCCGCCGCCCACGCGTGGCACGTGTCGAGGCAGAAGCCGACGTCGTACTGCCCGATCGCGTCCCAGAGCATCGCGATCCGGTCGAGCGTCCGGGCGCACGCGTTGTCGCCGCCGGCCGTGTTCTCCACCAGGACGCGCACCGGGAACGTGGCGCGCTCGAACGTCTTGCGCCAGTTGTCGAAGCCGACCGCGACGTCGTCGCCGTCGCCGACGTGGCCGCCGTGCACGATCAGCCCGCGCGCGCCGAGGTCGGCCGCGGCCGCGGAGTGCTGCGCGATCATGTTCCGGCTCGGGATGCGGATCCGGTTGTTGGTCGACGCGACGTTGACCAGGTACGGCGCGTGCGCATAGATGCCCAGCCCGGAGGCGATCAGCGCGTCGGCGTCGTCGCGTCGCACCGGCTTCTTCCACCCCTGCGGGTCCGCGAGGAACAGCTGGACGCTCTGCGCGTCCAGCCCGGCGGCGGTCGCGACGGGATCGTCGCCGTGCGTGTGTGCACCGATCAGGACCATGTCGGCATTTCCTTCCCTGGGCTCGCGCCAGGCTAGTCCGCGGCGCCGACACGCTGCCGGCTCAGCCGATCAGCGGGCGTCCCTCGGGTCGTCGGAACAGCCGTTGCCGTTCCCGCAGGACGAGCGCCGAGGCGAACGTCACCGGACCCAGCCGGCCCGCGAACATCAGCAGGACGAGGATGAGCTGCTGGGCGGGGTGCAGGTGGGCCGTGATCCCGGTGGTCAGCCCCACCGTGGCGAACGCGGAGACGCACTCGTAGAGGATCTGGTCCAGGGTGTACGGGCTGGTCATCGCGATGACCAGCGTGGAGACGACGACGGCGGCGACGCTGAGCAGCGCCACCGACAGGGCCTGCCGGATCGTCGACGTCGGCAGCCGCCGGTCGTACACGTCGGCGTCGGGGTCGCCGCGCAGCTCGGCGATGATGACCAGGAGCAGGACGGCGAACGTCCCCACCTTGATGCCGCCCGCGGTGCCGGCGCTGCCGCCGCCGATGAACATCAGGACGTCGACGCCGAGCAGCGTCCCGGTGTTCATCGCCCCGGGATCGACGCTGTTGAACCCTGCGGTGCGCGGCATGACGGCCTGGAAGAAGCCCGCCAGGGTCCGCCCGGCCGGGTCGAACATGCCGAGCGTCGCCGGGTTGTTCCACTCGGCGATAGTCACGAACAGCGTCCCGCCGACGAGCAGGATCGCCGTCATCGTCACGGTGAGGCGGGTGTGCGCGCTCCAGTGCCGACGCCGCCGGTGCCGCAGGAGCTCGAGGACGACGGGGAAGCCGAGGCCTCCGATGATCACCGCGAGGGCGATCGGCAGGCAGATCCAGGGGTCGGTGGCGAAGCCGACCAGGTTGTCGCTGAACAGGGAGAAGCCGGCGTTGTTGAACGCCGAGACCGAGTGGAAGACACCCAGCCACAGGGCTTCGCCCCATCCGTAGTGGTAGGCCAGGGCGAAGCGCGCGGTCAGGATCACGGCGGTGACGGCCTCGACCGTGAGGCTGATGCGCGCGACGCCGAGCAGGACCGTCCGGACGTCGCCGAGGCGCGTGCTCTTGGTTTCCTTGGCCGCGAGCAGCCGGGAGCCCAGACCGAGCCGCCGGGAGATGAGCAGGCCGAGAAGGGACGCGAGCGTCATGACCCCGAAGCCGCCCACCTGGATGAGCACGAGTATGGTCACCTGGCCGAAGGTCGACCAGTAGGTCGCGGTGTCGACGACGGTCAGCCCGGTGACGCACAGGGCGGACGTGGCCGTGAACAGCGCCTGCAGCAGGGACGCGCCGCCGGGACCGGCACGCGCGACGGGCAGCAGCAGCAGCACCGTGCCGGCGGCGACACCGAGGGCGAACGCGGCGACGATCCGGCGGCCCGGTCTGCTCTGGCGGCGGTACACGTCGCGGTGGCGTGCTCCGAGGAACCGCCGGCTCTCGACCATCCTCCGGCGGTTCCCGCTCAGTCCGTCGTGCGCAGCCCGGACGCCGGGTCGGCCGAGCGTCCCTCAGACACGAGCGCGGGCGGGGACGACCGCGTCCTGCGTCGCAAGGACGGTCGGCGTCGCGGCGCGGCGCCGCATGATCACCTTGTCGATCTCGGCGACGAGCGGCAGCAGGAGCGCGAGGCCCAGGGCCACCAGCCACTGGTCTCCCGTCAGCGACTGGGTGGTCAGCCAGCCCTGCAGGAAGTCCAGCTCGGTGGCCAGCACGATGAGGATGATCGGGGCCGAGAGCACCTTGATGGCGGTCAGCAACGGCGCGGCCAGCCCGGAGTCGGGCTCGCGGCGCAGGACCAGGCCGGACAGCACCGACCCGAGGCCCATGACGACGAACGCCATCGTCATCGACGCGGTCGCGTGGTCGGGGGTCGGGGTGTCCGGCCCGAGCACGAGCGGGAGCCCGGACGAGACGCACAGGACCGTGCCGTAGAGGATCCAGCGGCTCACGGCCCGGCCGTTGCTGATGCCGACCTTGGGGTCGCGGGGAACGCGGTCCATGATCCCAGGCCCGACCGGGTCGAGCATGATCGCGATCACGGGGAAGACGCAGACGAAGAAGTTGAGGAACAGCACCATCATCGGCGTCATCGCGACGCCGTCCGCGATGTCGAAGACGCTCGCCGCGAGGAAGAGCAGCACCAGCCCGATGAGCTGGCTCATCTGGAACCGGATGTACGCGGTGATCTTCTGGTAGATGCTGCGGCCCAGCTCGACCGCGTGCACCAGCGTGCTGAAGTTGTCGTCGGTCAGGACCAGTCGAGCGGCCTGCTTCGTGACCTCGCTGCCGGAGCCCATCGCGACGCCGATGTCCGCCTGCTTGATGGCGGCAGCGTCGTTGACGGCGTCGCCGGTCATGGCGACGACCAGCCCTTGCTTCTGCATGAGCTGGACGAGCCGCAGCTTGTCCTCCGGGGTGACCCGGCCGAAGACGTGCAGGTTCGGCAGCTGCTCGAGCAGCTCCTCGTCGGTGAGCCTGGCCAGCTCCGGACCGCTGATCGCGCCCGGGCCCAGCCCGAGCTCGGCACCGATCGCGCTCGCCGTGACGGCGTGGTCGCCGGTGATCATGCGGACCTCGATGCCGGCCTTGAGCGCGATCTCGACGGCGATCTTGGCCGTCGGGCGCAGCGGGTCGACGATGCCGACGAGCCCGACGAAGATGAGGTCCTCGACGTAGGACATCGGGTCGGCCGTGAGCGGAGCCTCGTCGGCCGGCGTGAGGAAGCGCGTCGCGAACGCGAGCGTGCGCAGCCCCTTCTGGGCGAGCCGCTCCATCTCGGCCTCGATGTCGGCGCGCATCGTCTCGATGTCGACGACCTCGCCCGGGCCGGACAGCGCCTTGGTGCAGCGCTGCAGGACGACGTCAGGTCCGCCCTTGACCACCTCGACGAGGGTGCGGTCACCGCGCCAGGGAAGCCACTGCGTCGTCGCCATGAACTTGTAGGCGGAGTCGAACGGCACCGAGGCCACCCGCGGGTAGGTGCGACGGCTCTCCTCGGCGTCGATGCCGACCTTCGCGGCCAGCACCACCAGCGCTGCCTCCGTCGGGTCGCCGATCACGGCGCCGTCGTCGGACACGGTCGCGTCGCTGGCCAGGCACAGGCCGTAGGCGAGCGGGGTCAGGTCGGGGACCTCGCCGCCCGCCGCACCGAGGATCCTGCCGGTCTTGCCGTAACCGGTGCCCTCGACGACGAAGTGCTGGCCGACCGTGTACAGCGCGGTCACCGTCATCTCGTTGAGGGTCAGGGTCCCGGTCTTGTCCGAGTTGATCGAGCTCGTCGCGCCGAGCGTCTCGACGTCGTTGAGGTTGGCGACGACCGCCTTGGCGTCCGCGAGCTGCCGTGCCCCGTACGCGAGCATCGCCTGCACGAACGTGGGCAGGCCCGTCGGGATCGCCGAGATCGCCACGGCCGTCGCCAGGAACAGCAGGTCGCTCAGGGACTCGCCGCGCAGGATGCCGATGAGCACGATCACGGTGACGGCGCTCCAGGCGATCGCGCCGAGCACCTTGGTGAGCTTGTCGAGCTCGCGCTGCAGGGGCGACTTGGTCTTCTCGACCGACGACAGCAGCGTCGCGATGTTGCCGATCTGCGTGGTCATGCCCGTGGCCGTGACGAGCATCGTTCCCGTGCCGCGCGTGACCGAGGTGTTCTGGAACGCCATGTTGGCGCGGTCGCCCAACGGGACCTCGTCGTCGGCGAGCGGCAGGACCTCCTTGCCGATCGGCGCGCTCTCCCCCGTGAGTGCCGCCTCCTGCGTCTCCATCGTGGCCGTGCGCACGAGCCGCCCGTCCGCCGGCACGATGTCGCCGGCCTCCAGCTCCACGACGTCCCCGGGCACCAGGTCGTGGGCCGGGATCTGGACGAGCACCCCGTCGCGGCGCACGCGTGACTGCGGCTCCTGCATGGTCGCCAGCGCGTCGACGCTCTTGCGGGCGAGCATCTCCTGGCGTGCGCCGATGACGACGTTCAGCACGACCAGGAACCCGACGATCAGCGCGGTCGAGCCCTGCCCGATGGCGGCGCTCACCACCGCGACCGCGACCAGCATGATGTTCATGGGGTCGCGCACCTGCTGGAGCAGCACCGCCCAGAGCGACGGCGGCGCCTGCGCGGTCAGGGTGTTCGGGCCGTACCGCGCCTGCCGTTCGGCGACCTCGGCGGCGGTGAGTCCGGTCTCGAGGTTGCTCCCCAGCTCGGTGGTGGCCTCCTCCGGCGTGCGAGCCCACCATCTCGTCGGCTCGGTCTCCGGCGTCGCGATCGACGTCGGTGCAGAGGTCGGTGTCACGAGGACTCCCATCGGTTTTGCTGGCGGTTCAACTCCCTCGCCACGCTAGCGCGGCGAAGTCGACAAAGGGTGTACCGCAGCGGTCAGCTCGTGACGTCGCGTCCGTGCACGGTGAGCGCCCAGATCACGAACACGTCGAGCGCGATGACGATGACGCCCCAGACGGGGTAGTACGGGAGCCACGCGAAGTTCACGACGGCACTGAAGGTCGCGACGATCACGCCGACGACGCGGGCCCACACCTGGCCCATGAGGATGAAGACGCCGGCCAGACCGATCAGGATGCCGAGGATGAGGTGGATCCACCCCCACGTCGTGACGTCGAACGTGAAGACCCATTTCTGGCCGACCACGTAGAACGAGTCGTTGACGAGCGCGACGAGCCCCTGCATGGCCTGGAAGAGGCCGATGAGGATCATCATCGTCGCGGCGAACATCGTCATGCCGACTGCCAGACCGCTGCGTTGCGTGCTCATGGTCGGTCCCCTTCGCGGGCGCGTCGTCGCGAGGCGGTGTCGCCTCGCTGTCTCGAGCAACCGGAGCAAGTGCCCCGAATCGGATCATTGCCGAAACCGCAGGTCAAAGCCAGAGGCGCGCTGGCGCTCCGGGATTTCGGCGCCCGAACCGCGCTGCGCCACCCTTCCGGGCACCACCGATGGGTGAAGAACGCCGCTCGGCTTCGCTCGTTCGGCCCACGGACCCCGAATTCACCCGTCCCGCGCTTGCCGGAACTGTGACAATTGTCCGTATTGCGCCCACGTCGCTGTACGCCCCGCGGCGGGGTGGGCGGTCCCCCGGCATCGGAGTCTGATCATGGTTGCACTCGGCAGGTTGCGTACACGCGTCGCCCTCGTCACCGTCGCGGCGGTCCTGTGCGTCGGCGCGACCGTGCCGAGCGCTCAGGCCGACACGGCGCCGTCCGACCCGTCGCTGCCGGCGACCGTCTCCGCCGACCCGCTGCCCACGGCCCAGATCAACGGCGTCGTCTGGAAGCAGCAGGTGATCGGCAACACCGTGTTCGTCGGCGGCGACTTCTCGTCGGCCCGTCCGCCGGGCTCGCCGGCCGGCACCAACGAGTCGCCGCGCACCTACCTGATGTCGTACGACCTCACGACGGGCGCACTCCTGCCGTTCGCTCCGGTGCTCAACGCGCAGGTCAAGGACCTCGCCGCCTCCCCGGACGGCACCGTGCTGTACGTCGCCGGGCAGTTCACCACCGTCAACGGCGCCAACCGGTACCGGGTCGCCGCATTCAGCACCGCGACCGGCGCACTGCTGACCACCTTCAAGCCGACCATCAACGCCCCGGTCTCCGCGATCGACGCCGTCGGCGACGCGGTCTTCATCGGCGGTTCGTTCACCAGCGTGAACGGCGTGGCCAAGTCGAACCTCGCGTCGCTGCGTGCGTCCGACGCCGCGACCCTGCCCTTCGCGGCGACCCCCGCCGGCGGTGGCATCCAGGCCCTGACCGTGTCGCCCGACGGCGGCACGGTGGTCGTCGGTGGTGGGTTCACCACGATGAACGGCTCCGGCAGCCCGGGCTACGGGCTCGCGCGGCTGAACGCGAGCACCGGCGCCTCGCTTCCCATGCCCGTCAACACGCTCGTGCGCAACGGGGGCAACAACGCCGCGATCCTGGACCTGGAGAGCGACGCGACCAGCTTCTACGGCACCGGCTTCACGTTCGGTGGCGGCGGGAACTTCGAGGGGACGTTCGCGGCCGACTGGGCCACGGCGAACCTCACGTGGATGGAGGACTGCCACGGCGACACGTACTCGGCCTACCCGGTCGGCGACGCGGTCTACGCGGCCAGCCACAAGCACTTCTGCGGCAACATCGGCGGCTTCCCGCAGACGACGCCGTGGCAGTTCCACCGCGGCACCGCGCTGTCCAAGGCGGCCATGGGCGTCATCACGCCGGAGTACAACGGGTACGCGGACCACCGTGGCCTGCCGGCGCCGGCCCTCCTGAACTGGTACCCCGACATCAATGCGGGCACGTTCACCGGCAAGTCGCAGGGACCCTGGACCGTCACCGGCTCGGGCTCGTACGTCCTGTACGGCGGCGAGTTCACCGAGGTCAACGGCGTCCCGCAGCAGGGGCTCGTCCGGTTCGCTCCGTCATCGAGCGCCCCGAACGCCGTCGGCCCCGAGTCCACGGCACAGGGCTTCCCGCTCGTCGCGACGCCGGACGGACCCGGAAGCGTCCAGCTGACGTGGCAGACCAACTGGGACCGTGACAACGAGACGCTGACCTACAACCTGTACCGCGCCTCGGAGTCCAACCCGGCGATCTACACCTCGACCGTGACCACACCGTTCTGGAAGCCCCAGGCGATGAGCTTCCGGGACTCGGGACAGGTGCCCGGCTCCTCGCAGCGGTACCGGATCGTCGCGAGCGACCCGTTCGGCAACGTCGCACGGTCCAACTGGATCACCGTGACCGTCGCGTCCGACGGCACACCGTCGACCTACGCCCGCACCGTCCTGAACGACGGACCGTTCGCCTACTGGCGGCTCGGCGAGCCCTCCGGGACCGCCGTGAACGACACCACGGGCTTCCTGCCGGCGACCGCCGCGGCAGGCGTGACCCGCAACGTGCCCGGGGCGCTGCTGAACGACACGAACACCGCGTCGAGGTTCAGCGGGACGTCCACCGGTTACTTCTCGACGACCGATGCCGTGGGCAACGCCCCCGACGTCTTCTCGGTCGAGGCCTGGGTGAAGACGTCGTCCAACCGCGGCGGCCGGATCGTCGGATGGGGCAACAGCGCGAACGGGACCTCCTCGCAGGCCGACCGCACGCTGTACCTCGACAACAGCGGCCGCGTCTTCTTCGGCGTCCAGAGCTCCGCGATCATGACCGTCAACAGCGGCACGGGGTTCAACAACAACGCCTGGCACCACGTGGTGGGCACGTACGGCGCCGGCGCCATGCGGCTCTACGTCGACGGGGTACAGGTCGCTCAGCGCACCGACGTGGTCTACCTGCGCAACATCTGGGGCTACTGGCGCGTCGGTGGCGACCGGCTGACCAACTTCCCGAACCGGCCGACCAGCGACTACCTCAACGGGGACCTCGACGAGGTCGCCGTGTACAACCGGGTGCTCAGCGCAGGTTCGGTCTCGGCGCACTTCGTCGCACGCAGTGCCGTGCCGCCGTCCAACCAGAGTCCGGTCGCCTCGTTCACCGCGACCCCGTCGCTGATGTCGGTCGCCCTCAACGCGTCGGCCTCGACGGACCCGGACGGCACCGTCGTCGGGTACTCGTGGGCGTTCGGCGACGGCACCACGGGCACCGGGGTCACGGCCAACCACACCTACGCGACCGCGGGCACCTACACCGTGACGCTGACGGTGACCGACAACCTCGGAGCCACGGGCACGACGACACGGCAGGTCACGGCGACGCCGCCTGCCAACCAGAGCCCGACGGCGTCGTTCACGGCGTCGAGCAACGGGCTCGGGGTGTCGGTGGACGGCGCGGCCTCGAGCGACCCGGACGGATCGGTGACCGGCTACGCCTGGAACTTCGGCGACGGCGGCACGTCGACCGGAAACCCGGCGAGCCACACGTACGCGGCGGCCGGCACCTACACGATCACCCTCACGGTGACGGACAACCAGGGCGCGACCGCCTCGACGACGCGCGACGTGACCGTCGTGGCACCGCCCGACCCCGGTCAGGCGTTCGTGGTCGACGACTTCGGTCGCACCGTGTCGAACGGCTGGGGTCCGGCGGACTTCGGCGGCAGCTGGGCGGCCGCGACGACGGCGAGCCGCTACTCGGTCGCCGGACAGCGCGGGCTGCACACGCTCGCAGCGGGACAGACGGCCACGTCGACCCTCGACGCGGTCTCGACCACGACGAGCGACACGACGCTCACCCTCAGCGCGGACAAGGCGCCGACCGGGTCGTACGTGTGGCTGAGCGTCCAGGCGCGCCGCGCCGCACCGACGAACTTCTACGGTGCACGTGTCGCGCTGCAGGCGAACGGCACGGTCCAGCTGCACGTGACGCGCGGCAGCGGCACGCCGGTCGCCGGCGGGACGGTCGCTGGACTGACCTTCGCCGCGGGCGACCAGCTCCAGCTGCGCGTCCAGGTGCAGGGGACGTCCCCGACGACGGTGCGGGCGAAGATCTGGCCCGCCGCGCAGCCGGAGCCCGGCGCCTGGAACGCGACCGTCACGGACTCGACCGATGGGCTTCAGGTGCCGGGCTCGTTCGCCCTGTCGACCTACCTGAGCGGCAATGTGACCAACGGGCCGATCGTCACCGCGTTCGACAACCTGCGGATCAACCCGATCCCGTAGGAGCCCTCAGAGCGTGCGCAGCACGAGCAGGAACTGACCGCCTCCCGGTTCGACGTCGGCCGCGACCCGCAGGTCAGGCGCGAACCGGGAGAGACGGTCCTCGAGCCATGCGGCGGCCTCGTCGCCATCGGCACGGGTGGGGCACCGACCCACGACCTCGCGGCCACCCTTGCGCGTCAGGCGCTCGACGGTGGACACGATCGGTGCGGGCTCGACGACGAACAGCGACGGCGACCAGGCCACGACCGGCTTGACCGCTCCCTTGCGCGTGTTGCACGCACGGTGCGCGAGCCGCTCCGACCCCGGGACCGGCTTCTTGCCCTTGGGCGTCGCTCCCCCGTCGATGCTCGGACCGCGGTCGGAGTTCACGGACGCGTCCGGGTCGACCGGCTCGTCGCACAGCCAGCATCGCCAGCCGTCGCGCTCGCCGACCTCGTCAAGGGTGCTCATGCCCGGAGGCTAACGTGCTCGGCGCTCGCAACTGGCGGGCGGGCGGGGTCGGAGTGGGAGGCTGGCGGGGTGACCGAGCCGCCCACGCCCTATCCGACGCTCGGCACGCGCCTCGCACCCCTGAGCGCGGTCGCCGTCGCCGTGCTCGCCCAGGTCCTGATGCGCGACCGCATCGTGCTCGGGCCACCCCTGCTCGTGCCGACCGTCGAGGTCGCGCTCTGCGTCGCGCTCGTCATCGTCGACGGGGTGCTCGTCGCGGAACGCCGCCGAGCGGGCGTGCTGCGCTACGCGCTCGCCCTGGTGCTCGCGATCTCGGCCACGAGCTCCGCGGCGCTTCTCATCGCCGACGTGATCGACGTCGACCCGGTCAGCGTCCAGCAGCTCTTCTCGGAGGGCGTCCAGATCCTCGTGGTGCTCACGGTCGGGTTCGGGCTGCTGTTCTGGCAGCTCGACCGCGGCGGGCCGAACGGTCGCGCCCTGCCGGACCCCGAGCGGATGTCGTTCTGGTTCACGCAGGACGCGATCCGCGAGTACTCGGACCAGTTCGACAGCTGGCAGCCGCGGTTCCTGGACTACCTCTACCTCGCGATCACCAACCTCGTCGCGTTCTCGCCGACGGACACGATGCCCCTGAGCCGGACCGCCAAGATGCTCATGGTCTGGGAGTCGTTCGTCTCGCTCGCCACGTTCGCCGTGGTGCTCGCTCGCGCCGTCAACATCATGACGTGAGCCTCACGACGTGGTGACCAGCGTCTGGGTCGGGCCGTACGTGGTGCCGAGCGCGTTGCGCGCGACCACCCGGTACGCGTACGTGGTCTTCGGGCTGAGTCCGGTGAGTCGTGCCGTCGAGCCGCACTCGTAGGAGACCGCGGACATCGGCACCTCGGCCGTGCGGTGGGCGAACGACGGTCCCCACTCGACCCAGGAGGTCGTCGCGAGCATGTGGGGCGTGACGCGCAGCTTGACCGTGCCCGCGGTGCGGGCGAGGTCGATCGCAGGTGCGGCGCGGACCGACGGCGGCGCCTGCGTGTGGAACGTGCGGCTGAGCACGGTCGTCCCGACCGCGCTCGTCGCCGTCACGGTCCAGGTGTACGTGGTGCCCGGCGCAAGACCGGAGACCGCCTGCGTGAGCTTCTGCGTCGAGGTCTGCGCGCCGACGGCCAGGTCCGCCGAGCCGCCCCCCGCCGACGAGGTCCACGCGATCCGCACCGTCGCGGCCAGCCCCTGCGGACCGACCCACGTCTGCAGGGTCGCGGACGTGCTCGTCACGTCGCGCTCCCCCGCCGTGACGGTCGGCTTCGACGCGGAGCGGACCGGACGTGAGTCGGTCGCGGTCGCGCCGGACGCGTCGGTGACCGTCAGGCGGGAAGTCCAGCTGCCCGCCGCATAGGTGTGCGACACCTTGCCGGGCTGGTCCGTCCCGGAGAGCACCGGGGTGCCGTCGCCCGGGTCGAGCTGCCAGCGCACGACACCCGAGCGGTTGGTCGACGAGGCTCCGGTGCTGCGGGACATGTCGAAGGACACCGCCAGGGGTGCGCCGCCGAGCCTGGTCGACGGGATGAGCCAGGCCTCGGGGCGGCCGTGGGCGGTCGGCGCCGACGCCGCCCCGGCGAAGGCGGACGTCGCCGCGGTCGAGGTCGTCACCGACCACGGGCAGGTCCCGGTGCCCTGGTAGTAGACGGCCGCCTCGAGCTCGGGCCACGAACGGAAGAGGGCGAACGCGTCCGTGAGCCAGGCGGCCTTGCGACCGGGGTCGGCGGCGTCCTCGACCGTCCCGAACTCGGCGAGCACGGGCGTCTTCCCGCGGGCCTTCGCCCACGTCCGGAAGGCGGCGGTGATCGTCTCGAGCGAGCGCCAGTCCTTGATCTTGTTCACCGAGCAGGCGTTCCAGTTGTAGGCATTGAGGCCCACCCGGTCGACCACGTCGTCACCGGGGTAGTAGGCGTCGGCGCCCGCGGTGGAGACGAGCCCGTAGCTGCCGGTCGTCGTGACCCAGGTCCAGAGTGCGTTGGTCGCGCCCGCCGCCCGGGACACCTCGACGTAGTGCCGCCAGGCGGCCCGGAACTCGGTGGGCGTGCCCCACGAGCTCGGGGTGTCCATCTCCTGGTGGAACGCGACGTACACCGGGACGCCGAGCGAGGCGATGCCGGTCGCCTGGGCACGGATCTGCGCGTCGGCGTCCCCGCGCGCGATCGCGGCCCACGTGACGATCGTGTCGTCCTTCTTCTTCGGCCAGATGGACAGGAGCGGCGTCCGGCCGCGCGCGACGGCCTGCGCCACCGGTGTGACCGGCTGGACGTCGTCCCACCGCGAGTACCAGCGCTCGACGTCGAGACGCCGGTCGAGCGTGCCCTCGAACGCCGTGATCGCCGACTCGGCGTCGGGCTGCGTCCCCGTCGTGACGTGCGCGCCGAGCAGGATGCCGCGCGGGTCCGACCGCAGCGGGTCCGTACCGTCTGCGGCCGCGGACGGCGCCAGGAGCACCCCCGCCAGGACGGCGCCGAGAGTGGCGAGGGTGACGAGCGGGCGGAAGGGCATGCGATCGAGCTCCCGGGACGGCGACGTGTCGGGCGCTCGGCGGAACGCCCGTCATGTCCCATCGGCAGCCCGGGCCAATTCCGCAGGATTGGGAGGTACTGGCAGTAACTGCCGCGGGCGGACCGGGCGTGATTCGCTGGTGGCATGCGAGGAGCGATCATCTACGGACCTGGCGACGTGCGCTTCGAGGAGCGGCCCGACCCCGTCGTCGTCGAACCCACGGACGCCGTCGTCCGCACCGTCGCGGCCTGCGTGTGCGGGTCGGACCTGTGGCGCTACCGGGGCATCTCCGACGTGCCGAAGCCGACGCCGATCGGGCACGAGTACGTCGGCGTCGTCGAGCAGGTCGGCGCCGCCGTGACGACCGTGCAACCGGGCGACTTCGTCGTCGGCGGCTTCCTGCACAGCGACAACACGTGCGCCGTGTGCCGCAAGGGGATGCACTCGGCCTGCCTGCACGGAGGCGGCTACGACGGGTGCCAGGCCGAGCTCATCCGCATCCCGGACGCCGACGGCACGCTCATCGCGACACCCGGGCAGCCGGACGCCGACCTGATCCCGAGCCTGCTCTCCCTCTCGGACGTCATGTGCACCGGCTGGCACGCCGCGGTCAGCGCCGGCGTCGGCCGGGGATGAGCGTGGTGGTCGTCGGGGACGGCGCAGTCGGGCTCAGTGGGGTGCTGGCCTCGGCCGAGCTCGGCGCGACGACCATCATCGCGATGAGCCGGCACGAGCCGCGCCAGCAGCTCGCCAGGGAGTTCGGCGCGACCCACGTCATCGCCGATCGCGGTGAGGAGGGGCTCGCCCAGGTCCGCGAGCTCACCGACGGCATCGGCGCCGACGCGGTGCTCGAGTGCGTCGGGACGCATGAGGCGCGCGTCCAGGCGATCGACAGCGCCCGGCCCGGCGCGATGATCGGGCTGGTCGGCGTCCCCCACGGCGACCTCCCGACCGACCAGTTGTTCTGGCAGAACAAGGGCATCCGCGGCGGCCCTGCGCCCGTGCGCGCGTACCTGCCGCACCTGATCGACCTCGTGTGGCGGCGGCAGATCGACCCGGGGAAGGTCTTCGACCTGACGCTCCCCCTGGCCGAGGTGGCCGAGGCCTACCGGGCGATGGACGAGCGGCGGGCCATCAAGGTGCTGCTGCGGCCGTGACTGCGGCGGCGGCTCGCGCTTGCTCGAACGGGAGCCGGTCGAACACGATGCGCACCTCCGTGATCAGTCCGTCCACCACCGTGTGCCGCTCGGCCCCCGGCGCGGACGCGACCAGCACGGTCGACGTGTCGTAGTAGAGGACTGCGACCTCGTCGTCCCCGAACGCCGACAGGATCGCCGACGAGAGGACGGTCCGCGCGAACGGCTCCATGAACGCGCGGAGCCGTTCGGCGCCCTCGAGGCGGCCCGGTGGAGCGACCACCACGACGTCCGGGCTGACGTACGCCATCGCCGCGTCGAGGTTCCCGGCCGTCCAGGCGGCGAAGTACGCCGACGATGTCTGCAGTGCCTTGCGTGTGGCCTTGCCCGTGGCCTTGCCCATGACGGGCCTCCTTCGTGATCGAGCCGACGCAGGTGTAGACACCGCGCGGGTGTCGGACGGAACGCGGATACTCGCGGCATGGCGTCGACCGTCGAGGTGGGACCTGATCACGACGCGGACTTCGCCGCGCTCGTCGCGCCGTACCTGCGTGAGCTGCGCCTGCACTGCTACCGGATCCTGGGCTCCGCGACCGACGCCGAGGACGCCCTGCAGGACGTGCTGCTGGCGGCGTGGCGCGGGCTCCCCCGGTTCGAGGGGCGCTCCTCGCTGCGCACGTGGCTGTACCAGGTCGCGACCCGGACCTGCCTGAACGTGCTGCGTGCCGGCAGCCGACGGCCGGCCGTGCCGGTGCCACCGTTCGACGTGCCCGAGCCGACGAGCCGCGCAGAGATCACCTGGCTCCAGCCGTGCCCGACGTCGTGGGTCGACACCGACCCGACGAGCCGCCACGACGCCCGCGAGGAGGTCTCGCTGGCCTTCGTCGTCGCGCTGCAGCACCTTCCGCCCCGTCAGCTCGCCGCCATCGTGCTCTGCGACGTGCTCGACTTCTCGCTCGACGAGGTCGCCGGCATCCTCGACACCACGCCGCTCGCGGTGAAGGGCCTGCTGCAGCGCGGTCGCGCCGCGCTCGCGCCCCGGCCCGTCGCGACCCCGCCGAGCATCGCGGCGGACGCGCTGGCCGCCCGGTTCGCGGATGCCTTCGTCGCCCGCGACATCGAGGGCGTCGTCGCGCTGCTCGCCGAGCACGCGACCTGGTCGATGCCGCCCGCACCGCACGAGTACCGCGGGGCCGACGACATCGCGGCGTTCCTGGCGGCGAGCTGGGGCTGGCCGGGCAACGGGGACCTGACCCTTCTGCCCACCACGGCGAACGGCCAGCCCGCGTTCGGCTGCTACCTCGGCGGCGCGTGGGGCGGGCTGCTCGTCCTCACGCTCGCCGGCGCCCGGGTCGAGGCCGTGACGCGGTTCCTCGACGATCACCTCTGGCGCCCGTTCGACCTGCCCGTCGCGACGCCGGCCTGAGGCGACGAATGCTTGTAGCGTCAAGTAACGGGTAGGGTCGGTCTCGTGGACGACGACCGCTGGCTCACCGCCGAGCAGCTGCACGCCTGGAAGCAGCTCATCGCGGTGGTGGAGCTGCTGCCGGGATCGCTCGAGTCGCAGCTCCAGCGCGACTCGGACCTCAGCCACTTCGAGTACTTCACGCTCGCGATGCTCTCCGAGGCGCCCGCGCGCACCCTGCGCATGACCGCCCTCGCGGCGCGCACGAACGCGACGCTCGCCCGCCTGTCGCACGTCGTGTCGCGGTTGGAGAAGCGCGGGCTCATCCGTCGCGAACCCTGCGCGCAGGACCGGCGTGCGACGAACGCCGTGCTGACCGAGCAGGGCTGGAGGATGGTCGTCGACGCCGCCCCGGGGCACGTCGCCACCGTGAAGAACCTGGTCATCGATCCGCTCAGCGATGCCGACGTCGCCGACCTCGACCGGATCACCGCGCGCATCCTGAGCCGGCTGGACCCGGACCACCTGCTGGCCCAGCCCGACGACGGGCGCTCCTGATCGCGGTCACCGGCGCGACGGGCACCGTCGGCGGGCTCGTCGCCCGGGGGCTGGACGCTCACGGCGTCGTCCCGCGGCTCGTCGTGCGCGACCCGTCGAGCACCCGGCGAGCAGCGGCGCGGACTCGACGGCGCGGTCGAGACTGGGGAAGAAGATGCGCAGGTCGACCGGCGCCCCGTCGGCCGGACCCAGCGACCGCGCTCCCCAGAAGACGGGCGCGAGCGCCTGGGGCTGCCAGCTGATCGGGCAGCTCGGCGGCGGCGGGGTCGGGATCGGTGCCATGTCACCAGTGTTCTCGCGTCACTCGGACGGGGGAATGCGACCGCCGGGCGAACTGCGGCAGAACTCTGGATCCACCCGATCGCCCCGAGATGTCTCCTTCACCCGATCGGGATACCGTGCGCGACGCACCGCAACCCGGTGCACAGTCGATGCACAGGAGGGAATCCGAGATGGGTATCAGAAGAGGTCTGGGGGCCGGGGTGGTCGCGGCAGCGGCAACGCTGGTCGTCGCGCTCGCCTCACCGGCCACCGCCGGCGATCAGGCCGACGGGCGAGGGCACGGCGGTTCCGACGACTACCACCTGACGGTCATGGGCACGACGGACCTGCACGGCAGCGCGTTGAACTGGGACTACTTCAAGAACGCCGAGTACGACGACAGCGCCCACAACGACGTCGGGCTGGCCAAGGTCTCGACCCTCGTGAACCAGGTCCGCGCCGAGAAGGGGAAGCGCAACACCCTCCTGATCGACGCCGGCGACACCATCCAGGGCACGTCGCTCGCCTACTACTACGCCAAGATCGAGCCGATCTCGAAGCGCACCGAGCACCCGATGGCAGCCGCGATGAACGCCATCGGCTACGACGCCGCGGCCGTCGGCAACCACGAGTTCAACTACGGCATCCCGTACCTGCGGACGTTCGAGAAGCAGCTCGACTTCCCGCTGCTGGCCGCGAACGCGCTGGACGACGGGACCGGCCGGCCGGCGTTCGAGCCGTACGTCATCAAGACCGTCAAGCCCCCGCACGGCAAGCCGATCAAGGTCGGCATCCTCGGGCTCACCAACCCGGGCATCGCGATCTGGGACAAGGCCAACGTCGAGGGCAAGATGCACTTCGACGGGCTCGTCGAGCAGGCCTCCCGGTACGTGCCCGAGATGAAGCGCCGCGGGGCCGACGTCGTGGTCGTCGCCGCGCACTCGGGTGCCGACACGTCCAGCTCCTACGGCGACACGCTGCCGTTCCCGGAGAACGCCGCGACGCTCGTGGCCCAGCAGGTGCCCGGCATCGACGCGATCCTGGTCGGCCACGCGCACCAGGAGATCGCACAGCGCGTCGTGACCAACACCGCCACCGGGAAGCCCGTCGTCCTCTCCGAGCCGCTCAAGTGGGGCGAGCGCCTGTCGGTGTTCGACATCGACCTGTCGTTCGCGCGCGGACGCTGGTCCGTGCAGTCGGTCGGCGCGCAGGTGCTCAACACGAACACGGTGCCCGAGGACCCGAAGATCGTGCAGATGCTGAGCGCCGACCAGGCCAAGGTCGTCTCCTACGTCAACGGCGTCATCGGCACGGCTACCGAGTCCATGTCCGCGGCGACCGCACGCTACGAGGACACCGCGGCGCTCGACTTCATCAACTACGTCCAGGCCGGGGCGGTGAAGGCCGAGCTGACCGGGGCCGACGCCGACCTGCCGGTCCTGTCCATCGCGGCGCCGTTCAACAAGGACGCCGCCATCCCCGCCGGCGACGTCTCGGTCCGCGACATCGCGGGCCTGTACATCTACGACAACACGCTCCTGGGCATCAAGCTCACGGGCGCCCAGGTCAAGGCGTACCTCGAGAAGTCGGCGGAGTACTTCAAGCCGGCCGCCGCACCGGGCACCTACGCCGCGGCCGACCTCACCAACGCGCCCACGGCCACGGCGCCGAACGGCACTCCCGACTACAACTACGACGTCATGGGCGGGTTGGACCAGCCGCTGACCTACGACATCGACCTCGCGCAGCCCGTCGGCAGCCGTATCACCGGGCTCGCCTACGGCGGCGTGCCGGTCACCGACACCCAGGAGTTCGTCGTCGCGATCAACAACTACCGGCAGTCCGGCGGCGGCAACTTCCCGGGCGTCGTCGGCGCACCGGTCGTCTACAACCGGCAGGTCGAGATCCGGCAGCTGCTCATCGACTGGGTGAGCCAGAACCAGGTGGTCGACCCGGCGACGTTCTCGTCGACCAACCCCAACTGGCAGCTGACGTCGGGCGGTACGCCGCTCACGATCACTCCGTGACAACGCGAAGGGCGCCGCACCCACCGGTGCGGCGCCCTTCGTCGTGCCGTCAGGCGTCGGCGTCCTTGGCGGCGGCCTTGATGTCCTGGGCGACGACGTCCTCGATCGCGCCCTCGACGATCCGGTCGGCCTTCTCGAGCGCCTTGCGGATCTTGACCTCGCCGGGGTCGGAGACGAGCGCGAGCAGACCCGAGTGACCGGGCAGGATCGCGTCCTCGAGCTCCTTGGCCAGCTCGCCCTTGTTCTTCAGCTCGCGCACCTTGCCGATGGCTGCACCCGCACCACCCAGCACCGCGGCGCTGCCGATGATCGACGGCGGGAAGATCACGCCGAGCGCGATCCCGCCGACGATGCCCCACTTGAGGCCCGACTTGGTGCTGTGGTCGGTCGCCTTCTGGACCTCGAGCTTGCCGTCCTGCGTGCGCTTGACGACGACGACACCCTCGATCTCGACGGTGCGCCCGTCCTCGAGCTCCTCGAGGACCTGGTAGGCCTCCCAGGCGGTGTCCAGATCGGCGAAGTCGGCGACGAGCAGCGTGTACGCCCCGTCGCTCACGGCGGCGACGACCTCGATGTCGTTGTCCTCAGACATGTGTAGCTCCTTGACGTGAAGTGCATGAATCCGGGCGATCCGACTGTAGCCGCTGGTCAGGCCCGCGGCGGACGGCAACGGATGACCTCCAGGTGCACGCCGCGCAGATCGAGCGGGCCCGCGTCGTAGGGCACCACGAGGGTCTGCCCTGCCTGCAGCTGCTGCGCGCCTGCGAGCGTCCCCGCGCCGGCGACGACGACCAGGACGCTGTAACCCGCGTCGAGGGTCGCGTCGCCCCGGAGCCGTTCCGCGCGGAAGAACGGTGCGGCGTCCGGCAGCAGGTCCCCCGTGGTCGACGCCCTCGCGCCGCGCAGGAGTGCGATCTCTTCGGCGGACCAGCCGCGCCGGTCGACCGCCGCCAGCGCGGCGCCGAAGCCGACACCGAGGTGGCCGTCGAGGGGCCCGTCGATGTCGAAGCCGGTCCACTCGAGCAGGATCGACAGGTCCGTGGGCTCCTGCAGCTCGACCAGGAACGCCCCCTCGCCGATCGCGTGCGGCAGGCCGGCCGGGACGAGGACCGCGTCCCCGGCCGCGAGCGGCACCCGGTGCATCGCGTGCAGCATCGCGTCCACATCCTGCGTGTCCGTCCACCGGGTCAGCTCGTCCACGGAGACGCCGCGCGTGAAGCCGAGGTGGACCGTCGCCGGCTCGAGCATGACCCACGCCTCGGTCTTGCCGTTCGCGAGGCCCAGGTGCTCGGCGGCGAACGCCACGTCCGGGTGGGCGTGCACCGGCAGCCTCTGGCCCGCGTCGAGCAGCTTCACCAGCAGCTCGGGGTTGTCACCGAACGCCGCCACGTGCTCCGGGCCGAGCCAGCCCAGCGGGTCGCGGGCGATCGCGTCGGCCAGGAGGTCGCCTCCGGGCAGCGTCGAGAGGCCGAGCATCGACTCGCCGAACAGAGTCGTGGTCGACGCGACCCAGTCCTCGGGCACGTGGTGCGAGCGCACCTGTTCGCCACGGAACGCCGCGATGCGGTCGCCGCCCGCGTAGAACCGGTCCGGCGGCTGGTTCGCCCGGAGCTGCTGCACCGAAACGTTCATCTCCTACTGCTCGAGGTCGCGCGGAACGACGACCACGCGGACGGCAGTGCGCCACTGCTCCCCCGGCTCGAGGACCGGGGCGCCCGCGAAGGGGCGGTCGCGCTCGGGGCCGAACAGCGGGGCGTTGGTCGGCTCGACGCCGAGCACCCAGGCCCCGGTCGCGGGCCAGCTCCAGGTGCACAGGCGGGGCAGGGTCTGGGCGGACCACTCGACGAGCACGTCTGCATGCGGTCCACCGGTCAGCAGGGCGCGCGCCCAGCCGCCGTCCTGACGCAGGTCCCGGTGCTCTGCAACCACGGGCTCGGCGCCGAGCGACGGCGACGGCATCCGCAGCGGGTGCCGGCCCGGCGGCAGCGGGTCGCGCAGGACCGGTTCCGCCGCGACGACCTCGAGCGCGCCGCCGGGCGCGAGCAGGGGTGCGCCGAGGTTGACGTGGTAGAGCAGGGGCACGCCGGCCGGGGCGTCCCCGACGTTGCGGACGACGTCGATGACCTCGACGCACGGCGACCCCGTCGCCGTGACGATCTCGCGCTCGACGACGATCCGCGGGCCGCCCAACGACGTGTGCGCGACCAGCCCGTGCACGTGCACCTCGACGCCAGACTGCGTGCGCTCGCGCCACCACCGGACCTCGTGCGCGGGCGTCAGGTGGTGCGTGCCGTGCTGTCCCGACGAGCCCCGCGGCGGGCCGATGTTGTCCGGTCCGCAGGTAGCCAGCAGGCCGCCGAGGAACCGCGACTCCCAGTCGCGTCCGGGACCGGGGTCGACGGGGTTCGGGGAGCGCCACGCCACGGGTGTCCCGCCCCACCATGCCGCGCCGAGGTCGAGGCCCCGGTCGGGCAGGACGTCGAGGTGCAGCCCGTCGAGCAGCCGCAGCGACAGGACCCGCTCACCCCGTGCGCTGATTCCTTCCCAGACGCTCGCGACACCGTCCGGCAGGGCAGTGAACCCGTCGTCCAGGAGCGTCACGACAGGGCCGCCAGGAAGCCGCCGACGAAGGTGTCGCCGAGGCCGATCGTCGTCGGGTCGTCCGTGGTCAGCGCGAAGGCGGGGACGCACACCACCCGGTCGGGCAGCGCGCTCTCGATCGCCTCGCCGAACGCGACACCCTCGGGGCTGACCGGCCGCTCGACCATCCCGGCGTAGTCGTCGGCGGTGAACCCGTCGCCGAGCAGGTACCGGACCCCTGCCATCGTCACCCCGCCCCGCAGCGCCGCGCGGTACCGCCAGGCGTGCATGCTGACCGCCAGGGCCCAGTGCTTCGTGTGCACGACGAGCGCTGGGACGGGCACCAGGTGGTGCAGGCTCAGCAGCGCCTCGGCGACCTCCCCCGCGTCCAGCAGGTCGAGCGAGCGCCCGACGTACGCCTGCAGCTCGTCCTCGTTGAGGCTGTACACGTCGATCAGGTCGACCAGCGCCTCCCGCGCGTGCGCGGCCAGCGCCGGGACGTGGAAGCCCGCGTCCTCGTAGACCACGACCGCCCGGTCCGGCAGGAACTCGATCGCCTTGCGCGTCTCGGCCAGGCGCTCGTCGAGCACGGTCGGGTCCTGGATCGTGTTGAAGCCCGACACCAGGAACACGTCAGCGTCCGTCAGGGCCGGCCCGAGGTCCGGGCTCAGGCGGAGCTCCCGGTTGGGCGGGTCGTTGGTGTAGATGATGCGGTTGGGGTGGGCGGCCGTGACATCGACGTCGCCCGCGGCGATGTGCGCCCCGGCCGCAAACTGCACGATCAGGTGCGGGTCGGTCGTGTCCTGCGTCGCGCTGCAGAGATAGTCGACCGATGCCGGCAGGAGCCGGCGCACGTGGTCGTCGATGCTCACCAGGTGCACGGTGCTCGGGATGCCGAGCTTGTCCATGGCGAGCGCGGCCCGGACGCACGTGCCGCCCAGCGTGATGCGCCGCTCGAACCGGGCGGCGAACACCTCGACGATGTCGGAGGAGGCGACGAACCGCTCTCCCCCGACGCCGTCGCGGACGAAGGCCAGCAACGTCCTGAGCAGGTCTCGCTCGGACTCGATCGGAACCGTCGCGCTCACCTCGGCCGCGCGGATGGCGTACTCCAGGACCAGGGCCTCGACGACACGGGAGTCCCACCGGATCTCGTAGTCGACCGTGCCGCCGAGGCCCAGGACGAAGCTGGTGCTCATCTGGGTGTGCTGGTCCTTGTCCGTCAGTACAGGGTCGACTTGCCGGCCGCGTTGAAGAGGTCGATCTTCTGCGCGGCGGTCACCTTCATGGCCTCGATGCAGGGCGGCTGGATGGAGTTGGGCTCCCTCAGCGTCCCGTCGGCCAGGACCTCGCGCATCTTCTGGTGGTAGGCCACCTTGATGTCGCTGGAGATGTTGATCTTGTTCACACCGAGCTTGACGGACTGGCCGATCTCGTCGTCGGGGTTGTTCGAGCCACCGTGCAGCACGAGGGGCACGCGCACCTTGTCCTTGATCTGCGTGAGCAGGTCGAGCTTGAGCTCGGGCTTCATGGTCGACGGGTAGATGCCATGGCTCGTCCCGATCGCGATCGCGAGGCTGTCGACGCCCGTGCGCTCGACGAACTCGACCGCCTGGTCGGGGTCGGTGTAGATGATCTGCGAGGCTCCGTCCTCGGCCTCGTCGTCCATCTTCCCGATCGTGCCCAGCTCGCCCTCGACCGACAGGCCGACCGCGTGCGCCGCGTCGACGACCTTCTTGGTGATCGCGACGTTCTCCTCGAACGGAAGCATCGAACCGTCGATCATCACCGACGTGAAGCCGCACTGGATCGCCGTGAGGATCTGCTCGTAGGTGCCGCCGTGGTCCCAGTGGATCGTCACCGGGACGCTGGAGCGGTGGGCGCGCTGGATGATCGCCGGCATCACGTCCTCGCCGATGTGGCTCAGCTCGTCGGGGTGGATCGCGATGATGACCGGGGACTCCTTCTCCTCGCTGATCTCGATGATCCCGTTCAGCATCGCGTAGTCGCTGATGTTGAACGCCGGCACGGCGAAATCGTTGTCGTTCGCCACGGACAGCAGGTCTACGCCGTTCAGCAACATGGGTACAACTCTCCTTGCTAGTTGGACGTGCGGGTTGAATCAAACCTTGACGGCACCGGCCGTCATCCCACCGATGAAATACCGCTGGAAGAACAGGAAGAGTGCCAGCACGGGAATGCAGCCGAGAATGCTCATCGCCATCATCTCGTTCCACTCATAGGAATGCTGACCCATGAGGAGCTGGATGCCGATGGGCACCGTGCGCATGTCCTCCGTCCGCGTCAGGGTGAGCGCGAAGAGGAACTCGTTCCAGCAGATCATGAACGTGTAGACGCCCACGGAGACCAGACCGGGCACGGAGATGGGGACGAGGATGCGCCACAACGCGGTGAGCGGACCGGCGCCATCGACCTTGACGGCCTCGTCCAGCTCCTTGGGCAGCGTGTTGAAATACCCGGTGAGCATGATGATCGCGTAGGGCAGCGTGAACACCATGTAGGTGAGGATCAGGCCCTGGTAGGTGTTGTAGAGCTTGAGCGCGACGACCAGCCCGAAGTACGGGATGAGCAGGGTGATCGGCGGGACCGCCTGCACGCTGACGATCACGACGCTGAGGATCCGCTTGAACTTGAAGTCGTAGCGGCTGAACGCGTAGGCCGCGAGGATCGCGACGACGAGCGTCAGGAACGTCACCGACAAGGCGACCACGTAGCTGTTGAAGAAGAACCGCAGCTTGGTCGGGTCGGTGAAGATCGTGGTGTACGCGTCGAACGAGAACGACTTGGTGATGAGCCGCGGCGGGTACTGGAAGATCTCGAGGTTCGACTTGAACGAGCTCGAGAGCATCCACAGGACCGGGAAGCCCGCGAACACCGCGCCGACGAGCAGCCCGAGGATCAGGCCGCCCTTCTTGGCCCGACGCGTCCGTGCCTGCTTGACCGTCATGGGCCGGCGCGTCTGGGACGTCACCGGAGGAGAGACGACTGTCGCCATGGTCAGTCCCGCGCTTTCTGGTGCCTGGCGTAGAAGACGGCCAGGATCATCGACAGGAGAAGAATGATGACCGCGGCGGCCGAGGCCACGGAGAACTCGTACCGGCTGAATGCGAGCTTGTACGTGAACGTGCTCAACATCTCGGTGACATTGATCGGACCGCCGCCCGTCGTCATCCAGATCAGCGCGAACTGCTGGGACGTCCAGATGAAGTCCAGCAGAGCCATGCTGATGATGATCGGCCGCAGCTGCGGGATCGTGATGTTGAAGAATCGTTGGACCGCATTGGCGCCGTCCACGCGGGCCGCCTCGTAAAGGTCCGCCGGAATGCCCTGCAGCCCGGCCAGCAGGCTGATCATGAAGAACGGGTAGCCCGCCCAGATGTTGATGAACGTGACCGACATGAGCGCGTGCGACGGGGAGGCCAGCCACTCGACGTCGGAGTTCAGCAAGTAGTTGATGACACCGTTCGGGGCCAGCATCAGCCGCCACAGGACCGCGACGATCGCGACGGTGAAAAGCCACGGCAGGACGTAGATCACGCGGAACAGGCCGACGAGCCTGCTGCTGAGCAGCTTGGTGTTCAGCATCATCGCGAACGTCATGCCGATCAGCAGGTGGGCCGCGACGCTCACGATCGTGAAGAACAGGGTGTTGCGGATCGCGGTGAAGAACACCGGGTCCTGGACCACCTCGAGGTAGTTGTCGAGGCCGACGAACACCGGGTTCTTGTTGGTGATCACGCCGCTCAGGAGCGAGTAGCCGATGACCATGATGATCGGCGTGATCATCAGGACGAGCATCAGGACGACTGTCGGTGCCAGGAAGCCGTACGGCGTGGCCCGGCGCTTGAACAGGGTCCAGCGTGGGCGCTGCCGGGGGACGTCCGCGACCGGGACGGTCGGGCGTTCGAGCTGGGAAGTGGACACGGGCGGATCTCCTCGGGATCGCGGCCGCGCCAGGCGTCGTCTGTGAGGGCCTGGCGCACCGGCAGCCCGGTGAACTCGTTGGCCGGGTAGCCGGCCTTGTAGATGTCGAAGGCGGTCTGGTAGAGCGCGTCGTCACCGAGGAAGTCGGGCGTCGACTGGGTGTTGCCCGGGAACGCCTTGGCCATCGTCGACAGCTCGGAATTCGTCTCCTGCGACATCAGGAAGTCGATGAGCTTCCACGCCTCGGCCTTGTGCTTGCTGTTCTCGGCGACCCCGATGCCCCAGGACGCGTACGGGATGCCGCGCTCTCCGGAGTAGTCGTCGGCTGCCGGGATGGCGGCGATGGAGAACTTCAGGTCGGGGTTGGCCTCACGGATCGTGGTCACGTGGGCCAGCGAGTCGATCATCATGCCGACCCGGCCGTTGGTGAACTCCTCGACCTTGTCCTGCTCCTTCATGGTCAGCGCACCGGGAGCGACGTAGCCCTTGTCGTACATGTCGACAACGAAGTTCGTGGCGCTGGCGACGTCGTCGTTGGTGACGTCCGGCTTGCCGTCCTTGAGCATCGAGCCACCCGAGGCCCAGACCCAGGACATGACGTCGTTCTGGATGCCGTTCGGCGCCTCCATCGACAGCGGCAGGACCCAGCCGTGCACCTCGCCGCCGAGACCCGTGACCGCCTCGGCGGCGGACTCGAACTCGGTGCGGTTGGTGGGCGGCGCCGCCACACCGGCCTGCGTGAGCAGGTCGTCGTTGGTGAACATCGGGTACACGAAGTTCACCACCGGGATCATGTAGGTCGAACCATCGACCTGGATCTGGCTGGCCAACTCGCTGTCGTCGTATCCGTTGTCGGACATGAGCGACGTGAGGTCGGCGAGCGATCCCTGCTTGGCGAAGTCGTTGACCCACGCGCCGTCGAGACCGACGACGTCCGACATGGTGCCGGCCGCGGACCCGGCGACGATCTGCTCCTTCGTCGAGGCGTACGGACCGCTGAGCAGCTTGACCTTGATGCCGGGGTTGGCAGCCTCGAAGTCGTCCATGACCCCGCGCAGCGCGCCGTCCGGAAGCTCGGGCTCCCACCACTGCGCGAACTCGAGCGTCACGTCCCCGCCTGAGGAAGCGCCGTCGTCCGAACCACTGCCACCGCTGCAGCCGGCCAGCACGATCGCGCCGGCGCCGAGGACCGCAATGAAGCGTCCACCGTGAGCTCCGTTGCCCATGACTCTCCCATCGTTGGTTGCCGCATCATGCGACTCCATGCGGACTTCTGCGTGTTTGCTCAACGTAGGCCTGGCCAAATCGGGCGTCAACCCCTGATTCGTGCCGGTCTGCAACTGGTACCCGAATCGTTACCTTGCGGTCAGATTTCGCAACACGTGTCCGTAACTGCAGGTCAGGACACGTATTATTCCTCGTGGCGGCGACCGGGCCCCTAGCTAGCCCGCTGCAGCAGCGTTGCACTTTCGTGCGTAGTTGCGCGGGGCTACCGTCGCAGAACCGCACGTCAGAGGCGATCTCGCGGGGTCGCCCTGGGTCCATGGGGCGCGACAAACCGCAGAACCTCGCAGGTTCGAGCGGTTTTGTGCTAGAAGTTCTGTGTGTCTGCGACCAGCCTGCCCACGTCCGAAGGCGACCGACGCCTCCCTGCCGGCCGCAAGGCCGACCTGGCCGCATTCGTCGGCGAGGTCGGACAGGTCACGGTCGCCCGGCTCGCCGAGCGCTTCGACGTCTCCCCCGACACGATCCGCCGCGACCTCGACCAGCTCGACGCGGACGGTGTGCTCATCCGGACGCACGGCGGGGCGGTCAGCCTCTCGGCCTTGCCACGCGCCGACACCGGCCTCGACGTGCGCCTGCGGCTGCAGACCGCGGCGAAGGAGCAGATCGGCGCGCTCGCGGCCGGGCTCATCGAGGACGGCACGGCGATCATGATCAACGCCGGCACCACGACGCTCGCGCTCGTGCGGCACCTGCGCGACCACCGCGAGCTGACGGTCGCGACGAACAGCCTGCGCATCCCGGCGGAGATCTCCCCGACCGTGTTCCGCGACCTCTACGTGTTCGGCGGCGCCGTCCGGCTCACCGCGCAGGCCACCGTCGGCCCGGTGAGCTTCCAGGCCGCGGTGGGCGACGACCGCGACATCCAGTGCGACCTCGCCCTGATCTCCGTCGGCGCGGTGTCCACGGGCGGCTACTCGACGAGCAACCTCGGCGAGGCCGCGATGATGAACGACATGATGGACCGGGCCTCGAGGGTCGCCATCCTGGCCGACTCCTCCAAGTTCGGCCGGCGGCTGTTCGCGCAGGTGGCCGACCTGGGCCGCGCCACCTACCTGGTCACGGACGCCGCCCCGCCCGCCGAGCTCGCGGACGCCCTGCGGGAGCACGACGTCGAGGTCCTTCTCCCGCCTGCGTAACCCTCGGTCCGCGACGCCGACGGACCGTCGCACCGCACGCGGAGCGCCGGGTCGGTGCGCGCCCCCCTAGGCCGTCAGACTCCCCCGGCCGTCTGCGCCGCGGCCTCGATCTCGGCGACGTAGGCGGCCCAGTCGATCTCCGGGATGTTCGGGTCGTCCGGCCGGCGGCCGACGCTGCCGTCGATGAGCTCGCGCACGATGTCGGCGTGGCCGGCGTGCCGTGCCGTCTCGACCGCCATGTGCACGAGCATCTGGTGCAGGGTCACCCTGCCCTGGTCGCCCCACCACGGGACGGTGCCGACGGCGTCGAGCGGCAGCGCCTCGATCGTCGCGTCACTGTGGGCAGCGCACCGGTGGTGCAGCTCCACGATCTGCTCGCGGCTCTCGTCGGCCGGGACCCACAGGTCCGCGTTGTCGGGCGCACCGTCCTCGAACCACGGCAGGTCGATGCCCGAGGGGCGGTCGAAGACCTCGCCGAAGTACCCGACCTCGACGCTCGCCACGTGCTTGACCAGGCCGAGCAGGTTGGTGCCCGTGCCGGTCATGGGACGGCGGACGCTGTACTCGTCGAGCCCGTCGAGCTTGCTCAGCAGGCTCGCCCTCTGCTCCCGCAGGTACTCGTGCAAGGTCTCTTTCTCGTCGCTCATCCCGCCACTATGGCGGCGCGCTCCCACATCGGCCCATTCACAACTAATGGGTTGTGCAACAGAACGGTTGTGCATACGCTCGGTCCATGCCCGTTCTGGAGGCCGACCTGACGCTCGTGTTCACCGCGCTCGCGGACCCCACCCGCCGCGCGATCCTCGAACGCCTCTCGCACGGTGATGCCACCGTGCACCAGCTCTCCGCACCCTTCGCGATGTCCCAGCAAGCCGTCTCCAAGCACCTGCTCGTGCTCGAGCGTGCCCAGCTCATCTCGCGCTCACGCATCGGGCAGTCGCGCCCGTGCTCGCTGGACGCCGAGCGCCTGGCCGAGGCCGTCCGCTGGATCGAGACCAACCGGCAGGTCTGGGCCGACCGGCACGACCGCCTCGCCGCCCACCTGGAGACGCTGTGACCGAGCTGGCCTTCCGCCGGATCCACCAGGCGACGCCCGAGCTGCTGTTCGACTGCATGACCACGCCCGAGCACCTGACGCACTTCTGGGGTCCCCAGGGCACGACGACCCCGGTCGAGAACATCACCGTCGACCTGCGACCGGGCGGCGCGTTCGAGACCACCATGGTCAGCGAGTCCGACGGCGGGACGTACACGATGCGCGCTGTCTACGTGGAGATCGAACGGCCCGACCGCCTCGTCTGGCAGGACGTCGACACCGACATGCTCACCACGATCACGTTCGTGGACCTGCACGACGGGCGCACCGAGGTGGTCACCCACCAGACGCGTGTGCCCGCACTGTTCGCGAACCCGCAGGCGCAGGCCGGGTTCGTCACCAGCCTGGACCGTTTCGACGCCTACATCCTCGACGGAGCACCCCGATGAGCACCCTGACCTCCCCCGACGGCACCACCATCGCCTACACCCGCGCCGGAGACGGCCCGCCCCTGATCCTCGTCGACGGTGCGATGTGCTACCGCGGCGCGGGCCCGATGGACGCGATGGCAGAGCTGCTGCAGGACGCCTTCACCGTCTACACGTACGACCGTCGCGGGCGGGGCGAGAGCACCGACACCCTCCCGTACGCGGTCGAGCGCGAGGTCGAGGACCTGTCGGCCCTCGTCGAGCTCGCCGGCGGCTCCGCCGGCGTCTACGCGATGTCGTCGGGCGGCGCGCTGGCCCTCCGGACCGCCGCGACGAGACCGAGCCTCACGAGGCTGGCCCTGTACGAGCCGCCCTACACGGCGGAGGCGGGACTGCAGGAGCGCGCGGACCAGTACACGGCCGAGCTCACCGGCGCCCTCGCCGAGAAGCGGACCGGCGACGCGGTCGCGGCCTTCATGTCCTACGTCGGCGTCCCGGCGCCCGTCGTGGCCGGCATGCGCACGCAACCGGGCTGGGACCTGTTCGAGGCCATCGCGCCCACGCTCGCCTACGACAACGAGCTCATGACGGGCAGCCGCGTCCCGGGCGCGATCGCCCAGGCTGTCCACGCGCCGGTCCTGGTCGTCACCGGCGGAGCCAGCCCGCAGTTCCTGCACACCGCCGGGAAGGCCGTCGTGGACCAGCTGCCGCAGGGCGAGCACACGACCCTGGGCGGGCAGACGCACGACGTCGACGCCGCGGCGCTGGCGCCCGTGCTCCGGGAGTTCTTCCTGCGCTGAGGTGCACTGTCTTCATCTGATCCGGATGATGACGTGCACCTCGGCGACGGAGAGTCTGCAGAGGGTGAGTCGTCGAACCCGGAGGCCTCGCATGCGTCTTTCCGTCCGAAGTTCCGTGCCGAGCCTCGTCGTGGTCGCCCTCCTGGCGCTCGCAGCGTGCTCGTCGGACGAGCCCGGCGCGGGACCCACGCCGACTCCTTCCCCCACCCCGACGCCGACCGGGCTGTCGGCGGCGGCGTGGGCCGACAACGTCTGCACGGCGCTGGGCGACCTCACGACCGACATCGGCGCCGTGGCGGACGGCCTGAGTGTGGAGCTGGGCTCCGGCGACGCGCTCGACCAGCTCAAGACGCAGCTGAGCGACAACATCGCGACGGCCGGAGCCTCGCTGGACGACCTCAGGTCGGCGATCGGTGACGCTCCCGACACCGAGGAAGCCGAGGCGTTCCAGGCGAGCCTGCAGACCAGCGCCGACGAGGTCGGCACCGCGACGCAGGAGGCCAGGGATGCCGCGCAGGAGGCCGCCGACGCCGAGAACGTGGCCGGCTTCCTGGGCTCGGCCGGTGCTGCGCTGACGGCGACCTCGGCCGCGATGACCGCCGCGAAGGACTACGCGACCACGCTCCTGACGACGGCCTCGAACTCCGGAGCGACGCTGAAGTCGGCGTTCGCGGACACCGAGAGCTGCACGGCCCTGAACGCGAAGTCCTGACGTGGGCGCCGAGCGGGATCGCGTCAATTCGTTCGGGAAGCTCGAGGACGGGCTGCTCCACGCCAGCGACTGGTACCTGTGGGGCCCGTACCTCAGCGAGCGCCAGTGGGGCACCGTCCGCGAGGACTACAGCGCCGACGGCGAGGCCTGGGACCACTTCCCGCACGACCAGGCGCGCTCGCGTGCCTACCGGTGGGGCGAGGACGGTATGGCCGGCTTCAGCGACATACAGCAGCGCCTCTGCCTGTCGCTGGCGCTCTGGAACGGCTCCGACCCGATCCTCAAGGAGCGGATGTTCGGCCTGACGGGCAACCAGGGCAACCACGGGGAGGACGTCAAGGAGTACTGGTGGTTCAAGGACGCCCTCCCGAGCCACGCGCTCAACCGCTGGCGCTACCACTACCCGCAGGGAGAGTTCCCGTACGAGGAGCTCGTTGCCGAGAACGGCCGACGGGACAAGCTCCAGCCCGAGTACGAGCTGCTGGACACCGGAGCCTTCGACGACGACCGGTTCTGGGCGGTCGAGGTGGAGTACACGAAGGACGGCCCGCACGACGTGCTGATGACGGTGCAGGTCACCAACGCCGGACCCGACACGGAGACCTTGCACGTCCTGCCGACGGTCTGGTTCCGGAACACCTGGTCGTGGGGCGACGACGAGCCCAAGCCGCAGCTGCGGGCGGGCGAGGGGTCGTCGATCGACATCGACCACCCGCTGTTCGGCGACCTGGAGCTCGTCGTCGGTCCCGGACCGGACGGCGTCGCTCCCCCACTGCTCTTCTGCGACAACGAGACCAACGCCGCGAAGCTCTTCGACGTCGACGAGAGCCCGGCCTACCCCAAGGACGGGATCAACGACCACGTCCTGCACGGCGCGGACACGGTCGACCCGCGGCGTTCGGGTACCAAGGCTGCGGCCTGGTACCAGGTCGAGGTCGCGTCGCAGCAGACGGTCGAGCTGCGTCTGCGGCTGCGGCCGCGCGGCGGGGCGCGCCCGGCGCTCGGGTCGTCGTTCGACGCCGTCACCGCGCTGCGCCGCGCTGAGGCCGACGAGTTCTACGCCGAGCTGACGCCGGCGGGCACGAGCGCCGACGAGGCACTCGTCATGCGTCAGGCCTTCGCCGGGATGCTCTGGTCCAAGCAGCTCTACGCGTACGACGTCGGACGCTGGCTCGACGGTGACCCCGGGCAGCCGGTGCCCCCCGAGTCGCGCAAGACCGGGCGGAACAGCACGTGGCGCAGCTTCGACGCCTTCGACATCATGTCGATGCCCGACCCGTGGGAGTACCCCTGGTTCGCGGCGTGGGACCTGGCGTTCCACTGCGTCGCCCTCGCGCACATCGACCCCGCGTTCGCCAAGTACCAGCTCGTCCTGATCTGCCGCGAGTGGTTCCAGCACCCCACGGGAGCGCTGCCCGCGTACGAGTGGTCGTTCGACGACCTCAACCCGCCGGTCCAGGCCTGGGCCGCACTCGAGGTGTTCGCGGTGGACGGGGGCACCGACCTCGACTTCCTGCGGCGCGTCTTCGACAAGCTGCTGGTCAACTTCACCTGGTGGATCAACCGCGAGGACGCCGACGGGTCCAACCTCTTCGAGGGCGGGTTCCTCGGGCTCGACAACATCGGCCCGATCGACCGCGACAGGCTGCCGGTCGAGGGCGTCCTGCAGCAGTCCGACGCGACCGCGTGGATGGGCCTGTACTCGCTGCACATGGCCACGATGGCGTTCGTCCTGCGCCGCCGGGGCAACCAGCCGACGCAGGACCTGACCATCAAGTTCCTCGAGCACTTCGCCCTGATCAAGAACGCCCTGGACGACCAGGGGCTCTGGGACGAGACCGACGGGTTCTTCTACGACCGCATCGCTCTCGACGACGGTCAGCGCATCCCCGTGAAGGTGCGCTCGATGGTCGGTGTGCTGCCCGTCCTCGCCGGGCTGGTGATCGACGAGTCGCTCATCTCGCAGGTGGGGACCCTCGGCAAGGGCTTCGCCAACCTCCTGGGCGATGCCCTGGACCCGGCGAACCTCACCCCGGGCAGCGGCGCCGTCCGGGGCACCCCCGGCGACCGCCGGATGCTGATCGGGGTCGTGGGTGTCGAGCGCATCGAACGGCTCTTCTCACGGCTCTTCGACGAGAGCGAGTTCCTCTCGCCCTACGGCCTGCGCGCCGTCTCGGCCACCCATCGGGACCACCCGTACGTGCTCGAGATCGGCGAGCTCACCGCGAGCATCGACTACGAGCCCGCCGAGTCCACGACCGCGATGTTCGGCGGCAACTCCAACTGGCGGGGTCCCATCTGGTTCCCGCTGAACTACCTGCTCGCGAGCTCCATCAGGGTCTACGGCACGTTCTTCGGCGACGACGCCCGCGTCGAGTTCCCGACGGGCTCGGGTGTGCACAAGTCGCTCACGGAGGTCGCCGAGGACCTGCGGACCCGACTGATCTCGTTGTTCACGCTCGGCGACGACGGACGTCGACCCTGCTACGGCTACGTCCCCCAGTTCCGGGACAACCCGCACTGGCAGGGGCTCGTGCAGTTCAACGAGTACTTCCACGGCGACAACGGGGCGGGACTCGGCGCTACCCACCAGACCGGCTGGACGGGGCTCGTCGCGGACCTGATCCGGCGTAGGCCCGGGTCCGGCGTCGCGTCGCTGAGCGATCTCCTGCACTTGCCCTCCAGCCCGGTCCCTTCCAGCACGGCCCCGCCCGGACCTGCCCCGACCAACCCCGTCCCACCCACGCGGTAGCGGCCATGGCCTCCGCTCTCGAGTCACGGGTCGTCAACGCCGCAGGGTTGGTCCAGGGCATCGTGCTCGTCACGTTCCCCGCCGCCAGCACGATCTTCACGTCGTCCGACGAGTACGACCTGTCGAGCACCCAGTACGGGACGCTGTTCCTGCCGCAGGTCGTCACCGCGATCTCGGGCTCGTTGCTGGGCAGCTCGCTCGCACGACGGTCCAGCACGAAGCGGGTCTGCCTGGCCGGACTGGTCTCCAGCCTGGTTGCGATGATCCTTCTGGTCGTCAGCGCACCCCTCGCCGGCGATCCGGCGGCCTTCCCCCTGCTGCTCGTCGCGACCGCCTTCGTCGGCCTCGGCTTCGGGCTCACCGTGCCCGCGCTCAACACCTTCGCCGCCGCGTTCCACCCCGACCGCGTCGATCGCTCGGTGCTCGTGCTCAACGCTCTGCTCGGCCTGGGCACCGCGCTGGCTCCCGTGTTCGTCGCCGTCTTCGTGGGCCTCGGCATCTGGTGGGGGCTGCCGTTGCTGTCCGTCCTGCTGCTGGTCTTCCTGCTCGTCGTCAGCGCCCGGCTGCCGCTGAGGATCGCCACCACGCAGGCAGCACGTTCCACCGGCTCCGTACCAGCGCGGTTCTGGCTGTTCGCGGCCGCGGCCGTGCTGTACGGCATCTGCGAGACGATGAACGGCAACTGGGCCCAGCAGGACATGACGGGCCGGCTCGGCGCGTCCGCGACCGTTGCCTCGATCGCGCTCAGCGCGTTCTGGGGCATGGTGACGGTCGGTCGGCTCCTCATTGCGGCCGTCCAGCGTCGGTTCCCTGCCGCGAGCGCGTACCGGCTCCTGCCGTTCGTTCTCGCACTGGCCCTCGGGCTGATCGCCGCGCTCCCGGAGGGCAGTCAGGTCGCCGGTGTCGTGGCGTTCGGGCTGGCGGGCCTCGGCTGCTCGGCACTCCTGCCCTTGACCATCAGCTTCGGTCAGGGCCAGCTGGTGACCATGTCGACGGCCGCGGCCGGTGCGATCATCGCGTTCTACCAGCTCGGATACGGCGTCGCCGCCTTCGGCACCGGTCCCTTGCAGGACTCCGGCGTCTCGCTGTCGACCCTCTTCGCCGGCACCGCCGTGCTGGCGCTCGTTCTCGGCGTCTGCGCCTTCGTGATCACCTCGGCCCGGACCACCCGCTCCAGCACCTCGTGAGGACCGCATCGTGAGTGCCAGCGGCACCCTTCCTGTACCTGTCCGGTCGACCCCGGGCTCGGCCTTCCCGCTCGGCTCCACGCTGCTGCCGGGGGGTACCAACTTCGCTGTGGCGTCCGACGTCGCGGTCGGCATGATCCTGTGCCTCTTCGACGCCGACGGCACCGAGCACCAGGTCCCGCTGGTCGACAACGACGCCGGTGTGTGGCACGCGTTCGTCCCGGGGGTCGAGGCAGGCACGCCCTACGGGTTCCGTGCCACCGGTCCGTGGGACCCGTCGAGGGGTCTGCGCTGCAACCCGGCCAAGCTGCTCCTGGACCCGTACGCGCGAGCCATCACCGGCGAGGTGGTCTTCGGCCCGGAGGTCCTCGGGTTCGCCGAGGGGTCCCCCGACGTGCCGAGCCTCCTGGACTCCGCAGCCCACGTTCCCCGCAGCGTGGTCGTCGACCAGTCCTTCGACTGGGAGGGGGACGTCCACCCGGGGACCAACTACGCCGACACGGTCTTCTACGAGGCCCACGTCAAGGGGCTGACGGCCCTGCACCCTGACGTCCCCGCCGAGCTGCGTGGCACCTATGCGGCGCTCGGGCACCCCTCGGTCATCGCCCACCTGGTCGAGCTCGGCGTCACGTCGGTCGAGCTGCTGCCTGTGCACCACAGCGTCCCCGAAGCGTTTCTCGCCCAGAGCGGGCGCACCAACTACTGGGGCTACAACACGATCGGCTACCTGGCGCCCCACGAGGGGTACTCGGCGCACGCGCGCGCCGGTCTGGTCGGCGGGCAGGTGGACGAGTTCAAGACGATGGTCAAGCGGCTGCACGCCGCCGGGCTCGAGGTCATCCTCGACGTCGTCTTCAACCACACCGCAGAGGCGGGCGACGGCGGTCCCACGCTGTGCCACCGCGGCATCGACAACCCCGCCTACTACCGCCTGAGCCCCGCCGACCCGCGCTACTACGTCGACACGACCGGTTGCGGGAACTCGCTCAACGTCGACCATGCGACCACGCTGCGGCTGATCATGGACTCGCTGCGCTACTGGATCCTCGAGATGCACGTGGACGGCTTCCGCTTCGACCTGGCGACCACGCTCGCGCGCGAGGACGGGAGCTTCGAACGCACGGCCTCGTTCTTCGACCTGATCACCCAGGACCCCGTCGTCGGCCGGACCAAGCTCATCGCAGAGCCGTGGGACGTCGGCCAGATGGACAGCTACAGCCTGGGCCGGTTCCCCCCGCTGTGGAGCGAGTGGAACGGTCGGTACCGCGACGGGGTGCGCGACTTCTGGCGCGGCACCGACGGGATGCTCGGCGAGCTCGCCACCCGGCTGTCCGGCTCGTCGGACCTGTTCGGCGGCTCGGTCCGGCGCCCGTCGGCGTCGATCAACCTGGTCACGGTGCACGACGGCTTCACGCTGCGCGACCTGGTCAGCTACGACCAGAAGCACAACGAGGCCAACGGCGAGGAGAACCGCGACGGCTCCACCGACAACCGGTCGTGGAACAGCGGCGCCGAGGGGCCGACCGACGACGAGGCGGTCGAGAAGCTGCGCGGGCTGCGCACCCGCGCGATCCTCACGACGCTGATGACCTCGCTCGGTGCACCGCTGCTGCTCGGGGGCGACGAGCTCGGACGGACCCAGGACGGCAACAACAACGCGTACTGCCAGGACGGCCCGATCGCGTGGGTGGACTGGTCGACGGCTGACCCGACCCTGCTGACGTTCACCCGACGCCTGATCGCTCTGCGCCGGGCGCACCCGGTCCTGCGGCGGCGACGGTTCCTGACCGGCGCGCAGGCCGAGGAGATCGGCTGGTACGCGACCACCGGACAGTTCATGACCGGCGCCGACTGGTCCGACCCCCGCGCGCGCTGCGTCGCGATGTACCTGGACGGCTCGGACGCCCCCGATCGCGACGACCTCGGTGCGCCGCTCGTCGACACCGACCTGCTCCTCCTGGTCAACGGATGGTCGGGCGACGTCGAGTTCACGGTGCCGGACGCCCGCCCCGGGGCGAGCTGGACAGCGGCGCTGGACTCGTCCGAACCGACGGGCGCTCCCGCCGTCGTGGCGCCGCGGAGCGCCGGCGCGCGCGTGTGGGTGCCCGGCTGGTCGGTGCTCGTCCTGACGAGCCCTCCTCCGACGGCGTGACGACAAGTCCCAAATTCCGACCCGCTTAGTCCAATATTCGAGACGTGGGTGTCGCCCCACGCCTGGGACCGCCATCCTCGTCACATGCAGACCAGCCGCGCCGCCTCGACGTGTTGTCACGTCGTCATGGCTTCCGCGTGCCCCTGCTGTCCGCGGAGCATCTGAACCCTCGGCCCCGTCCCCCCTCGGCCGCGCGTTCACCGCCCGGCCCCCGTCACGGACGACGGCCTGGTAGGACCGCGCGCCACCCCCGTCCCCCGCGGAGGAAACGCCCTCATGGCGTCCACCTTGTTCGTTCCTGCCCGAGTCCCAGGCCGTGCCGTCGCGCACGAGCCGGTCCGTGCTGCCGCGCGATGTCGGCGATGTCCGTCGCCCGCCCGCCGCACGCGTTGACCGACCGACTCGATCCCGAAGGACCCTGACATGACCGCTCGCCCCGCGCACCGCGCGCGCCGCCTTGCCGCCACCTTCACCGCCCTGCTCACCGCGGGCGTCCTCGCCTCCCTCGCCGCCTGCTCCTCGGACGCCGGCGCGACCGCCGAGCCGTCGGCGACCGCGACCGACGACGCGCCGGCCGCGCTCGCGGAGGCCCCCGAGCTGCGTCTCGGCTACTTCGCCAACGTCACGCACGCGCTGCCCCTGATCGGTGTGGAGGACGGCACCTACCAGAAGACGCTCGGCGACACGAAGCTGACCACGGAGATCTTCAACGCCGGACCGGCAGCCGTCGAGGCGCTGTTCGGCGGTGCGATCGACGCCGCGTATGTCGGCCCGAACCCGGCCATCAACGCGTTCGCGCAGTCGAACGGCGAGGCCATCCGCATCGTCGCCGGTGCGACGTCCGGCGGTGCGCAGCTCGTCGTGAACGACTCGATCACGACGGCGGCAGACCTCAAGGGCAAGACGCTGGCCACGCCTCAGCTCGGCAACACCCAGGACGTCGCCCTGCGCGCCTGGCTCGACGACCAGGACCTCAGCAGCTCGCTCACGGGTGCGGCCTCGGACGTGAACATCGTCCCGCAGGAGAACTCGCAGACCCTGGACGCCTTCAAGGCGGGCCAGGTCGACGGGGCGTGGCTTCCCGAGCCGTGGGCCTCGCGGCTGGTCGACGCCGGCGCGCACGTGCTCGTCGACGAGAAGGACCTGTGGCCGGACGGCGACTTCGTCACCACGCACCTCATCGTCTCCACCGAGTACCTCGACAAGTACCCCGGTACGGTGAAGAAGCTGATCGAGGCGGAGTACGCGACCAACGAGTGGATCACCGCCAACCCGGACGCCGCCAAGACCGCGGCCAACGCGAACATCGAGAAGCTCACCGGCAAGCCGCTGGCCGACGGTGTGCTCGACCGGGCGTGGGGCAACCTGCGTCTGACGCTCGACCCGATCGCGTCGAGCCTGCAGACGTCCGCGGACCACGCCGTCGCGGTCGGCACCTCCAAGGAGACCGACCTCACGGGCATCTACGACCTCACGCTCCTCAACCAGGTGCTCGAGGCCAACGGACAGAAGGCGGCGGACGACGCCGGGTTGGGAGCAGGCGGCAAGTGACCACCACCGCGACGGCGGCCGGCGGCCCGGGCATCTCCGATGCCCCGGCCGCCGTTGCGGCGCGCCTCACCGACGTCACCCAGCACTTCGGCGAGGCCTCGCGCCCGCCGGTCCTCGAGCACATCGACCTGACGGTCGAGCCCGGGGAGTTCGTCTGCCTGCTCGGCGCCTCCGGGTGCGGCAAGTCGACGCTCCTCTCGCTCGTCGCCGGGCTGGACAAGCCCGTCAGCGGCACGGTCGAGGTGCCGGGCGGCCGGCCCGCGCTGATGTTCCAGGAGCCCGCGCTCTATCCCTGGCTCTCCGCCGGCGCGAACGTCGAGCTGGCGCTGCGTCTGCGCGGCGTGCCCCGCAAGGAGCGCAAGACGGAGGCGCAGCGGCTGCTGTCGCTGGTCCGGCTCGACGGTGCCGCGCCCAAGCGCGTGCACGAGCTGTCCGGCGGCATGCGGCAGCGCGTCGCGCTGGCCCGCGCGCTCGCGCAGGAGGGCGACCTCCTGCTCATGGACGAGCCGTTCGCCGCGCTCGACGCGATCACACGCGACGTCCTGCACGAGGAGCTGACCCGGATCTGGTCGGAGACCGGCCGCGCCGTGATCTTCGTGACCCACAACGTGCGCGAGGCGGTCCGGCTCGGCCAGCGCGTCGTCCTGCTGTCGTCTCGACCCGGTCGGGTGGTGCGCGAGTGGCGCATCGACATCCCGCAGCCGCGTCGCATCGAGGACGCCGACGTGTCCGCGCTCAGTGCCGAGATCACCGAGCACCTGCGTGAGGAGATCGCCCGCCATGGCCACTGAGACCACGACCCCGGTCACGGCCCCGGTCCACGAGAAGCCGTCCGACAGCGCCCTGGCGGCGGGGCTCGACGCGCTCGAGACCCCGATCCTCAACCCGCGCCCGTCGTTCCTGTCCCAGGTCTGGCGTTCGGCCTGGCCCGTGCTCGCCGCGCTCGTCGCCCTCGTCGTCGTCTGGCAGATCGCGTTCGTGCTCGAGCTCAAGCCGCCCTACGCGCTGCCCAGCCCGGCCGACACCTGGCAGACGTTCCTCACCACGGTGCAGGACGGCACGGCGTGGCTCGCGATGAGCACGAGCGTCCGTCGCGCGGCGGTCGGCTTCGTGATGTCGGTCGTCGCCGGTGTCGCGATCGGTACCGCGCTGGCCGCCTCGCCGCTGCTGCGCCGCGCGTTCGGACCGATCATCACCGGCCTGCAGTCCCTGCCGTCGGTCGCCTGGGTGCCCGCCGCCATCATCTGGTTCGGCCTGACCGACGCGACGATGTACGCGGTCATCCTGCTCGGCGCCGTCCCGTCGATCGTCAACGGCCTGCTCACGGGCACCGACCAGGTGCCGCCCCTGTTCCTGCGGGTCGGCCAGGTGCTGGGCGCCCGCGGCTGGACGCGGATCCGGTACGTGCTGCTGCCGGCCGCGCTGCCGGGCTTCCTCGGCGGGCTCAAGCAGGGCTGGGCGTTCGCGTGGCGCTCGCTCATGGCGGCCGAGCTCATCACCGTGTCCATCGGGGGCGGCCTCGGCCAGCTCCTCGACACGGGCCGCAGCCTCAACGACATGTCGCTGGTCATCGTGTCGATCTTCCTGATCTTCCTGGTGGGCATCGCGATCGAGCTCATCGTCTTCTCGCCGCTCGAGCGCTCGGTGCTCCACGCGCGCGGGCTGACGGGCCAGACGTCGAGCACGGGACGTCGCAAGTAGTCCTTCGATGAAATGCTAATGAGAACTGCTATCGTTTTCGATGAAGCAGCCCAGCGGGCTGTCGTCGTTCACGACAAGGAGTCCTCATGCGCTCGCTCCCCCGCCTGGTCGCCCTGACCGCCGGTCTCACCCTCGCCCTCGCGGCGTGCTCGACGACGTCGACCGACGACCCCTCGGACGCGGATGCGCGGCTCAGCGTCGTCGTGTCGACGAACGTCTACGGCGACATCGCACAGCAGGTGGGCGGGGACCTGGTCGACGTCACGTCGATCATCGAGGACCCGTCGGCCGACCCGCACTCGTACGAGGCGAGCACGCAGACCCAGCTCGCCGTGTCCCGGGCCGACCTCGTCATCGAGAACGGCGGCGGGTACGACGACTTCGTCGACACCATGCTCAAGTCGCTCGACGACCGGCCGGCCCTCGTGAACGTCGTGGAGCTGTCCGGGAAGACCGCGGACGCCGGGCTGAACGAGCACGTCTGGTACGACTTCCCGACGGTCGCTGCGCTGGCCGAGAGGCTCGCCGCCGAGCTCGGCACCCTCGACGCCGCGCACGCGGCGCAGTTCGAGACGAACGCGGCCGCGTTCACGGCCCAGGTGACCGGCCTGCAGAACGACGTCGCCGACCTGGCGACGACAGCCAGGGGCAAGGGCGTCGCGATCACCGAGCCCGTGCCGGGCTACCTGCTGGACGCCGCCGGGCTGGTCGACCGCACGCCCGCGGCGTTCTCCGAGGCCGTCGAGGAGGGCACCGACGTCCCGCCGGCCGACCTGCAGGCGACGCTCGACCTCTTCGCGACGCACGCCGTCTCGGCGCTCGTCTACAACGCGCAGACCACCGGCCCCGAGACCGAGCGCGTCCTGCAGGCGGCGAAGGACGCGGGTGTGCCGGTGGTGCCCGTCACCGAGACGCTCCCGGCCGGCCAGGACTACGTGTCCTGGATGACCGCGAACGTGGAGGCCCTGCGCGCGGCCCTCGCCTCGTGAGCACGGTGCTGTCGCTGCGCGACGCCCGCCTCGCCTACGGCGACCGGACGGTCTGGTCGGGCCTCGACCTCGACGTGGCACGCGGCGAGCTGGTGACTGTCCTGGGCCCGAACGGGTCGGGCAAGACGAGCCTGCTGCGCGCGGCCCTCGGGCTCCAGCCGCTCGCCGCGGGCAGGCTGGAGATCCTCGGGCGGTCCGCGCGACGAGGCAGCGGGGCCGTGGGGTACGTGCCGCAGCAGCGGCTCGTCGACCCGGTCACCCCCGTGCGCGCCCGCGACCTCGTGCGCCTCGGGATCGACGGGAACCGCTGGGGGCCGGGCCGGACCAGCCACCGCACCCGGGTCGAGGAGCTGCTCGACGCGGTCGGGGCGCGGCACCTCGCGGACGTTCCGCTGGGGATGCTCTCGGGCGGCGAGCAGCAGCGCGTGCGCATCGCCCAGGCGCTGGGCACGGACCCGGCGCTGCTGCTCTGCGACGAGCCGCTGCTCTCGCTCGACCTGCGTCACCAGCACGGGGTGACAGCGCTGCTCGACCGCACCCGTCAGGCCACCGGCACGGCGATCGTCTTCGTGACCCACGAGATCAACCCGGTCCTGCCGTACACCGACCGGGTGCTCTACCTCGCGCCGGCCGGGCACGCGGTCGGTCGGCCCGACGACATCCTGACCAGCGACAACCTGACCCGGCTCTACGGCTCACCGGTGGACGTCCTGCGCGCGCGCGACCGCGTGATCATCGTCGGCAACGACGAGACGGCCCACCACCCGGTGCCGGCATGAGCCGGTTCGACGACTACGGCGCCCTGCTCGCCCTCGTGCAGAACTCCCTCGTCGCCGCGGTCGTGCTGGGCGTCGTCGGCGGCCTGGTCGGGGTGTTCGTCATGCAGCGCGACCTCGCGTTCGCCGTGCACGGCATCTCCGAGCTCTCGTTCGCGGGCGCCGCCGTGGCCCTGCTGTTCTCGGTGGACGTGGTGCTCGGGTCGGTGCTCGGGTCGCTCGTCGCGGCGACGCTGATCGGCGTGCTCGGCGCCCGGGCACGCGACCGCAGCTCGATCATCGGCGTGCTCATGCCGTTCGGGCTCGGGCTGGGCGTCCTGTGCCTGGCGCTCTACCCGGGCCGGGCGGCCAACAAGTTCGGCCTCCTCACCGGGCAGATCGTCTCGGTCGACGACGCGCACCTGTCGGCGCTCGTCGCCATCTCCGCGGTCGTCCTGGCCGGGCTCCTCGCCATCTGGAGACCCCTGACGTTCGCGGGTGTCGACCCCGACGTCGCCGCCGCCCGGGGTGTCCCGACGCGGGGGCTGTCGATGGCGTTCATGGTCCTGCTCGGGCTCGCGGTCGCCATGGCCGTGCAGGTGGTCGGCGCGCTGCTCGTGCTCAGCCTGCTCATCACACCCGCCGCTGCGGCCGTCCGCGTGAGCGCGTCGCCCGTGGTCGTCCCGGTGCTCAGCGTCCTGTTCGCCGTGACCAGCGCGGTCGGTGGGATCCTGCTCGCCCTCGGCGGGTCGGTGCCGATCAGCCCCTACGTCACGACCGTCTCGTTCGCGATCTACGTGGTCTGCCGGGTCGTCGGGACCCGTCGGACGCGACTCGGCTGGGCGGCCCGGGCCGTCGCCGCCTCATGAGGGCGCGCGCGGTCCTCGCGGCCGTGATCGGGCCGCTCGTGCTGGCCGCCGTCATCGGCATGGCCCTGACCTGGCCTCACGGCACGTCGTCGTCCGCACAGATCGCCGGCCTCGGGGACGACGGCGTCACGTACGAGTCGGCCACGGTCACCGGCACGCGGCAGGAGCAGTGCGAGGCGACCGTCGAGGACCGGCTCCCCGACGGGACGCTCCCCGACCAGGTCGCCTGCCTCAAGGTGCTCGCGACCGTGACGTCGGGGCCGCAGGAGGGCACCGCGATCGAGGTCTGGGCGACCGCCACGACGACGCCCGCCGACGTCCCGGGCGGCACCCGCATCATCGTCCAGCACTACCCCGCCGCGGACGGCTCCCCGCAGACCTGGGCGTGGTCCGACTACGCGCGCGGCGTGCCCCTGGCGACGTTCGCCCTCGCGTTCGTGATCCTCGTCGCGCTCGTCGCGCGGTGGCGCGGCCTGCTCGCGATCCTCGGCCTCGTGATCTCGTTCGTCGTGCTCTGGGTGTACGTCCTGCCGGGCCTGATCGCCGGCGAGAACGCGATGGTCCTGGCCCTGTGCGGGTCGGCCGTGATCATGGTGGTCGTCCTGTACCTCGCGCACGGCGTCTCGTTGCGCACGAGCACCGCCCTGGTCGGGACGCTCACGGGACTGCTCCTCATCGCCGGGCTCGGCGCCCTCGGTGCGCACGCCGCGCACCTGTCGGGCGTCGCGTCCGAGGACGACTTCCGGCTCGCGTCCCTGCTCGGGGACAACGGCGCGTCCGCCTTGCACGGAGTCTTCCTCTGCGGGGTCGTGCTGGCCGGGCTGGGCGTGCTCAACGACGTGACGATCACGCAGGCGTCGGCAGTCTGGGAGCTGCGTGCCGCCGACCCGGGAGCCGGGTGGCGGTCGCTCTTCGACGGCGGCATGCGGATCGGGCGCGACCACATCGCGTCCACGATCTACACGATCGCGTTCGCGTACGCGGGCGCGTCCCTGCCGATCCTCCTCCTGCTGCAGATCTACGACCTGCCGCTCGGCCAGACGCTGACGGGCGGCCAGTTCGCGCAGGAGATCGTCCGGACCCTCGCGGGGTCGATCGGGCTCGTGCTCGCCATCCCGTTCACCACCGCGATCGCCGCGGTCGTCGCCCGGTCGCAGGCACCGTCCTCAGGACACCGGCACAGCCACCGGCACTGAGTCGTCCTCCGGCGCCGCCCTGACCGAACGGCCCGACCGCACGACCCACGCCGCGACGGCCGTCGTGAACGGGATCGCGAGCACCAGGCCGATCGACCCGACGAGCGTGCGGGCCACCTCCTCGGCCAGCTCGCCGCTGGTCAGGGCGTCGAGCATCCCGCGGTCGGACATGCTCACCAGCAGGACGAGCGGCAGGGTGGCGCCGACGTACGCGAAGACGATCGTGTAGACCGTCGACGCGATGTGGTCGCGGCCGATCCGCATCCCCCGCCCGAACAGGTCCTTCCACGACGCGTCCGGCGTCCCCGCGTGCAGCTCCCACACCGCCGACGCCTGGGTGATCGTCACGTCGTTGAGCACGCCGAGCCCCGCGATCACCATGCCGCAGAGCAGGATCGAGCTCATCCTGGCCTGCGGCGCGTACGAGATCAGGTCGAGCGCGTACTCGCCGGACAGGCCGGTCAGGTGCGCCGCGCCGCTCGCCCACGCGGCCAGGAACCCGGTCGCGAGCAGGCCGAGCAGCGTGCCGACCAGCGCAGTCGACGTGCGCAGCGTGAACCCGTGCGCCAGCGGCAGGACGACGAACATGATGGCCGACGCCGTCACGAGGGCCACGGGCAGCGCCGGCTGGCCGTCCAGCAGCGCCGGGAGCATGAAGACCCCGATCACCCCGAGCGAGATCCCGAGCCCGACGAGCGCCCCGAACCCGCGCCAGCGCGCGACCGCGATCACGAGGACACCGAACACGAGTGCCAGCAGGGCGAGCGGCGGGCCGCGAACGAAGTCGGTGAACACGAGGCCCTGGCCCGGCGCGGCCGCGTCGCCCAGGTCCGCCGCGATGATCTCGTCGCCGACATGCACCTCGGGCAGGTACTCGGCGGGGACCTGCACCCAGACGCTCGTCCCGTCCGCGGTGGTCGCCTCGACCTGCTTCAGCGGGTCGTCCTCGCCCGGGTGCACGGCGGCCACCGTCACCTTGGGGAACGTCATGCCCGGCGCGGACGTCTGCAGGACCGGCCGCTGGCCGGACGGCCACAGCACCCAGGCGCCGACCACGGTGAGCAGGAACGCCGGCACGAGGAGGGCGGCGAACACCCGTCGGGCGTGGTGGCGGACCTGCGGCGAGGCGGGCGTGTCGTCGTGGGTGTGCACCGTTCCAGGGTCCGTCGCGCGCCCGGCACCGGGGCCCGGACACGCCGAGAGGACCCTGATCCACGGACCGGCTCGATATCGGGCGGGCGCTCTGTCACGATCAGCACGTGACCAGCACCGACGCGACCTGGACCGAAGCGAGCATGACCCTCGACGGTCGCCAGGTGTTCTACCGGCGCAGCCCCGACGTCGAGGGCGGCATCCCGATCGTGCACGTCCACGGGTTCGGGATCTCCGGGTCGTACCTGATGCCGACCGCGCGACTCCTGGCCGACCGCGGCGCCAACTTCGTCCCCGACATGCCGGGCTACGGACGCAGCGAGCGTCCGCCGCACACGCTCGGGATCCCCGCGCTCGGGCACGCGCTGCTGGAGATGCTCGACACCCTAGGCTTCGAGAAGTCCATCCTCATCGGCAACTCGATGGGTGCCGTCGTCAGCCTCGAGGTCGCGCACGCCGCCCCCGAGCGGGTGCACCGGCTGGTCCTGGTCTCCCCGGCCGGCGGTGTCCACAACCAGCCGCTGAGCCGGGCGCTCAAGCAGCTCGCGACCGACGGCGTGCGCGAGAGCCCGAAGATGGCGCGCGTCGCCGTGCCGGACTACCTGAAGTTCGGCCCGATCAACACGCTGAACCTTCTCGGTGAGCTCACGCGGTTCCCGTCTCTCGAGCGGCTCATCCGCGTCCCGGTGCCGTCGCTGGCGGTCATCGGCTCGAAGGACCCGCTGATGCCCGAGCCCCGGCGCGTCCGCGAGGTCAGCAGCATCTCGCCCGACCACGTCACGGTCGTGCTCATCGAGGGCGCCGCGCACGCGATCAACTTCAGCCATCCCGGCGAGCTGGCGCACGTGATCACGTCGTGGCTGGACGACAAGGAGATCGTCGACGACCCCGACCAGCCCGGTCTGACCCGGGTGCTGCGGCTGCCGCGCGGCTGATCACTCCGTCAGTCGGTCCAGCAGGAGCGCCTGCAGCTGCGGGTCGGCCAGGGGCCGGAAGTGTCCCGGCGTGTCCAGCACGACGTCCTGAGCACCGTCGAGCGCGCTGCCGCCGGGGATGTGCGGGTCCCAGAAGGCGTGGACCGACGTGATCCGGCGGTTCACCTCGACCTCGGCGGCCAGCGCCACGATCGTCGCGTCGGACGGGATGAACGCCCGCACCGAGCGCATGGGGATCCAGCGCGCGTAGACCGAGCCGGCGAACGGCGTGTTGACCGCGACCATCGAGTCGATCCTGCCGTCGGGGTCCTGCTGCAGCATCGCGAGCTTGCCGATCAGCCCGCCCTTGCTGTGCGCGACCAGGACGACGTCGCGCAGGTCGTGCTCGACCAGGTAGGCACCGAGGACCGCCGCGGCCTCGGCGACCGGGCGGCGGTTGTAGCCCAGGGCCGGGACCGTGTGCACGCGGACGCCGTGCGCGAACAGCAGCTCCCCCAGCGGCTTGAGGAACTGCCACGGCTCCCACACGCCGGGCACGAGCACCACGGGCGGCCCGACCGGTGCGTCCGGTGCCTCCCACGCGTCCGCACCCCGCGACGAGGCCAGCTGCCAGCCCAGCACGCTCGCGTAGTCCCGGGCGCGCCACCACAGGTGCCGCACGGCGCCCGGGCGGCGCGGGGTCTCAGGGTCCGGCATGCGGCCATCGTGCCGCATGCCGCGGGATCGGCACGGCCTGGGCGCGGAGCTTGCGGCCCTCGTCCGTGAGCACGAGGAGCAGTGCGCGCTCGTCGGCGGCGTCCCGCTCGCGGCGCAGCAGGCCCATCGCCTCGAGGCGCCGGACCAGCGGCGACGTGGTGGCCGGCTCGAGGTGCAGGTGGCCCGCCAGCTCGGTCAACGAGATGGGGCCGTACTGCCACAGGGCCAGCATCGCCAGGTACTGCGGGTGCGTCAGGCCCAGCGGCTCCAGCAGGGGCCGGTAGAAGCCCACGAGGCTGCGCGCCGCAGCCGAGACCGTCAGGCAGACCTGCGCCTCGACGGCGAGCGGGTCGGGCTGCTCGTCGGACATCGCCCCTCCTCCGGGATATAGTTAGTGCACTAAGCATAGGAGACGATGTGAGCGAGAAGCGCCGCCGGGACGCCACCGAATGGCTCCTGACCTACTTCGGGCCGGCACAGGTGGGCAACATCCGGGGCCGCAGGCGCGCCCTCACCGACGCCGAGCGCGAGCGCGACAGCCAGCTCCGCCAGGAGTTCGTGCGCGTGGTCGGGCCGGACGGTCGCACCTTCCTGGTCGAGCGCGACCACGACGGGTGAACCTGCGCTTCATCCTTCCGAGTGAGGCGCGAGCCTGCCAACGTGGACATTCCGGACATCCACGAGGGGGCAGACCATGGTTCGACTTCGCACCACCCTGACCGCGGCCGCGCTGGCCGCCGGAGCACTCCTGGCAGCCGCCGGGCCCGCGGCGGCCTGTCCCGCGGACCCGCGGGCGAACCCCACGTACTGGGAGTACGGCGGCGTGTACGACTGCTCGCGGACCGACCTGCCGCCCGGCGTGCACACCTGGACCAAGCCGTCGGCGGTGGCGTTCGTCGCCATCAAGCACGGGCGGCAGTACTTCGTGAGCGACCTCGGGGACGCCAACGAGGGTGACCGCACCTACACCTTCGACCGGAGCATCCGGTTCGTCGTCACCTGCCTGTTCACCGACGTCTGACGGGCCCGTTCAGGCGGGGATCAGCTGCAGGGCGCGCGCACGCCGGACCGCTTCGTTGCGACGAGCGGCGCCCAGCTTGCGCAGGATGTTGCGCACATGGGTGCGCACCGTGTTGACCGACACGAACATCGCGGCCGCGATCTCGTCGGTGGACAGCATGGCCGCCAGGTGGCCCAGCACCTCGCGCTCCTTCTCGGTCAGCGGCTCGACGAGGTCTCGCACGGGCTCGGCGCTCATCGGGTCCGGCCGCACCGGCCGACCCTGGGGCGAGCGCGCCGGCGCCCGGACCGCGCCCTCCTCGAGCAGGAGCCGACGCACGTCCGCGGACGCCTCACGGAAGGGTCGTCGCAGCTGTTCCGGCGCGGCGATGCTGAGCGCGCGCTGCACGGCCCGGCGAGCCGCGGCCGGCTCCCCCAGGCTCAGTCGTCGCGACGCCTCGAGCAGCCAGCCCTCGACGCGCGCCGCGAGCGTGGCGCCCGGGTCGGGCTCCGGGTGCGAACCGTCGGCCCACTGGGCCAGGCGCACCTGCCAGAGCAGCCGCTGACCACCGACGCTCGTCCGGTCCGCGAGGGCGGCGTGCCGCTCGAGGGCGGTCGACGGCAGGCCCTCCGCGAGGTCGAGCGCGGCGAGCTCGAGCATCAGCAGGTCGGCGAGCCATGCCGGCTCCTCGGGCGGAACCGCCAGTGCGGCCCGCGCGCCCTCGAGGTCGCCCGCCGCCCGGCGCAGCCGGGCGTCGAGCACCGCGAGCAGCACGCCTGGCACCGGGTCGGCCGTCGTCACCGCGACGGCGCCGGCCCGACGCAGCTGTGTGCGCGCGAGGTCGAACGCGTCGCCCTCGGCGTCCACCCAGGCCAGTGCGAGCTGTGCGCACGGGTCCGCGGCGCCCGGCAGTGCCAGCGCGCGTTCCGCGAGCGTCCGAGCCGTGCGCAGCTGCCCGGAGACCGCCTCGACCAACGCGTGCCGACCCAGTCGGGCGTCGATGCCGCGGTACGCCTGCGCCGCCTCCTCCAGCCGTCCCAGGACGAGGAGCGCGTCGCCGCGGCGGGCCCCGATCGCCGCCGCGAGCCCCGGACCCGCGACGACCGCCTGCGTCGTCCGGTCGGCCGCCGCCAGGGCGTCCTCCGCGTCGCCGGAGCCGGACGCGACGGCCAGGTCGAGGAGGTCGAGGGCTACGGCTGCGGCCGGCGACACGGCCGTCGCCGCGGCCCGGGCCTCGGCCGCCTGGGCAGCCGCCTCGCCCAGGTCCTCGCGGGTCGCCGCGGCAACCGCGCGCACGATCGCGGCGCCGGCACCCGGCGTCCCTGCGGGCATCGGGTCGAGCACGGGCAGCAGGTCGGTGCGCGACGGGCCGAGCAGGCTCTCGGCGACTCCGGCCTCGATCGCGTAGCCGGCCGCGTCCTGCCACGCCCCGGCGCTGGCGGCCTGCCGGGTCGCCTCGTCGAACCGGCCGAGCCCGGCCAGCCACCGCCCGACCCGCTGGTGCAGGTCCTGCGCCCTGACGGGCTCGTCGACGATCAGCTGGTCGTAGAGCAGCTCCCGGACGAGAGGGTGCACGCGGAGCGACCCGGGGTGCTCCGGCACCTCCTCGACGAACGCCCACCTCAGCCGCTCCAGCCGCCGACCGGCGCGCGGGCCGCCCAGGGCGTCGACCAGGCCCGGCGGGAGGAGCTCGACGACGCTGCAGTCCAGCAGGAGGCGGCGGTCGGGGACGTCCAGAGCGTCGAGGACCTCCGTGCGCAGGTACTCCGCGACAGGTCCGGCCGAACCCGTCAGATCGCGAACCGACGCCTCGGCACCGCCCCGACGCGTGGCGTCGAGGACCGCGAACCGCAGGCCCGCGGCCCAGCCCCACGTGCGCAGGTGCAGCGAGCGGCTCGTGTCGCGGGACCGCACGAGCCGGCTCGAGGCGAGCAGGGCGGTCACCTCCTCGGGGCGGAACGAGAGATCGCCTGCCCGCAGCTCGGTGACCGAGCCGTCCAGCCGGTGACGCTGCAGGGGCAGTGGAGGGTCGGTGCGCGCCAGCACCACGAGCCGGAGCCGACCCAGGGAGTGCCGCAGGACGCGCTCGAGGCCCTCGGCGAGGTCCACGGGCACCGGACCGTCGCAGTCGAGCACCAGCACGACCCCGCCGGGGTGCGCCGCGACGTGCGCGCCGACCATCGTCGGGAGCGCCCGACGGTCCTGCTCCCGGTCGCCGAGCGACATCAGCGACGGCACCCGCACCCCGGCGCCGCGCAGGGCGTCGACGATCATCCCCCACGGCGCGGGACCGTCGAGGTCGGTGCGGTCGAACGACACCCACGCGAGCGGCCCCCGGACGGTCGCCGCCCAGGTGGACACGGCCACGGTCTTGCCGGCACCCGCGGGGGCGACGACGAGAGCGAGCGGGACGTCGACGGACAGGGCCTCGGTCAGCCGGGGGCGCTCGAGGACGTGCGGTGCGGGCGCCGGGATGCCGACGGCAGCGGCCGGTGGTCGGTCGACCGTCCCGTGCGGAAACGTGCTGCTGCTCATCGCCCGTCCCCTTCGCGAGTATGCCGACCGCAGGGCACGTCGTGCTGGGTTCCCCCCGGCAAGACCGCTCCGTTGGCCAGTCAAGCCCTCGGAACGAGACGGGACAAGGGTCTACCTACCTCATTCAGGGAAAATGTTCGTGCTGGTCAGGGTCGTTCAGGCACCGCTCGCACCCGCGTTCCGCCGGTACGGGTCGCGATGCGTGTCCACCGGCTGCGTGATGAATGCCCGCTCGCGACGGATGCCTCGGGAGAACGCCACGAGCCACGTCATGATCGCTGTGAACCGGTTGCGATAGCCCGTCATGAACGCGATGTGGATGAAGAGCCAGACCAACCAGCCGAAGCGGCCGGTGAGGTGCAACGGTCCCGCCGAGACCACCGCCCTGCCGCGACACAGGTAGGCCGCGGTCCCGAGATCGAGGTACCGGAACGGTTTCGGCGCCCCTTTGCCCTCGACCTGGTGCCGGATGTGCCGGCCCGCGTAGGCGCCGGACTGCATCGCGACCTCGGCCAGCCCGGGCATGCCGTTCAGGGTCATGACGTCGCCGACCACGAAGATCTCGGGATGGCCCTCGATGGTGCAGTCCGGGCCCACGGCGATGCGGCCGGATCGGTCGTGCTCCGCACCGGAGGCCTCGGCGATCCTGGCCGCCAGCGGGGGCGCCTCGACGCCGGCGGTCCACAGGATCGTGCGCGCGTCGTAGCGCACGTCGTTGCCGGCCTCGCTCACCTGGAGCCCGCCTGCATCCACCGACGTCACCCGCGCACCCATGTGCAGCTCGACGCCGAGGTGGGTCAGCCGCTCGGCCGCCTTGGCCGACAGCGTGGGCCCGAACGCCTTCAGGGGTGCGTCCCCCCCGTCGAACAGCAGGACCCGGGCGTCCTGCGGGCTGATCGTGCGGAACTCCTCGCTCAGCGTCTGCGTGGCGAGCTCGCGGATCTGGCCGGCCAGCTCGACGCCCGTCGGTCCGCCGCCGACGAGCGCAAACGTCAGCCACTGGGTCCGCTCCTCGTCGCTGGACGCGGTCTCGGCCAGCTCGAACGCCCCGAACACCCGGCGCCGGATGGCCAGGGCGTCGGAGATCGTCTTCATCCCCGGCGCGAACTGCGCGTACTCGTCGTGCCCGAAGTACGACTGACGCACGCCTGCCGCGACGATCAGGTGGTCGTACGGCAGCTCGAGGGCGTCGCCGCCGGGGCGGACGGCGTGCACCACCCGTCGCTCGACGTCGACGTCCTCGACCTCGGCGAGCAGGCACTCGACGTTCTTGTGCCTCTTGAGGACGTCGCGCAGAGGTGCGGCGATCTGCCCCTCGGACAGAATTCCCGTGGCGCACTGGTAGAGGAGCGGCTGGAAGAGGTGGTGACCGTTGCGGTCCACCAGCACGATGTCGACCGCGGACTTCTTCAACGAGCGCGCGGCGAACAGGCCGGCGAAACCGCCGCCGACGATCACCACCTTCGGGCGGGCCATCAGCCGGTCGGGTCGTGCCAGACGGCGCCGTCGGGCAGCAGCGCGTCGGCCTGCGCCGGTCCCCAGCTGCCCGGGGCGTAGGCGTGCACCGGGATGTCGCCCGTGAGGATCGGGTCCACCACGTGCCACGCCGCCTCGACGGTCTCCTGCTGCGCGAACAGCCAGCGCTGGCCCTCGAGCGCCGCGCCGATGAGCCGGTCGTACGGTCGCATGTCGCCGGCAGCCTGCTCCGCGAACGAGAGGTCCTCGACCTGCTGGCTCCACCCGGCGCCCGGCTTCTTGCCCACGAGCGTCAGGCCCACCGCGACCTCCGGCCAGATCCGGAACCGGAGCTCGTTCCTGACGGCGGAGTCCTTCAGGCCGAAGATGTCGTGCGGCGGGCGGCGGAACTGGAACGAGATCTCGGTCGACGTCACGGCCAGGCTCTTGCCCGCACGGATCAGGATCGGGACGTCGGCCCAGCGCCACGAGTCGCACGCGAGGCTGACGGCGGCGTACGTCTCGGTCGTCGAGCCCGGCGCCACTCCTGCGACGTCGTGGTACCCGTCGTACTGGCCGAACACCGTGTGCGCGGCGTCGAGCGGACGCAGTGCCTCGATCACCGCCGACTTCGAGGCCGACCACGAGGTGACGTCGGGGCCCGACGGCGGCTCGGCCAGCACGCTGGCGAGCACCTGCAGCATGTGGTTCTGGATGACGTCCCGGATGGCGCCGGTGCGATCGTAGAAGCTGCCGCGGTCGGCCACGTCGAACGCCTCGGCCATGGTGATCTGCACGCTCTTCACGTGCGTCCGGTTGAGCAGCGGCTCGACGATCGAGTTGGCGAACCGCGCGAACAGCACGTTCTCCAGAGGGTCCAGGCCGAGCCAGTGGTCGACGCGGTACACCGAGCCCTCGTCGAACACCTCGTGCATCGTGGCGTTGAGCGCCTGCGCGCTCCCCAGGTCGGTGCCGAACGGCTTCTCCACCATCACGCGCGCCCCGGCGGCCCGCCCGGCCCCCGCGATCCCCTTGGCGATGCGTCCGAACAGCGGCGGCGGTACCTCGAGGTAGTACAGGGCCCGGCTGCCAGAACCCATCGCCTCCGACATGGCCGTGTAGGTGGCCGGGTCGTCGAGGTCGCCGTCGACGTACTTCAGCAGGGAGAGCATTGTCGTCGCCGCGGGCGTCGTCGGGTCCATCCCGTTGAGCCGGAGCGACGCGGCCGCATACTCCCGGAACTGGTCGAGCCCCCACCCGCTCTTGGCCACCCCGATGATCGGCACCGTGAGCACGCCACGGTCGACGAGCCCGACCAGAGCGGGGAACGTCTCGAGCTTGGCCAGGTCTCCGGTCGCCCCGAAGATCACCAGGGCGTCCATGGGTTCGGTCGGCATGTGTACTCGAGCTCCTTCAGGACGGGGTCAGGACAGGCGTGCCGCGATGTGGTCCCCCACGCGCAGCGCGTTGGCGATCGCGGTCAGCGAGGGGTTCACGGCGCCGATGCTCGGGAAGAAGCTCGTGTCGACGACGTAGAGGTTGTCCACGTCGTGCGCCTTGCAGAACGGGTCGAGCGCCGAGCTCGTCGGGTCGGAGCCGAAACGGACGGTGCCGGCCTGGTGCGCGGTCGCTCCGATCGGCATGCCCTTGTGGAAGTAGATGCTGTGGTCGAGGAGGTCGTGGTCCTCCATTCCGAGGGCGGGCAGCATCGACTGGAGCTTGTGGCGCAGGCGCTTGACGCCCTCGATGTTGTTGTCCTCGTCCAACGCCAGGTGGACGCTGTCGTCGGCCCCCAGGGTCACGCGGCTCTCCGGCAGCGGCAGGTCCTCTCCGCACAGCCAGAAGTCGACCGAGTGGTGGGCGACGAGCTCGAGCGGGAACTTCGGCGAGAGCTTGCCCAGGTGCATCGGCGCGTTCGAGCGCACCTGCTCGGCGTCCGCCTTGCCGAGCATCTGGATCCCGCCCAGCGGGAAGTCCCAGTCGTCGGACCCGGCGTACCAGTCGTTCAGCGCGAGCGTCTTCTGGAACCGCGTCGGGTTCGGCGTGCGCGAGAGCCCCATGACCGCGAGGTTGTTGTGCCGCATGTAGTGCCGGCCGACGACGTCCGAGCTGTTGGCCAGCCCGCTGGGGTGGTTGTCGTTCCGGGAGCGCAGCAGGAGTACCGCCGAGTTGACCGCCCCCGCCGACACCACGACGACGTCCGCGCTGAACGTCACCGTCGAGCCGTCCTCGACCTGCGCGACGACCCCGGTGACGGTCCGCCCGGACGCGTCGGTCTCGAGCCGGAGCACCTGGGCGTGCGTGATCATCGACACGTTGTCGTACTCCAGTGCCGGATCCACGCACAGCACCTGCGCGTCGGACTTGGCGCCGAGCAGGCACGGGAAGCCGTCCACCCTGTTGCAGCGGATGCACACGCTCGTCTGCGTGGCGTTGCCGTCCGCGTCCTGCGTGAGGTCCACGCCGATCGGCAGGTGGAACGGGTGCAGGCCCACCCGCTCGAGGTCGTCGCTCAGCTGCTGGATCCGGGGCTCGTGCTTCACGGCCTCGTACGCGTACTGCGCGCTCGCGTGGCCCTCGGTGGGGTCCTCGCCGTGATGCCCGTGCACCTTGTACAGGTGCTCGGCCTGCGTGTAGTACGGCTCGAGGTCGTCATAGCTGATCGGCCACGCCGGGGAGAGGCCCCCGTGGTGCCGGATCTCACCGAAGTCCTCGGGCCGCAGCCGGAAGAGCGCGGCGCCGTAGAACTTGGTGTTGCCGCCCACGTAGTAGTTGACCTCGGGGGGGAACTCCTTGCCCTGGCCGTCGTACCAGAACTCGGGCGCGCGGTACTTGCCGCGCACGAAGACGGCTGACGAGGACCAGTTGTCGATCTCACGCGGAAGGTAACCCCCGCGTTCGAGCAGCAAGATCTTCTTCCCGGTGGGCGCCAGACGATGGACGAGCGTCCCTCCGCCTGCGCCGGACCCGATCACGATGACGTCGTATGTCTGCGCTTCGGCCACGGAACGACCGTCGTCTTCCCGCCTGCCGGCGTCATCGTCCGGCGCGGATGATGACGGTTTGTGTGAAAGACGACGATGATCCCCCGAGGCGCACGACACCGGCCGACCTCCGGAGGACGACGCATGAGCGAGCTGGACCTCGCGCGGACCCAGTTCGCGATGACGTCGATCTACCATTTCCTCTTCGTCCCGGTGACGATCGGGCTCAGCTTCCTGATCGCCCTGCTGCAGACGTCCTGGCACCGCACGGGCCGGCCGGAGTACCTGCGGCTCACCAAGTTCTTCGGGACGCTCCTGGTCATCAACATCGCGGTCGGGGTGGTGACCGGCCTGGTCCAGGAGTTCCAGTTCGGCATGAACTGGTCCTCGTACGCGCGCACCGTCGGCGACGTCTTCGGCGCCCCGCTGGCGATGGAGGGCCTGGCCGCGTTCTTCCTGGAGTCGACGTTCCTGGGCCTGTGGATCTTCGGCTGGAACGTGCTGAGCCCGCGCATCCACCTCCTGACCATCTGGGCGGTGGCGCTCGGCGGCGTGGGGTCGGCGGCGTTCATCATGGCGGCGAACTCATGGATGCAGAATCCCGTCGGGTACGAGATCAACCCCGACACCGGCCTGCCCCAGCTCAACGACATCGCTGCGCTGCTCACCAACCCGGTGTTCCTGCGCGGCTACCTGCACGTGGTCCTCGCGTCGCTGATCACGGGCGCCATCATCATGCTCGCGATCTCCGCGTGGCAGCTGCGCAAGGGCAAGGAGCCCGAGGTCTTCCAGCCGGCGGCGCGCCTGTCGCTGGTGCTCGTCGTTCCCGCGCTGCTGGTCAACATGCTCGTCGGCAGCGAGCTCGGCGTGACCGAGGCCGACTTCCAGCCGATGAAGATCGCCGCGTCGGAGGCCCAGTGGGAGACGTGCCAGCCCTGCTCGTTCTCGGTCTTCCAGATCGGCGGCGGGAAGAACGACCACGACCCGGTCAAGGTCATCGAGATCCCCCACCTGCTCTCGCTCCTGGCCACCAACTCGTGGAACGGCAAGGTGATCGGCCTCGACGAGCTGCAGAGCCAGTACGAGACGGAGTACGGCCCGGGCGAGTACGTGCCCAACGTGTTCATCCAGTACTGGGCGATGCGGGTCATGGCCTACACGGCTGGGCTGCTGCTGCTGTTCACCCTCTGGGGACTGTGGCGGCTGTGGCGAAAGAAGCTGCCGACGTCGACCCTCTTCCTGCGCCTCGCCGTCTGGGTCGCGATCCTGCCGTTCGTCATCAACACCGCCGGCTGGGTGCTGACCGAGAACGGGCGGCAACCATGGATCGTCCAAGGGCTCCTGCTGACGAAGGACGGGGTCTCACCGTCGGTGAGCACCGCCGAGGTCGTGATCAGCGTGGTCGTCTTCTTCCTGCTCTACGCGACACTGACCCTGATCGCCTGGATCCTCATGACGCGCTACGCGCGAAAGGACCTCCCCCCCGGTCCCGCGTCCGAGCCCGAGCAGCCGGTCGACGTCCCGGCCATGACCTTCTGAGCGGGGAAACTCATGACGCTTCCTGAGCTGTGGTTCATCCTCATCGCCGTCCTGTGGACGGGCTTCTTCATCCTCGAGGGCTTCGACCTCGGCGTCGGCATGCTGCACGGGCACATCGGCGGGTCCGAGGCCGGCAAGCGCGCGGCGGTCGGGACGATCGGCCCGCTCTGGGATGGCAACGAGGTGTGGTTGGTCGTGGCCGCGGCCGCGATGTTCGCCGCGTTCCCCGCCTGGTACGCCACCACGTTCTCTGCGGCGTACCTGCTGGTGGTGCTCCTGCTCGTCGCGCTGATCGGTCGGGGCGTGTCCTTCGAGTACCGGGGCAAGCACGACTCGGCCGCGTGGCGCCGGACGTGGGACGGCCTCATGACCGTCGGCAGTGTCGTCGTGCCGCTCGTCATCGGCATCATCCTGGGGAGCCTGCTCAACGGACTGCCCGTCGACGAGGACCAGGAGTTCACCGGCTCGATCGTCGATCTTCTCCAGCCGTACCCGATCTACTTCGGGCTGACCCTCGTCGTGGTCTGCCTGCTGCACGGGTCCGTCTTCCTGTGGCTCAAGACGAGCGACGACCTCGAGGAGCGCAGCGCACGGTTCGCCTCCCGCATCGCGCCCCTCGCGGCCGTCGTCGTGCTCGCATTCGTGGTCTGGACGCACGTCGTGGCCGACAAGGGGGTGCTGATCAACGTCCTGCAGGTCGTCGCCGTCGTCGCGGTGGTCGCTGCGTGGTGGCTGGTGCACGAGAAGGCCGCGGGCTGGGCGTTCGTCGCGACCTGCGTCACCATCGCCACCACCCTGCTGGGGTTGTTCGTCGACCTCTACCCCCGCCTCCTGGTCTCCACGACGAGCCCGTCCAACGACCTGACGGTGGTCAACTCCGCCTCGGGCGACTACGCGCTCAAGCTGATGACGATCATCACCGTCGTGTTCCTCCCGCTGATCCTGCTCTACCAGGGGTGGACGTACTACGTGTTCCGTGCGCGCGTGCGGACCGAGGACTTCGAGAAGCAGGACGCCCACTACTAGACCCGCGTCGTCGGGATCCTCCGGCCGAACGCCACCGTCTCCACATGCGCGCCTCGTGCACGTCCTCTGCACGGATGAGGGCCTCCGGCGTCCGGGCGAACCACCTCGGGCGTCGGTGTGAGTCGTCCCCTGCGGCCGGATATGCGCGCTAAGGTCGCAATGTTCTGCCGCACCATCCATGCCAGGGCGTACAGCGCGACGAAAGGACTGCCCACCATGACCGACGACCTCGCCGGTACCGAGAGCCTCGAAGAGACTGGTCCCATCGACTATCTCGTCGTCGAGTTCCCCCGGACCAACTTCACCGGCGAAGCGTTTCCGCTGCTGCTCGACCTGGTCGACAACAACACGATCCGCATCCTCGACCTCGTCTTCGTGCTGAAGGACGGCGACGGGAACGTCGGCGCGATCGAGCTCGACCAGCTCGACGGCGGCGGCTTCGACCTGACGATCTTCGCCGGGGTCCACTCCGGCCTGATCGGTGACGACGACGTCGCCGAGGCCGGCGAGGCGCTCCTGCCCGACACCGCGGCCGCGGTCCTCGTCTACGAGAACGTCTGGGCGGCACCGTTCGCCGCCGCGCTGCGCCGGGCCGGGGGCCAGCTCGTGGCGAGCGGCCGCATCCCCGTCCAGGCCATCCTGGCGAAGCTGGACGAGCTCGACGCCGAGTGACCCACCCCCCTCACCACCCGAGAAAGGCCAGACCATGCCAGGACTGATCCGTGGTGTCGCCCGGACCGCCGTCATCGCCGGCACCGCGACCCATGTCTCCAACAACGTGTCCCGCCGCCAGGCGGGCCGCTGGAACGCGAAGGAGCAGCAGCAGGCCGCCCAGCAGGCGCCGCAGTACGCGGAGCCGCAGTACGCGCCGCCGCCCCCGCAGCCCGCCTACGCCGCTCCGGCGCCCGCCGCCGCACCGGCCGACATGGACGCCAAGCTCGCCCAGCTCGCACAGCTCGGTGCGCTGCGCGACGCCGGCGTCCTGAGCGACATCGAGTTCGAGGTCCAGAAGAACAAGATCCTCACCTCCTGAGGACCGCCGTACCGCACGCCCGGGGACGTCTCGTCCCCGGGCGTGCGTGTGCCTGGACGCAGCTCTGAGGCGGTCCCTGCGCGACGAGAGGCCCGGAGGACGTCCTCCGGGCCCCGCGAGGCCGTTCGCACGCAGGGTCGAGTCGACCTGGTTCACCATCTCGTCGGTGCTCTCGACCTGCGGCGACCGGTAGGTCTGGACGCCCCAGCTCAGCGAGAGCGTGTTGCGCACGTCCTCGACGGGCGTGAACGCGAGCAGCGGGATCGCCGAGCGCAGGCGCGACATCCGGCGCGCCGAGTCGCCCGACTGCGTGAACGTGACGAGGTACTTCACGTCGAGCGTCTCGCCGATCTCGGCGGCCGCGCGCGTGATCGCGCCACCGCGGGTGTGCGGCGTGGAGCCCAGGGGCGCCATCCGCTCGCGGCCCATCTCCTCGGTCGCCTCGATGATCCGCGCCATCGTGCGCACGGTCTCGATCGGGTAGTCGCCCACCGAGGTCTCGCCCGAGAGCATGACGGCGTCGGCACCGTCGAGCACCGCGTTGGCGCAGTCCGAGGTCTCGGCGCGGGTCGGGCGCGGGCTCGTGGTCATGGACTCGAGCACCTGGGTGGCGACGATGACCGGCTTGGCGTTGCGACGGGCCAGCTCGACGGCGCGCTTCTGCACCAGCGGGACCTGCTCGAGCGGCAGCTCGACGCCCAGGTCGCCGCGGGCGACCATGATGCCGTCGAACGCGGCGATGATCTCGGCCAGGTTCTCGACGGCCTGCGGCTTCTCGATCTTGGCGATGACCGGGACGACCCGGTTCTCCTCCTCCATGATCCGGCGCACGTCGGTGTAGTCCTCGGCGGAGCGCACGAACGACAGCGCGATGATGTCCGCGCCGACGCGCAGCGCCCAGCGCAGGTCGTCCTCGTCCTTGTCGCTCATGGCGGGGACGGAGACGGCGACACCGGGCAGGTTGAGGCCCTTGTTGTTCGAGACGGGTCCGGGGACCTCGACGCGGGTGACCACGTCGTTGCCCTCGACGGCCGTGACGCGCACGAGCACCTTGCCGTCGTCGATGAGGATCGGGTCGCCCACGCGCGCGTCGCCGGTCAGGCCCTTGTGGGTCGTGGAGACGCGCTCCTTGGTGCCCTCGACGTCGTCGGTCGTGATCGTGAACACGTCACCGACCGCCAGGCTGTGCGGACCGTCGACGAAGCGGCCCAGGCGGATCTTGGGGCCCTGCAGGTCGACCAGGACGGCGACCGAGCGGCCGGACGCCTGCGCCGCTGCGCGGACGTTGTCGTACACGCGCTGGTGCACCTCGGTGTCGCCGTGGCTGCGGTTGAGCCGCGCCACGTCCATCCCGGCGTCGACGAGTGCCTGGATCTGCTCCGCGGACTCCGTGGCCGGGCCGATGGTGCAGACGATCTTTGCTCTACGCATGGGGCGAGCCTATGCCTTCCGTGTTTTTCGTGGCTGACCGCACGCCCCGGTCCGGCCCCCAGGGCCGGGCGGTTGTCGACGCCGGTCGAAGGGGTGGTCTAGGGGCGCAGCGCCACCGTGGAGGCGGTCACCGGCGAGGGCAGCTCGGTGCTGCCCGAGAGGTAGGTGTCGACGGCGGCCGCGGCGGCGCGGCCCTCCGCGATCGCCCAGACGATGAGCGACTGGCCGCGGCCGGCGTCACCGGCGACGAACACACCGGGCACCGAGGTGGCGAAGTCGTCGGACCGTGTGACGAGCCCGCGCGAGGTCAGCTCGATCCCGATCTGGTCGGTCAGCGGCGTCGTCTCCGGCCCGGAGAAGCCCATCGCGACGAGTACGAGGTCCGCCGGGATCTCGCGCTCGGTGCCGGCTTTGGGCACGCGCCGGCCGTCGGAGAGGTACTCGGTCGTCGCGAGCTTGAGCCGGTTGACCGTGCCGTCCTCGTCGCCGAGGAACTCGACCGTCGACGCCAGGTACGCGCGGTCGCCACCCTCGGCGTGCGAGGACGAGACCTCGAAGAGGATGGGGTCGGTCGGCCACGGCTGGTGCTCGGGACGGTCCTGCGGCGGGCGCTTGCCGATCGCCAGCGTGGTGACGCTCGCGGCGCCCTGGCGCAGCGCGGTGCCGAGGCAGTCCGAACCCGTGTCGCCGCCGCCGATGATGATGACGTGCTTCCCGGTCGCGGTGATCTGGTCGGCCACCTGCTTGCCGGCCGCGACCCCGTTCGCCTGGTGCAGGTACTCCATGGCGACGTGCACGCCTGCGAGCTCCTTGCCGGGCACCGTCAGCTCGCGCGGCACGGTGGCGCCGGTCGCGATGACGATCGCGTCGTACCGCGCCTGCAGCTGCGGCCAGGTCACGTCGCGGCCGACCTCGACGCCCGGGCGGAACCGCGTGCCCTCGGCCTCCATCTGCTCGAGGCGGCGGTCGATGTGGATCTTCTCGAGCTTGAAGTCGGGCACGCCGTACCGCAGCAGGCCGCCGATCGCGTCGTCCCGCTCGTACACGGCGACCGTGTGGCCGGCGCGCGTGAGCTGCTGGGCGGCGGCCAGGCCGGCCGGACCCGAGCCGACGACCGCGACCGTGTGGCCGGTGAGGCGCTGCGGGACCTGCGGGGTCACCAGACCCTGGTCGAACGCCTCGTCGATGATCGAGACCTCGACGTTCTTGATGGTGACCGCGGGCTGGTTGATGCCCAGCACGCAGCTCGACTCGCACGGCGCCGGGCAGATGCGACCGGTGAACTCCGGGAAGTTGTTGGTCGCGTGCAGCCGGTCGATCGCGTCCGACCACTGACCGCGCCACACCAGGTCGTTCCACTCGGGGATCAGGTTCCCGAGCGGGCAGCCGTTGTGGCAGAACGGGATCCCGCAGTCCATGCAGCGGCCGGCCTGCTCCTTGAGGTAGGGCTGCCCCTCCTGCAGGTGCTCGTGCACGTCCGCCCAGTCACGCAGGCGGATCTCGACGGGACGGTTGGGCGGGAGCTCGCGGTCGCGGACCTTGAGGAAGCCACGGGGGTCAGCCACGGGCCACCTCCAGGATCGTGTCCCACACGCCGGGCGCTGCGGGGTCGAGGCCGTCGGCCTCGGCCTGCGCGAGCGCGCGACGGACGCGGGCGTACTCGGTGGGCAGCAGGCGCGTGAACCGCGCCCGGGTCTGGGGGAAGTCCTCGAGCAGCTGGGCCGCGACCGGCGAGCCCGTCTCCTCGTGGTGGGCGCGCAGCAGCTGTTCCACCAGCGCGGCGTCCTCGTCGTCCAGCGGGTCGAGCGCGAGCTCGTTGGTCCGCACGGCGTCCAGGTTCACGAGCGCGGGCACCAGGTCCAGCACGTAGGCCGTGCCGCCCGACATCCCGGCTCCGAAGTTGCGACCCGTCCGGCCGAGCACCAGGACGGTGCCGCCGGTCATGTACTCGCACCCGTGGTCGCCCACGCCCTCGACGACGAGCGTCGCGCCGGAGTTGCGGACGCCGAACCGCTCGCCGACCAGGCCGCGCAGGAAGATCTGCCCGGTCGTGGCGCCGTAGCCGATGACGTTGCCCGCCACGACGTTGTGCTCGGAGGAGAGCACCGCGTTGCGGTCGGGACGGATCGCGATGCGCCCGCCCGAGAGGCCCTTGCCGACGTAGTCGTTGGCGTCGCCGAACAGCCGCAGCGTGACGCCGCGCGGCAGGAACGCGCCGAACGACTGGCCCGCCGAGCCCGTGAGCGTGACGTCGATCGTGTCGTCGGCCAGACCCGCGCCGCCGAACCGCTTGGTCACCTCGTGGCCGAGCATCGTGCCGACGGTCCGGTTGACGTTGCGCACCGGGAGGGCGATCCGGACCGGCTCGCGGCGCTCGAGGGCGTCCGTCGCCAGCGCGATGAGCCGGTTGTCCAGCGCGCGGTCCAGGCCGTGGTCCTGCAGCTTGGTCTGGTGCAGCTCCGTACCGGCGACCGGCGACGGCACCGCGAGCACCGGGGCGAGGTCCAGGCCCTCGGCCTTCCAGTGGTCGATCGCCGCGCGGGTGTCCAGCAGCTCCACGTGGCCGACGGCCTCGAGCAGCGTGCGGAAGCCCAGCTGCGCGAGCAGCTCGCGGACCTCCTGCGCGATGAACTCCATGAACGTCACGACGAACTCGGGCTTGCCGGTGAACCGGGCGCGCAGCTCGGGGTTCTGCGTGGCGACGCCGACCGGGCAGGTGTCGAGGTGGCAGACGCGCATCATGATGCAGCCCGAGACGACCAGGGGCGCCGTCGCGAAGCCGAACTCCTCGGCGCCGAGCAGCGCACCGATCACCACGTCGCGGCCGGTCTTGAGCTGGCCGTCGACCTGGACGACGACGCGGTCGCGCAGGTTGTTCAGCACGAGCGTCTGCTGGGTCTCGGCCAGGCCGATCTCCCACGGGGTGCCCGCGTGCTTGAGCGAGGTCAGCGGGGAGGCACCCGTGCCGCCGTCGTGACCCGAGATGAGCACGACGTCCGAGTGCGCCTTGGCGACGCCCGCGGCGATCGTGCCCACGCCGAACTCGCTGACGAGCTTGGTGTGGATGCGTGCCCTCGGGTTCGCGTTCTTGGCGTCGTGGATCAGCTGCGCCAGGTCCTCGATCGAGTAGATGTCGTGGTGCGGCGGCGGCGAGATGAGCCCGACGCCCGGCGTCGAGTGCCGCGTCTTGGCCACCCACGGGTACACCTTGTGACCCGGCAGCTGACCGCCCTCGCCCGGCTTGGCACCCTGCGCGAGCTTGATCTGGATGTCGTCCGCGTTGGTCAGGTACTCGCTGGTCACGCCGAAGCGGCCCGAGGCGATCTGCTTGATCGCCGAGCGGCGCACCGGGTCGTTGAGACGGTCGGAGTCCTCGCCGCCCTCACCGGTGTTCGACTTGGCGCCGATGCTGTTCATCGCCACGGCGAGCGTCTCGTGCGCCTCCGCCGAGATGGAGCCGTAGGACATCGCGCCGGTGTTGAACCGCTTGACGATCTCGCTGACCGGCTCGACCTCGTCGAGCGGTACGGGGGTCCGCGCGCCGTCCTTGAACGCCAGCAGGCCGCGCAGCGTCATCAGGCGCGACGACTGCTCGTCCACCCGGCGCGTGTACTGCTGGAAGATGTCGAACTGCCGCGTCCGCGTCGAGTGCTGCAGGCGGAAGACGGTCTCGGGGTCGAACAGGTGGTCCTCGCCGTCGCGACGCCACTGGTACTCGCCGCCGACCGCGAGCCGCAGGTGCGCCTGGCGGTTGCCGCTGGCCGGGTACGCGTCGGCGTGCCGGGCGGCGACCTCCGCCGCGATGACGTCCAGGCCGATACCGCCGAGCCGGCTCGTCGTGCCCGTGAAGTACCGGTCGACGAGGGCCTGCGACAGGCCGATGGCCTCGAAGACCTGGGCGCCGCGGTAGGACGCGATGGTCGAGATGCCCATCTTCGACATGACCTTCAGGACGCCCTTGCCGAGCGCCTTGATGAGGTTGGCGACGGCCTTGGTCTCGTCGACACCCGGCAGGTAGCCCGAGCGCGCGAGGTCCTCGACGGTCTCCATCGCGAGGTATGGGTTGACCGCGGCCGCGCCGTAGCCGATGAGCAGCGCCGTGTGGTGCACCTCGCGGACGTCGCCCGCCTCGACCACCAGCGAGATCATCGTGCGGGTGTGCCGGCGCAGCGTGTGGTGGTGCACGGCGCTCAGCAGCAGCAGGGACGGGATCGGCGCGAGGTCCGCGTCCGAGTTGCGGTCGGAGAGCACGATGAAGCTGACGCCGTCGGCCACCGCCGCGTCGACCTCGGCGAAGATCTCGTCGAGCCGCGCCTGCAGGGCCTCTCCCCCGCCGCTGACCTTGTACAGGCCGCGGATGATGGTCGACCGGAAGCCGAGCGACGGCTCCTTGGCGACGTGCACGATCTTGGCGAGCTGGTCGTTGTCGATCACCGGGAACGGCAGGATCAGCTTGCGAGCGTGGCCGGGGCCGTCCTCGAGCAGGTTGGGCTCGGGGCCGATCGCCCCGCCGATGGCCGTGACCAGCTCCTCGCGGATGGCGTCCAGCGGCGGGTTGGTGACCTGCGCGAACATCTGCGTGAAGTAGTCGAAGAGCATGCGCGGGCGGCTGGACAGCACCGCGACGGGCGTGTCCGACCCCATGGCACCGAGCGGCTCCGCACCGGCGGCGGCCATCGGGCTGAGCAGGATCTTCAGCTCTTCCTCGGTGTAGCCGAACGCCCGCTGGCGACGACGCACGGAGGCCGCCGAGTGCGCCACGTGCTCGCGCTCGGGCAGCTGCGCCAGGTAGACCGAGTTCTCCCGCACCCACTGGGCGTACGGCTTCTGCGCGGCGAGCGTGGACTTGATCTCCTGGTCGTCGATGATCCGGCCCTTGCCGGTGTCGACGAGGAACATGCGGCCGGGCTCGAGGCGGCCCTTGGCGACGACGGTGGCGGGGTCGATGTCCAGGACGCCGGCCTCCGACGCGCACACGACGAGGCCGTCCTCGGTGACCCAGTACCGGCCGGGACGCAGACCGTTGCGGTCCTGCACGGAGCCGATCAGGGTGCCGTCGGTGAACGTCATGGCGGCCGGGCCGTCCCACGGCTCCATGAGCGTGGAGTGGTACTCGTAGAACGCGCGGCGGGCGGGGTCCATCTGGGCGTGGTTCTCCCACGCCTCCGGGATCATCATCATCACCGCGTGCGGCAGGGAGCGTCCGGACAGGTGCAGCAGCTCCAGCACCTCGTCGAAGCTGCCGGAGTCCGACCCGCCCGGCGTACAGACGGGCAGGAGCGGGGCGAGGTCGCCCAGCTCGTCGCTGGCGAGCGTGCCCTCGCGGGCCGCCATCCAGTTGCGGTTGCCGCGCACCGTGTTGATCTCGCCGTTGTGGGCGATCATCCGGAACGGCTGCGCGAGCGGCCAGGACGGGAACGTGTTGGTGGAGAAGCGCGAGTGCACCAGCGCGATCTCGGAGGCGTACCGCGGGTCCGACAGGTCCGCGAAGAACGGCTCGAGCTGCCCCGTGGTGAGCATGCCCTTGTAGTCGAGCGTGCGGGCGGACAGCGACGCGAAGTAGAGGCCGTGCTCACGCTCGGCCCGCTTGCGCAGCCGGTACGCGCGACGGTCGAGCTCGACGCCCGACAGCTCCCGGGACGGGTCCGCGACGACGAGCTGACGGAACACCGGCATGGACGCGCGCGCCGTGGGACCGACCAGGTCGGCCGTCACGACGACCTCGCGCCACGCGAGGACGTCCAGCTTCTCCTCGGCGGCGATCGACTCGATCGCGCTCACCGCGCTGCGCTGCTCCGCCTCGTCGACAGGCAGGAACGCCATGCCGATCGCGTAGTAGCCGGCGGGCGGGAGCTCGGCGTCGACGACATCACGAAGGAAGGCGTCCGGGATCTGCGTGAGGATGCCCGCACCGTCACCGCTGTCCTCCTCGGCACCGACGGCGCCGCGGTGGTCGAGGTTGAGCAGAGCGGTCAGACCGGCGTCGACGATGTCCCTGCCGGGCGTCCCCCGCAACGTGGCCACGAAGGCGAAGCCACACGCGTCGTGCTCGGCGGTGGGGTCGTAGAGACCCTGCGGCAGTGGCGCACGAAGTGCGCCAGGGCTCACGGGCGACGTCGACATCAGCACCGTCCTCACGGTCCCCGGGGGTCGGGGAATAGCACGAACAAGAGGGATAGCGGGACGTCGTCGGCCCAGACGTGGCGACGATACAGGGCGGTCCGCAGACCACACGCATCGTCAGAGCTGAGAAGCGCTTCCGGCTTCCCGCGGGTCAGCGGGCGGGTCGGTCGCTGTCTCGTTCACCTGCGACAAGTCTTCCTGCACTGTCGGGGGTGCCAGCAGGAGGGTCGTGTCACGTCCTGGGTGCCGGCGCCCGACCACAACGAACGCTACCAGCGCTCCGACGCCCACGATGATGGCCGTCCAGACGTTGAGGCGGACGCCGAAGATGTGGTTCGCCGGATCGACACGGAGCATCTCGATCCAGAGCCGGCCGGTGGTGTAGATCATCACGTAGAGCCAGAAGACGCGACCGTAGCCGAGCCGGTAGCGACGGTCGATCCAGATGAGCAGGGCGGCGCCCGCGAAGTTCCAGAGCATCTCGTACAGGAACGTCGGGTGGAACAGCGTGCCGGACTCGTAGCCCGGCGGGAGGAACGCGTCGTCGATCCGCAGACCCCACGGCAACGTGGTCGCGGCGCCGAACAGCTCCTGGTTGAACCAGTTGCCGAGCCGACCGATCCCCTGGGCCACCAGCAGGCCGGGCGCCAGCGCGTCCGCGAATGGTGCGAGCCGCACGCCCTGGCGACGGCAGCCGATCCAGGCACCGACGCCGCCGAACGCGACCGCGCCCCAGATGCCGAGGCCGCCCTGCCAGATGAACAGGGCCTTGACGGGGTCGCCGCCCGCGCCGAAGTACGCCTCGGGCGAGGTGATCACGTGGTAGATCCGGCCGCCGACGATGCCGAACGGCACCGCCCAGAACGAGATCTCCAGGACCGTGTCGGCCTCACCGCCGCGCTCGACCCAGCGTCGTCGCGTCATCCAGAGCGCGACGACGATGCCCAGGAGGATCGCGAGCGCGTAGGCACGCAGCGGGAAGGGACCCAGGTGCCAGACGCCCTGGGACGGGCTCGGGATGGCCGCGATCACCGCGCGGACCTCACACCTTCTGCGAGGGCCGCCGTGACCCGGGCGAGCTCGGCACGACCCGCGGCGGCGTCCGGTGCGTCGAGCACGGCGCGCACCAGCGCGGAGCCGACGATCACCCCGTCGGCGTAGCCGGCCACCTGCGCGGCCTGCTCCGGCCGGGAGACCCCGAGCCCGACGCAGACGTGCCCGGCGCCGGCGGCGCGCGTGTCCGCCACCAGCTGCTCGGCGCGGTTGCCGAGCGACGTCCGCTCGCCGGTCACGCCCATGGTCGAGGCGGCGTAGACGAACCCGCGGGACGCGGCGCTCGTCGAGGCCAGCCGCTCGGGTGTGGAGCTCGGGGCGACGAGGAAGACGCGGTCCAGGCCGTGCTCGTCGGACGCCGCGATCCAGTCGGAGGCCTCGTCGGGGATGAGGTCGGGCGTGATCAGGCCGGCACCACCCGCGGAGGCGAGGTCGCGGGCGAACGCGTCGACGCCGTAGCGCAGCACGAGGTTCCAGTACGTCATGACGAGGATCGGCGCACCGCGGCCGGACACCTGCTCGACCGCGCGGATCGTGTCGCGGACCTTGAAGCCGCGGGCGAGCGCCGCGTCGACGGCCTTCTGGATCAGCGGGCCGTCCATGACCGGGTCGCTGTAGGGGACACCGAGCTCGACGACGTCCGCTCCCGCGTCGATCATGGTGCGCACGGCGTCGATCGAGCCGTCGACGCTCGGGTAGCCGACCGGCAGGTACCCGACGAGCGCGGACCGCCCCAGGCCGTCGAGGAACTCGGCGACCTGCGACCGCACGGCGACCGGCGTCATAGCTGTTCTCCCTGGTCGGCGAGCACGACCGGTTCGTCGTCGATCAGGTCGAACCAGGCCGCGGCCGTGGCCACGTCCTTGTCGCCGCGACCGGACAGGTTCACCAGGAGCACCGGCTCGTGGCCGTCGTCGCCGGTCCAGCCCGCGAGCTCGGGACCGAGCGCGATGGCACCCGCGAGGGCGTGCGCGGACTCGATCGCCGGGATGATCCCCTCGGTCCGGCACAGGACGCGGAACGCGTCCATGGCCTCGACGTCGGTGACCGGCCGGTAGTCGGCGCGGCCGATGTCGTGCAGCCACGCGTGCTCGGGACCGACGCTCGGGTAGTCCAGGCCGGCGGACACCGAGTGGCTGGGCAGCGTCTGGCCGTCGTCGTCCTGCAGCAGGTAGGACTTGGCGCCGTGCAGCACGCCGGGCTCGCCGCCGGAGAACCGTGCGGCGTGCCTCCCCGACGAGATGCCCTCGCCGCCGGCCTCGAAGCCGAACAGCCGCACGTCGGGGTCGTCGAGGAAGGCGTTGAAGATGCCCATCGCGTTCGACCCGCCACCCACGCACGCGGCGACGGCGTCGGGCAGCCGCCCGATCTCCTCGAGGAGCTGGGCCTTGGCCTCGTCGCCGATGATCTTGTGGAAGTCGCGGACCATCTCGGGGAACGGGTGCGGACCCGTCACCGTGCCGAGGAGGTAGTGCGTCGTCTCGACGTTGGCCACCCAGTCACGCAGGGCCTCGTTGATCGCATCCTTGAGGGTGCGGGTCCCGATGGTGACCGGGATGACCTCCGCACCGAGCAGGCGCATGCGCGCGACGTTGAGGGCCTGCCGGCGCGTGTCCTCCTCGCCCATGTACACGACGCACTCGAGGTCCAGCAGCGCAGCGGCGGTGGCCGTGGCGACGCCGTGCTGGCCCGCACCGGTCTCCGCGATCACGCGCGTCTTGCCCATGCGCTTGACCAGCAGGGCCTGCCCCAGCACGTTGTTGATCTTGTGCGAGCCCGTGTGGTTCAGGTCCTCGCGCTTGAGGAAGACGCGCACGCCCTCGGCCACGTGCTTCGCGAACCGCGGGACCTCGGTCAACGGGCTCGGGCGGCCCGTGTACGTGCGGTGCAGCCGCGCCAGCTCGCGCCCGAACGCCGGATCGGTGAGGGCCTTGTGGTACTCGGTGTCGAGCTCGTCCAGCGCCGCGATGAGCGCCTCCGGCACGTACCTGCCGCCGAACTGGCCGAAGTACGGACCCGCGTGCGTCGACAGCGGGCCGTCGGACACGGCCTCGAGCAGCTTGTCGGACAGCGGTCCGACCGATGGCCGACCGGTCACTGGCGCACCGCGCGCAGGGACGGGTGGGCACCGGCGGCGACGAGGTCCGCGACGGACTCGCGCGGGGCGTCGTCGGTGACGAGGGCCTCCCCGACGAGCACCGCGTCCGCACCGGCGCGGGCGTAGTCCATGACGTCGTGCGGGCCGCGGACCCCGGACTCGGCGATCTTGATGATGTGCGACGGGATCGCCGGGGCGACCCGGGCGAAGGTCGTGCGGTCCACCTCGAGCGAGCGCAGGTCGCGGGCGTTCACGCCGATCACCCGGGCACCGGCGTCGGCGGCGCGCTCGACCTCGTCGACGTCGTGCACCTCGACGAGGGCCGTCATCCCGAGGGAGTGGACCCGCTCGACGAGCGACTCGAGGACCGTCTGCTCGAGCGCCGCGACGATGAGCAGGACCAGGTCGGCGCCGTGCGCGCGTGCTTCCCAGACCTGGTACGGCGTGACGACGAAGTCCTTGCGCAGCACCGGGATGTCGACCCGGGCGCGGACGGCGTCGAGGTCGGCCAGCGACCCGTGGAAGCGGCGCTCCTCGGTGAGCACCGAGATGACCGCGGCGCCACCCTTCTCGTACTCGGCGGCCAGCGCCGCGGGGTCCTTGATGGTCGCGAGGGCGCCCTTGCTCGGGCTCGAGCGCTTCACCTCGGCGATCACCCGGACGGCGTCCTCGGCGCGCAGCCGGTTGAGGCAGTCGAGCGCCGACGGACGACGGTCCGCCTGCTCCTTGACCAGCGCGAGCGGCGTTGCTTCCTCGCGGACGGCCAGGTCCTGCCTGACTCCGGCGATGATGTCGTCCAGCACGGTCATCGAAGACTCACCCTCTCCCCTGTCGGCTCGGCCCGCACACCGTCGTGAGTGGCTCGGGGCCGGGTTCCATCGTAGAGGGGGTGGACAGGTGACCCCGACCACAACCAGGTGCTGGGACGCCGCCCCCGGACTCAGCCGGTCAGGGGGCGAGGTACGGGGCCAACGCGGGGATGTTCCGCAGGATGCCGAAGGCGACGACCGCGCCGAGCAGGACCCACGGCAGCGCGGCCGGGAGGCGGCGGCTCGTGGGCCGTCCGCGCGTCGTCGCGACGAGCCAGCGCGCCCACGCGAGCACGAGGAGCGGGGCGACGACGACCCACAGCGGGTTCATCGCCCACGCGCCGGCGACGTCGGCGCGCGCGAGGTCGTGCGTCGCACGCAGGCCTCCGCACAGCGGGCACCACAGTCCGGTCATGGCGTAGAGCGGGCAGACGCCGTAGCTGCCGGAGACGTGCGGGTCGTGGAGCGCGATGACCGCGACCCCGAGCGCCACGGAGGCGCCGACGACCAGCGGCGCGCGAGGGTCCGCCGCGCGCGCCGCCGTCGCAGGCCTAGAACTGGTAATCGGACGAGTAGCCGTCGAGTCCCCCGGAGGCGAAGACGATCCAGTAGCCGATGCCGAGGACGACACCGACGATGCCCAGGATGAGCCCGGCCGTCGCCATCCCGCCGTTGGTCGCCTCGCCGCGGGCGACCGCCTTGCGCGAGAGCGAGCCGAGGATGATGGCGGCGATCGAGACGATCAGGATGCTGCAGCACGGGATGACGCCGAGGATTCCCGTGACCAGCGCCCAGACGCCGAGCGCGTTCTTGTTCTTCACGGGGTACTCGGGCGGGCCGTAGCCGGGGTATCCGCCCGGTGCGCCGTACTGGGGCTGCTGCCCGTACTGCGGCTGCTGCCCGTACTGGGGCTGGCCGTACGGCTGCTGGCCGTAGGGCGACGGCGCGCCGTACTGCGGGGCCGGCGGCTGCTGCGGCGGCTGTCCGTACTGCGGCGAGCCGTACGGCGTCGCGGGCGGGTACGGCGGCTCGGTGGGCGACCCGTACGGAGCGGGCGGTGCGGGCGGCGGATCGGCCGGCGCGCCGTAGGGCGCGGGCGGCGGGGTCTGCGGGGCCGACGGGTCCTGCGGCTGCGCGGGCTGGCCCTGCGGGTCGTAGGGGTTCTGCGGCTCGTCGGGGGTGGACATCGTTCCTCCTGGGTCGCGGGCAGCCCGGGCTACGTCGATGCAGGCAGTGTCGCGAACGCACACAGCCTGCCCCCACGACCGGTGCCATGTCCGGTCATCGTAGGCGCATCCGACCACGTCGCACCGAGATTTCGTCGGCGCGTCAGGGCGCCGGACGCGACGCGGCGACGAGCTCAGTGACCGCCGTGGTTGGCCTGGTGCGCCCGCGTCTTGGCGCCGCCCTGGCCGTAGCCGGCCGCGACGAGCAGCCGGGAGACGATCAGGCTCAGCACGATGAGGCCGATGCCGACCCAGAAGAGCCAGACGAGCGCGAACGCGACGCCGAGGCCGGCGACCGTGAACGCGATGACGACCGCGTAGGTGGTGAACCAGGCGGCGACCGTCTTGCCGTGGTTCGTCGGCGCCGCCGTCGGCGGGAGGTTCAGCTTCTCGGTGACGGTGACGTTCTGCGCGCGGTGCGCGAGGGTGCGGTCGGCCATGGTGTGGTGCCTTTCGTGCTCGGTTCTGCGGCTCACCCTAGCGGACCGGCGCGCAGGTTCGGCCGTGTCGGCGTCCAGGTCAGGAGGGATCGTCGCCGCGGCTGAGGGCGTCCCAGTCGGCGCGCTCGTCGGGGGTCGTCGTCGGTCCGGACGATGCCGGGTCGATCGGGTCGGTCGAGGTCGACTGGTACCGGCGCGTCGGGCCGGCCCAGCCTCGGGACGCGACCACGAGCCAGACGGCGGCAAGGATGTCGAGTGCGCCGACCACGAGCGCGACCGTCGGCCACGCGCTCGTCGCGACGGGTCCGGCGAGGTGGCCGACGCCCGTCTGGGCGGCGACCACGGGCGCCACGGCGGCGGCGGGGTCGGTGAGCGCCGAGACCGTCGTCGCGACGACGAGGACGCCGCACCCGGCGACGACGAGCGCGACGACCCAGCGGCCGACGCGCCCCACCAGCCCGACCGCGGCGCCGGCCGCCAGGATCGCCACGGCGGCGGCGAGGATCCCCGGAGCCACGTCGGTGCCCTGGACCGCGACGTCGACCGTGCCCTCGAGCGCGGTCGAGCCGGTCGTCGTGAACCAGACGGGGACGGCCGTCAGGGCGGTCAGGCCCGCGAGGACCAGCAGGAGAGCGGCCGCGCGGCCGCGT
>NZ_JBFUHG010000007.1:233733-353365 GCF_056402515.1 Cellulomonas sp. P4_A2
GCCGCGTCCGGCCCTCCGGCGTGCGGGACCGCTCACGCGCCCGCGCGCCGCAGCCGCGAGGCCACCTGGACGGCGCGCACCGCGGCGGCGGCCTTGTTCCGGGACTCCTCGTACTCCAGCGCCGGGACCGAGTCGGCCACGATCCCGCCGCCGGCCTGCACGCTCGCGCGCCCCTCGCGGATGAGGGCCGTGCGGATGGCGATGGCCATGTCCATGTCGCCCGCGAAGTCGAAGTAGCCGACCGTGCCCCCGTAGATGCCGCGGCGAGCCGGCTCGATCTGGTCGATCAGCGCGATCGCCCGCGGCTTGGGCGCACCCGAGAGCGTGCCCGCCGGGAACGTCGCGACCAGGGTCTGCAGCGCGGTGGCGCCCTCGCGCAGGCGGCCCACCACGGTCGAGCAGATGTGCATGATGTGGGAGTAGCGCTTCACCGCCATGAACTCGACGACCTCGACGCTCGTCGGCTCGCAGACCTTGACGAGGTCGTTGCGGGAGAGGTCGACGAGCATGATGTGCTCGGCGCGCTCCTTGGGGTCGGCGAGCACCTCGTCCTGCAGGCGCAGGTCCTCCTCGGGCGTCGCACCGCGCGGACGCGACCCGGCGATCGGGAACGTCACGACGCGGCCGGACGTCACCTTGACCAGCGTCTCCGGGCTCGAGCCGACGACCGCGAAGTCCCGGCCGTCCGCGTCCTGCAGCTGCAGGTAGTACATGTACGGGCTCGGGTTGATGGTGCGCAGCACGCGGTAGACGTCCAGCGGGTCGGCCGGGCAGTCGAGGTCGAGCCGCTGCGACAGGACGACCTGGAACACCTCGCCGTCGCGGATGGCCTCCTGACCCGTGCGCACGGAGCTCTCGAACTCCTCGCGGGTCGACCGGAAGGTCAGCTCGGGCTCCTCGACGTCGGTGAGTACGGCGAGACCAGGCTCCACCGGGTGCAGCAGGGCGGCCTGCATCGCGTCGAGGCGGGCCACCGCGTCCGCGTGCGCGTCGTCGACGCGCTCGTCGGTGTCGTCGAAGTTGATCGCGTTGGCCACCAGCCAGACCGAGCCGTCGTGGTGGTCGACGACCGCGAGGTCGGTGGCCAGCAGCAGGGTCAGCTCGGGGACGCCGAGCTCGTCGGGCGCGTTGGCGGGCAGCGTCGGCTCCCAGTGCCGCACGATGTCCCAGCCGAGCGCGCCGACCAGGCCGCTGGTCAACGGCGGGAGGCCGCCGATCGCGGGCGTGCGCAGAGCGTCGAGCGTCCCGGCCAGGACGTCGAGGGCGTCACCCTCGGTGGGCACCCCCACGGGCACGTCCCCGACCCAGACGGGAGCCCCGTCGCGCACGGTGAGCGTCGCGCGCGAGTGCACGCCGACGAACGAGTAGCGGTCCCACGTCCCGTCGGCCTCGGCGGACTCGAGGATGAACGTCCCCGGCCGGCCGGCGGCGAGGGTGCGGTACAGGCCGACAGGCGTCACGTCGTCGGCCAGCAGGCGGCGGACCACCGGGATCACGCGCCGCTCGGTGGCGAGCACCCGGAAGGTCTCCAGCGACGGCCACGTGCCACCCCAGGGGACCTCGGCGGCGGCGACGTGGGTCGGGAGCGTCGGCGCGCTCATGCACGGCCTCCGGTCTCGGTGGGGCGGTCGCCGACGACGGCGGGCAGCGGGCCGCCCGCGTCGAAGCACGTGCGGGCGCCGGTGTGGCAGGCGGCGCCGACCTGGTCGACCTCGACGAGGAGCGCGTCGCCGTCGCAGTCGAGGCTCACCGCCTTGACGTACTGGGCGTTCCCCGACGTGTCGCCCTTGCGCCAGTACTCCTGGCGCGACCGGCTCCAGAACACGACGCGACCCGTGGTCAGCGTGCGGTGCAGCGCCTCGTCGTCCATCCAGCCGAGCATCAGCACCTCGCGGGTGTCGTGCTGCTGCACGATCGCGGCCACGAGCCCCTGCGGGTCGTGGCGGAGGCGTTCGGCGACGGCGGGATCGAGCGTGGGGACGGGTGCGGACGACACGCCCCGAATCCTGCCACGTATGACGACGGGCGTCGGCGGGCGTCCGGCCTACCGCGTCTGCGACACCCAGGCGGCGTGCAGCGCGGCGTAGTGCCCCTCACGCGCGACGAGGTCGTCGTGGTGCCCGACCTCCACCACGCGCCCGGCGTCGACGACGACGACGGCGTCGGCGGCCTCGGCGGTGGACAGCCGGTGCGCGATCGTGACGGTGCTCCGGCCACGCGTGAGCGACTCGAGGGCGCGCGCGATGCGCACCTCGGTCGCGGGGTCGACCGCGGACGTCGCCTCGTCGAGGAGCAGCAGGTCGGCGTCGGCCAGGTACGCACGGGTGAGGGCGACGAGCTGGCGCTCCCCCGCCGACAGGGACTCGCCGCGCTGGCCGACCGGCGTGCCGAGCCCGGCGGCGAGGTCGTCGACCCAGTCCGCCAGCCCGAGCGCGTCGACGGCCGCGCGGACGCGCTCGTCGTCGGCCGAGGCCGTGCTCGCGTCGTCGTCCGAACGCAGGCCGTACGCGATGTTCTCCGCGAGCGTGCCGTCGAACAGGAACCCCTCCTGCGGCACGAGCACGATCCGGCGACGCAGGTCGTCCACTGGGATGTCGCGCAGGTCCACGCCGTCGAGCAGCACCGCGCCCGCGGTCGGGTCCATGAACCGGGCGACGAGCTTGGCGATCGTCGTCTTGCCCGAGCCCGTCGCGCCGACGACCGCCACCGAGGTCCCGGCCGGGACCGCGAGGTCGATGTCGAGGAGCACGGCGGGGCCGTCCGGGTAGTGGTAGGCCACGTCGCGCAGCTCGAGCGTCGCCGGGCCGCGAGGGCTCGGGACGCCGTCGGAGCCTGCGTCGACCACCTCGACGGGGGTCTCGAGCACGCCGAGGACCCGGCGCCAGCCCGCGACGGCGTTCTGCAGCTCGTTGAGCACCTCGGTGGCCATCTGGACCGGACCGGTGAACAGCTGGACGAGGAACAGGAAAGCGAGCAGCTTGCCGACCGACATCTGCCCCGCGATCCCGAGGTAGGTGCCCGCGACCACCACGACGGCGAGGACGAGGTTCGCCACCAGGACGCCGCTGGAGAACACGACGCCGACGAGGTTCTGCGCCCGGACCATGGCCGAACGCGTGGCACCCACCGCGGCGTCGATCCGGCGCTGCGTGCGCTCGCCGACGCCGTACGCCCGGATGGTCTCGGCACCGACGACGGCCTCGGAGATGGCACCGAGCATGGCGCCGACGCGTTCGCGCACCACCGTGTAGCGCCCGTTGACCCGCTTCTGCAGCGGTCGCAGCGCGAGGAAGAGCGGCACGAAGCCCGCCCAGACGATCAGGGTCAGCTGCCAGGAGTAGACCGCCATGAGGATCGTCGCGACGCCGATCTGCAGCACCGAGACGAGGAGCATGATCCCGCCCCACTGCACGAACAGGGAGATCGTGTCGACGTCGGACGTCACGCGGGAGACCAGCGACCCGCGGCGCTCGGTGTTCTGCGTGAGCACCGACAGGTCGTGCACGTGCCGGAACGCCTTCGTCCGCAGCGACAGCAGGCCGCTCTCGCTCGACCGGAAGAGGCGGACGTTCACGTACCCCGAGCACACCGCCCCGATCAGCAGGCCGACCGCCGCGATACTCGTCAGGACCACCACGCGGTGCACGTCCGGACCGCCGGGCGCGAGGATCCCGGTGTCCACGGTCTGCTGGACGGCGATCGGCACGAGGATCCGCCCGAGCGACGCGACGACGGCCAGCACGAGCGTGAGCTTCCAGCCGACCACGAGCTGCGGGGACACCGCCAGACCGCGCCGGAGCGTCGCGACGACGCCGAGCGAGCTCGCGGGTGCCATGGCGCTCATGCCGGGTCCTGCGCGAACGACTCGATGACCTCGTCGAGCGCCAGCTCGTCGTCCGCCTCGGCGGCGCGACGGGCGGTCTCCTGCTCGTAGGCGGTGGCGAGCTCCCGGTACCCGGTGTCGCGGGCCAGCAGCTCGTCGTGCGTCCCGCGGTCCACCACGCGACCACCTTCGACGTGCACCACCTCGTCGGCGAGGAGCACGGACGACATCCGGTAGGCGACGAGCAGCACCGTCGGACCGCCGGTCCCGCGCAGACCCCGCAGGATCGCCTGCTCGATGCGCGGATCGACCGCGGAGGTCGCGTCGTCGAGGATCAGGACGGCCGGCCGCCGGACCAGCGCGCGGGCGAGCGCGAGCCGCTGCCGCTGCCCGCCGGACAGGTTCGCGCCGCGCTCCCCCAGCTTGGAGTCCAGGCCGCCGGGCAGCGCGCGGACCACGTCGTCGACGCGCGCGACGTGCAGCGCGTCCCAGACGGCGTCGTCGTCGGGCGCCCCGGGCTCGCCCTCGTCGGCCAGCGTCACGTTGCCGCGCACGGTGTCCTCGAACACGAACGTCGACTGCGACACCAGCGCGACGTGCCGGGCGAGGTCGGCCGGGTCGAGGTCCCGCAGGTCGACGCCGTCGAGCAGGACCGTGCCGGTCGTCGGGTCACTCAGGCGGCTGACGAGCGAGACAAGCGTGGTCTTGCCGGCCCCGGTCGGCCCGACGACGGCCACGGTCCGGCCCGGTGCGACGTCCACCGACACCTCGCGCAGCAGCGCCAGGTCCCCGCCGCCCGGCAGGTCGACAGAGAGTCCGACGTCGCGCAGCTCGACCCGGGCGCCGCCCCCGGTGGGCACCCACGACCGGTCGCCCGCCGGCAGGGAGCTGCGCGCGTCGAGCACCCGGGAGATCCGGTCGTACCCGACCAGCGCCCTCGGGACCTCGCCGAGCACCCAGCCGAACGCCCGCACGGGGATCGCGAGCAGGGTCAGCAGGTAGGCAGCGGCGACGACGTCGCCGGTCTCGATGTGCCCGGCGCTGACCTGCACGGTGCCGACGACGAGGACCAGGAGCGTGCCCAGGCCGGGCAGGACGTCGATCACGGGGTCGAACAGCGCACGCACGATGCCGACGCGGACGTTGGCGTCGCGCAGCTCCTGCGCCCGCCGGGCGAACCGGGCCTCCTCGCGCGCCGCCGTGCCCAGCGACGTCACCAGCACCGCTGCCTCGAAGCTCTCGTGCGCGATGTCGGCGACGTCGGCGCGCAGCTGCTGGGCGCGGATCGCCGCCGGGGACATCCGGCGCTGGAACACCAGGTTCGCGACGACGGCCAGCGGCAGCACGACGAGCGCCGCCAGCGCCAGCCAGACGTCGGTCCGGAACAGCGCGACCGTGGCCACGACCAGCATGACCGCCACGCCCAGCGCGAACGGCAGCGGGTTGAAGATGTTGGTGGCCGCCTCGACGTCCGCGCTCGCGTTGGACAGCAGCTGGCCGGTCGGGTGCCTGCGGTGCCAGCTCATCGGCAGGTGCAGGTACTGGCGCGTGACGCTCGTGCGGTGGTCCTCCTGGATCAGGGCGAACCCGCGACCGGCGAAGATCCGGCGCAGCGCGACCGTCACCGCGAGCGAGACCGCCACGAGCGCGATCGCCGCGCCCGCCAGCCAGATCCGGTCCTGCGCCTCCTGCGAGCCCGAGATCGCCGGCACGACGACCTCGTCCGTGATCGTGCCGAGCACCCGGCTGACGCCGACCGTCAGCACGCCGAAGACGGCCGACGTGCCGACCGCGACGACGTAGGTGCCCGGGTGTGCCCGCATGCCCCGCCAGATCAGCTGCGTCGCGCGGCTCGGCACCGAACCGGTGAGCGCCGTCGATCGCAGTGGGGGCACGACAAGGACCTTCCAGGGAGCCGATGGGGGTTGCCAGCAAGTTTCTCACGGGTCGGACAGCAGGTCTCCTCGGCGGGACCGCACCCGGGGCACCGTGCGAGCATGCGGCATGCCCTGGCACACGATCGAGCGCGAGCAGCTGGCCGAAGCCCTCAGCGCCGTCGCGCCCGACGCCCCCACCCTGTGCGAGGGCTGGCAGGCACGTCACCTCGCCGCGCACGTCGTGCTGCGCGAGCACTCGCCCGTCGTCGGCCTCGCGCTCGCCGTCCCACCGCTGTCCGGGCAGGCCGAGTCGGCCATCGACCGGCTCGCCGACGAGTCCCGCGCGCCCGGCGACTACGCGCAGCTCGTCGACCGGGTCGCCGCCGGCCCGTCCCGGCTGCACCCGATCGCCTGGGCCCCGGAGCTCATGAACCTGCTCGAGCTCTTCGTGCACACCGAGGACGTGCGACGCGGCGCCGGACCCGTCGGTCCGCGGACGCTCGACCCCGAGCAGACGGAGGCGCTGTGGGTGGCCCTGGTCCGACAGGGCGGCGGACGCCTGCGCCACGTGCCCGTGGGGGTGGTCCTGGTCCGCCCCGACGGCGTCCGCCACGTCCAGCACCGGGCCCGCGACGGGTGCGGCTCGGTCGTGGTCCGCGGCGCGGTGAGCGAGCTGGCCCTGTACCTGTTCGGACGCGGCGCCGCGGCGCACGTCGACCTGCAGGGTGCCGCGGACGACCTCAGCGAGCTGGAGCGCGTCCTGCCCGCCTGATCAGCCCGCGGCCGCGGTCGGGTGCCCGGTGTCGAGGATGTCCACGACGAAGACGACCGTCTGGCCGGCAAGCTCCTCGCTCTCCGTGACGCCGAGCGCGTACGTCGGCGGGACGACGAGCATCACCTGGCTGCCGACCGGTTGGTCGATGAGACCCTCCGCCCAGGCCTGCACGTCCTGCAACGAGAACGAGACCGGCAGCCCGTCGTGCGACCACGTCGAGTCGAACGACTCGCCGGACGTCCACGCGAACCCCGTGTACTGCACCGTCACGACGTCGTCGGCCTGGACCTGCTCGCCGGAACCTCGGACCAGCGGCTGCGCGACGAGCCCGGCCGGCGGTTCGGTCCCGGTGGGCGTCAGCGACGGCGCCCCCGACGGGTCGAGCGTGACGGCGGGCAGGTCGGCACGCGGGGGGACGGCCTCGCCCGACGCCCGCGTCGGGAGGACGTCGATGACGGTCACCGTGGGGTAGTCCGAGGCGCCGTTGCCGGTGCCCGGGCTGATCTGGAGCAGACGCGCCCCGACCTTCTGGCCCTGCAACGTGTCGAACAGGTCCTTGCCCAGGTCCACCTCGGTGAGCAGCAGCGCCGTCGGCTTGGTGGAGTAGCTCTCCTTGATCAGGGACGCGTCGGCGGCGTCCTCGAGCCAGAAGTCGATGAGGACCGCGGAGCCGTTGACCAGGTCCGGACCCGTGCCCGGCCAGATCTGCTCGGTGTGCGTCGTCGTGACGTCGAGGGGCGTCAGGTACGTGATCGTCGGCGCCTCACCCGGCTCACCGGTGACCGTCACGTCCGGGACCGACGTCTCGGGCGTGCTGCACCCGGCGAGGCCGACGAAGGTGAGCGCGAGCGCGGCCGCAGCCGCCAGGGCGCGCAGTCGTCGCACGGTCGGTCCTCCTCGTCACGGGCAGATGGGACGCCGCCCGGACGACCGGCCGACGCACCGGGACACTGTACGGTCCCGACCTGGTGCTCAGGGACTCGCGGGCGAGCCTCTCACCAGGTCCTCACATCGACTCGATCAGCCGGTCCACCCGCTCGTCGACGCTGCGGAACGGGTCCTTGCACAGCACCGTGCGCTGGGCCTGGTCGTTCAGCTTGAGGTGCACCCAGTCGACCGTGTAGTCGCGTCGGGCGTCCTGGGCGGCCCGCACGAAGTCACCGCGCAGCTTCGCCCGCGTCGTCTGCGGCGGCACCGCGGTCGCCTCGAAGATCTCGAGGTCCGTGGTGACGCGCTCGACCATGCCGCGCGCCGCGAGCAGGTTGTACAGACCCTCGGTGCGCGAGATGTCGTGGTACGCCAGGTCGAGGCGCTGCACGCGCACGTCCGACAGCTCGAGGTTGTGCTTGGCCTGGTAGCGCTCGATGAGCTTGTACTTGATCACCCAGTCGAGCTCGCGCTCCACGAGCGACAGGTCGCCGGTGCGCAGGGCGCGCAGCCCGCGCTCCCACAGGTCCAGCACCTGCTTGTTCTCCGGCGTCGGCCCGCCCTCGGACGCGAGGAAGTCGGTGACGCGGGTCAGGTACTCCTCCTGGAGGTCGACCGCCGTGACGGTCCGCCCGTTCGCCATCGTGATCGGGTGCATGCCCGTCATGTCGTGGCTGATCTCGCGGATCGCCCGGATCGGGTTCTCCAGGGCCATCTCCCGCATGGGGACGCCCGCCTCGATCATGCGCAGCAGCAGGTCGGTCGTGCCGACCTTGAGCATCGTCGTCGTCTCGGACATCGACGAGTCCCCGACGATCACGTGCAGGCGCCGGTAGTGCTCCGCGTCCGCGTGCGGTTCGTCGCGCGTGTTGATGATCGGCCGGCTGCGGGTGGTCGCGCTGCTGACGGCCTCCCAGATGTGGTCGGCGCGCTGCGAGAGGCAGTAGACGGCACCGCGGGGCGTCGCCAGCACCTTGCCGGCGCCCGTGAGGATCTGGCGCGTGATGAGGAACGGCACCAGGACGTCGGACAGCCGCGAGAAGTCGCCCTGCCGACGCACCAGGTAGTTCTCGTGGCAGCCGTAGGAGTTGCCCGCCGAGTCGGTGTTGTTCTTGAACAGGTGGATCGTGCCCGGCAGGCCCTCGTGCTCGAGCCGCTGCTGGGCGTCCGCCACGAGCCCCTCGAGGATGCGCTCGCCGGCCCGGTCGTGCGTGACCAGCTGGCGGACGTCGTCGCACTCCGCCGTGGCGTACTCGGGGTGCGACCCGACGTCCAGGTAGAGCCGCGAGCCGTTGCGCAGGAACACGTTGGACGAGCGCCCCCACGCGACGACCTTGCGGAACAGGTACCGCGCGACCTCGTCGGCCGACAGCCCACGCCCGTCCTGGGCGGCGCACGTCACGCCGTACTCGGTCTCCAGGCCGAAGATCCGCCTGTCCATCGCCGTACCTCCCTCGGTCGTGCCTTGCCTCGGCCCTCGCTGCGGAGGGCGCGTGCTCTCAGTCGAGCAGGTCCTCGAGCAGTGCGCCCGCCAGGCGACGGAACGTCCGACGCGGACGCGTGCGGTCCAGCACCGCGACCTCCAGCTGCGCGGCCGGGATCACCCGCTGCTCGCCGCTCTCCTCCGCGGGTGCACCGAGCGCCTTGACCGCGAGCGCCAGCACCTCGGGCAGCGTCATCCCGGCGTGCCAGCCCTCGGCGACGATCGTGCCGAGCCGTTCCGCCTGGCCACCCATGACGACGTAGCCGTGCTCGTCGGTGACCGAGCCGTCGTACGCGAGCCGGTAGATCTGGTCGCCGGACACCTCGTGGCCGACCTCGGCGACGACGATCTCCACCTCGAGGGGCTTGGACTCCGTGGTGAACACGGTGCCGAGCGTCTGGGCGTAGGCGTTCGCGAGGCCGCGGGCCGTCACGTCGACCCGGTCGTAGGAGTAGCCCCGCAGGTCGGCGTAGCGCACGCCGGCGACCCGGAGGTTCTCGAACTCGTTGTACTTGCCGACGGCCGCGAAGCCGATGCGGTCGTAGATCTCCGAGATCTTGTGCAGCGCCCGCGACGCGTTCTCCGTGGCGAACGCGATCCCGTCGTCGTACTGCAGGACGACGACCGACCGGCCGCGGGCGATGCCCTTGCGCGCGTAGTCGGCCCGGTCCTTCATGAGCTGCTCGGGCGACACGTAGAACGGCATGCTCATCGCTGGCCACCTCCCCGCGCCCGGTGGGCCCCTCGTCGTTGCTCCTCGACCTGCTCGACGATCGCCGAGAGCTGCTCGTCGGGAGCGCGCAGGTAGCCGGCCTCGGTCACCGTCGCGACGACGGGCCAGATCCCCCGCGTCCGGTCCGGCCCGCCCGTGGCGGAGTCGTCGTCGGCCGCGTCCCACAGCGCCTCGACGGCGACGCGGACGGCGCCCTCGGCGTCGAGCCCGTGCTTCCACAGCTTCTTGAGCGAGCCGCGCGCGAACACCGACCCCGACCCGACCGCGTGGTGGTCGTGCTCCTCGTACTGACCGCCCGTGACGTCGTAGGAGAAGATGCGCCCCGTCCGCCTGTCCAGGTCGTAGCCGCCGAACAGCGGCACCACGGCCAGGCCCTGCATGGCGAGGCCGAGGTTGCCCCGGATCATCGTCGCGAGGCGGTTGGCCTTGCCGTCGAGCGAGAGCAGCGAGCCCTCGATCTTCTCGTAGTGCTCGAGCTCGAGCTGGAACAGGCGGACCAGCTCGATCGCCAGCCCGGCGGTGCCCGCGATGCCGACGGCGGAGTACTCGTCGGCCGGGAACACCTTCTCGATGTCCCGGCTCGCGATCATCGACCCCATCGTGGCGCGGCGGTCGCCGGCCATGACGATGCCGCCGTCGAACGCGAGCGCGACGATCGTGGTGCCGTGGGGCGCCTGCAGCTCACCGGCCGGGCGGCTGCCCGGCAGGAGGTGCGGTGCATGGCTGGAGAGGAACTCGACGAACGACGACGAGCCGGGCGTCGTGAACGCGTGCGGCAGCCGCCCGGAGGACGACGTGTCGTACTGGTTCACTGGCCGCCCTTCTGGACGAACCCGCGCACGAACTGCTCCGCGTTGGACTCCAGGACGTCGTCGATCTCGTCGAGCAGGGCGTCGACGTCCGCGTCCCGGGACTGCGCGCTGGGCGTCGCCGGCGTGGGGGTGTCCGGACCGCCTTCCGGCTCCTCGTCCTCGCGACGTGGGCGTACGTGTTCCTGACCAGCCATCGTGAACCCTCCCGGTGTGCCAGCTGACGTGCTCAGCTCCACCCTAGGCCCATCCTCGGACGTGCCCGGCTCAGGCGCCCGCCGTTCGGACGAACCGACGGGCGAACCTCGTCCACAGATCGACGGATGTCCCGTCACCGGGAAGCGCGCGCTGCCATCATCACCCGATGACGGACCCCGCGATCCACCTCACGTCCGAGATGGCCCGCGCCCGGGCGATCCTCCTGGACACCCGGGCGTGCCCCGTCTGCGCGGGACCGATCGGGACGACCACGTGCGGTACGTGCGGGATCGACCTGTCGGGCGACGCGGGGCTGCGGATCTGGCGCTCGTCGCTCGAGGCCGTCGCCGCGATCGAGGCGCGCGCCGTGCTGGCCGCCGAGGTGCGCGGTGAGCAGCTGGCCGCCTGGCCGCGGTACTCCTCCCCCACCGCGGGCTCGCCGGCCGTGCCTCCTCCCGTCGCCCCGGCCCCGCGCGCGATGCCGGTACCGGTGCCGCGGCCTGCGCCTGCACCGCGACCCGTCGCCGAGCCGCGTGCGCCGTGGCGTGTGCAGACGGTGCTCCAGATCCTCGGCGTCGCGCTGCTCGCGATGGCCAGCCTCGTGTTCCTCGTCTTCAGCTGGGACGTCCTGACGGTCGCCCAACGTGGCGGCGTCATCGCGCTGGGCACGGTCGTCGTGCTCGTCCTGGCCGCCTGGCTCAAGCGCCGGGACCTCGAGGGCTCGGCCCAGGCGGTCGGCGTGCTCGGCTCGGTCCTGGTCGTCCTCGACGCCTGGGCCGTGCACGCGATCGGCATCTTCCCGAAGGCCGACCCCGCCGCCTACGCGGCGGTGGCCTGCGTCGTCTGCGCAGCCGCCCTCGGTGCGTACGGCCGGCAGACGGGCGTGCGCGCCGGCACCGTGACCGCGAGCCTGCTCCTGCCTGCCGCCCCGCTCATGCTGCTCGGGCACGGCGGGAGCGCGGCCGGGGTCGCGGCGCTGCTGCTCGGCGTCTCGGTCGTCGGGACCCTCCGCTTCCTGCTGCCGTGGGGCATGCGCGGCGAGCGGGCCGTCCTGGCGGGCGCCGCGGCCGTCGGGCTGGTCGCGGCCTGGGCGACGGCCCTGGTCGGGGTCGCGGTCGAGTGGGACGACGGTGAGGTCTGGCCGCCGGTCACCGTCCTGGCCGCCGCGACCGTCGTCGCCCTGGCGCAGGGTGCGCTCGCCGCGCGAGAGGCTCGCGCCGCCGGCCGCCGGGCGGGCGCCGGACGCGTCTGGGCCTACGGCGCGGGGGTCCTCGCCATCACCACCGCGACCGCCGTCTCCGTCGTCCTCGGGCTCGCGGCTGCCGTGCTCCCGGCGGCTGTCGCCGTCGCCCTCGTCGCGACGACGTCCCGCTGGCCGGCGACCCGGCCCGGACGCGGACTCGTGCGCGCGTGCGCGGACAGCGCCGGCCTGGCGGCCCTCGCCGTCGGTGTCCCCGCGGCGGTGCTGCTGTACGGCGACGGGATCGACGCGATCACCGGTGTCGACGGTGCGCCCACGTCCGAGGTGCTCCGCCGGCTCTCCGGCGTCGTGGCCGTCGCCCTCCTGCTCGTCGCGATCGCGGTGTGGCGGGGTGCCGGTCGGGCGGCCCGTGCCGCCCGGCMCGCCGCCGCCGCGGTGACGGCCGAGATCGTGCTCGTGGGAGCCGCCGTCGCCGGCGGCGACCAGGTGACCGCCGCGCTGCTCGCCGTCGGCGTCGTGGGCGCGGTCGTCGGGCTGCTGCGCACGGGCTGGCTGCGCTGGTACCTGCGGGTCGGCACGCTCCTGTCGCTGGGCGCGGCGTTCGTGGCCGCGCAGCTCACCACCGGCGGTGGGGCATGGTGGTCCGGCAGCGTCCTGGCCGCCGGCGCCGCGGTCGCGTACACGGCACGCTGGTGGGGCGGCGCCCCGGTCGCCCGGGCCGTCTCGACCGGCACGACCGCCCTGGTCGGCTTCGCGGCGCTCGCGCAGCTCCTTGCCGCCGGGGACGTCGCCGCACCCGTGACGGTCGCCGCCTCGGTCACCGTCGCGGTCCTGACCGTGGTCACTCTGTGGGTCGCCAGGAGCACTGCGGAGCGCCACGTCTCCCTCGGCGTAGCCGCGCTCGTCGGTCTCGGGTGCTGGATGACGGGCGTCTCCCCCGTACCGGCCGTCGTCGCGCCGAGCATCGTGCTCGGCGCCGTCGTCGCGGTCTCGGTCCTCGCCGTGGCGCTCTTCGGCGGGTCCCGCCTCGTCGCGCCGCTGGTCGTCTGGGCGACGGCTGCCGTCGCCCCCGTGGCGATGCTCGAGCTCGTCACGGCCCAGGCGCTCACCGGCTGGCCGGACGCCGTGGCCGTCTGCTTCGCGGCCGTCGTCCTCGGGGGCGCCGCGGCCGTGGTCGCGGGGACGCTGCCGGCGTCGCTCGCCGACCGGCGGCTCCCGCTCGAGGGCGTGGGCTGGGTCGTGGTCGGCGCCGGCATCGCGGCGTCGTTCGGCCAGAGCGTCTCCGCGGCCGCGCTGAGCCTCGTCCTCGCGTCGCTGGTCGCCGCCGCGTGCGCGAGCCGACGCGACCGTCGCGCCGAGCTGTGGGCGGCGCTCGGCCTGCTCGTCGCAGCGTCCTGGTGCGCGCTCGCGATCCGGGACGTCGGTGTCCCGGAGGCGTACCTGGCCCCGCTCGGGGCCGTGCTCACGGCCGTCGGCGTCGTGCGGTGGCGGTCCGGCGGACGATCCGCCGCCGAGCTCCTCGGTTGCGGGCTCGCCCTCGCGACGGTCCCCACCGCAGTGATCGTGGACCCGATCACGATCGGGCGCGCGACGCTGGACCGGACGATGCTCGCGACCGTCGCGTCCGCCGTCCTCGTCCTCGCCGCGCTCCTCCTCGTCCGGCGGCGCTCGGCGCCGTACACGGCGGGCAACGACCCCGTGCTCTGCGTGGCCGCGGTCGGCGCCCTGCTCGCCGTGCTCGGTCCGGCACGTCGCGCCGTCGTCCTGGCGGGCCTGAGCTGGACCGAGCCCCAGCCGCCGACGGAGCTGTGGGCCCTGCCCGCAGCCGCCCTGCTCGCCGGCGCGGGCGCGGCCTGGCTGCTCGCCCGGCCGGGTCAGGACGCGGGGCTTCGCCGGGTGGTCCCGTGGGGCGTGCTGCTCGTCGCCACGGTCCCGGCCCTGCTCACGCACGACGACGGGCCCGCCGGGCTCGCCCGGATCGGCGTGGGTGCCGCGCTCGGCAGCTACCTCGCCGCCCGGGGAGCCGCGGGCCTCGGCGCGCTCCCCGGTGCCCGCTGGTCGCCGCCGGCGCCGGACCTGGTCGGGATGGGCGCGTCGCTCCTCGTCGCCAGCACGGTCGCCGCCCTGGCCCGGACCTGGGCGGTGCCGCAGGACGCGGTCCTCGTCGCCCTCGGCGTGCTCGTCCTGCTCGTGGGTGCGGTGCGGATGCGGACGGAGCCCACGACGCCGACGTGGAGCGCGCTGGGACCGGGACTGGCCCTGGCGCTCGGTGTCCCCACGCTCACCGCGCTGGCCACCGGCACCGGCTGGCGCATCGGCGTGGCGATCGCGGGCGGGCTGCTCGCCGTGGTCGTGGGCGCGGTGCGGCGGTGGCAGGCGCCGTTCGTCGTCGGGGCGCTGGCGCTCCTGCTGGAGCTGGTCGTCCAGCTGGCACCCGTCGCCCGTCAGGCCGTCGGCGGGCTCGGCTGGTGGCCTGTCCTCGCGCTCGGCGGCGCCGCCCTGCTGGGCCTCGGCCTGACCTACGAGCGACGGCTGCGGGACGCCCGGGAGGCCGCCCGATACGTCGCGCAGATGAGCTAGGCGCCGAGCGCCTCGAGCAGCGACGCCGCGTCGGGGCTCCGGTCGAGCAGCTCGCCGACGTGCGCCGCGGTCCCGCGCAGCGGGTCGCGCATCGGCACCCGCTGCAGCGTCGCGGCACCGGGGACGTCGAACACGACCGAGTCCCAGCTCGCGGCGGAGATCTCGGTCCCGTACCGAGCCACCGCCTCGCCCCGGAAGTACGCGCGCGTGTCCCTCGGCGGGTGCAGGACGGCCTCGGCCACCTGCTCGGCCGTGACGAGGAGCTCGACGGCTCCCGCGCTCACCAGGCGGTGGTACAGGCCGCGCTCCGGCCGCACGTCGGACCACTGCAGGTCCATCGCGGCCAGGCGGGGGTGGTCCCACGCGAGGTGGTCGCGCCGGCGCATGCCCTCGAGGAGCCGCAGCTTGGCCAGCCACTCCACCTCGCGGGCACAGCTCGCCGGGTCGGTCGCCAGGCGGTCGAGCACGGACGCCCATCGGTCCAGCACGTCTTCGCTCTGCGCGTCGAGGTCGCCGCCGGTGTGGGCGAGCGCGGTCCGCACGGCCGTCAGGTACTCGCGCTGGATCTCCAGGGCGGTCAGGTGCCGACCGTCGGCCAGCTCGACGCGGGTGGTCAGGGTCAGGTCGTGGCTGATCAGGTGGACAGCCTGCACCGGGTCGCGCAGCGTCAGCCGGTCGACGATCGCGAGCGCTCCCCCGGCGCCGCCCTCGGCGACGGCGCGCTCGATGAGCCACAGGACCAGCGACGTCGTGCCCAGGCGCAGGTACGTGGAGACCTCGAGCATCGTCGCGTCGCCGATGATGACGTGCAGGCGGCGCCACCGGTCCGGGTCGGCGTGGGGCTCGTCGCGGGTGTTGATGATCGGGCGGCGCAGGGTCGTCTCGAGGCCGATCTCGGCCTCCATGTAGTCCGCGCGCTGGGACAGCTGGAAGCCGGGCGTCTCGCCGCGCTGGCCGATGCCCACGCGGCCGGCGCCGGTGAACACCTGGCGGGTCGCGAAGAACGGGATCAGGCGGGCCGCGAGGTCGTTGAACGGCACGGCCCGGTCGACGAGGTAGTTCTCGTGCATGCCGTAGGTGGCGCCCTTGCCGTCCACGTTGTTCTTGTAGAGGGCGACGTCCGGCAGGGCCTGCGTCGAGGCCAGGGCGCGCACCGACGCGAGCATCACCCGCTCGCCCGCGCGGTCCCAGCGCACCGCGTCGAGGGGGTTGGTCACCTCCGGCGACGAGTACTCCGGGTGGGCGTGGTCGACGTACAGCCGGGCGCCGTTGGTGAGGATGACGTTCGCGGCACCCGGGTCCTCGTACTCGTCGCTGGACGCGCGCGGGAGGGCCTGCGGGCCGTCACCCGACGGTGCCGGCACGTCCGGGTCGTCGGTGAGCAGCGACGGATGGGCCGACGCGCGCTGCAGGTGGAACCCGCGGGCGTCGTGCAGCGGGTCCTCGTCGTCGTAGTCCCAGCGCGCACGGGTCCGTGCCCCCTCGCGCGCGGCGGCGTGCACGGCGACCACGTGCGAGGAGAGCAGCATCGGGTTGGCCAGCGGGCGTCCGGGCTGGAGGATCCCGTACTCGGTCTCGATCCCCATCACTCGGCGCACGGTCACGGGACCACCCTAGGGTCGTCCCGCAACCGGGCGCGCCGACTGTCCGCCGCTACAGGTACTGCCCGGTGCTCGTGACGGTCTCGATGGTGCGCGAGCCCTCCGCACCCTTCTTGCCCTGCACGATCGTCCGGATGAAGACGATGCGCTCGCCCTTCTTCCCGGAGATGCGCGCCCAGTCGTCGGGGTTGGTCGTGTTGGGCAGGTCCTCGTTCTCGCGGAACTCGTCGACGCAGGCCGTGAGCAGGTGGTCCACCCGGATGCCCCGCTGCCCGCTGGCCAGGAAGTCCTTGATGGCCGACTTCTTGGCGCGGTCGACGACGTTCTGGATCATGGCGCCCGAGTTGAAGTCCTTGAAGTACAGGACCTCCTTGTCGCCGCTCGCGTAGGTGACCTCGAGGAAACGGTTCTCGTCGCTCTCGGTGTACATCCGCTCGACGACGCGGCTGATCATCGCCTCGACGGCCTCCGTCGCGGACCCGCCGTGCTCGGACAGGTCGTCCGGGTGGATCGGCAGGCTGGGCACCAGGTACTTGGCGAAGATCTCGCGCGCGCCCTCGGCGTCCGGGCGCTCGATCTTGATCTTCACGTCCAGGCGGCCGGGCCGCAGGATCGCCGGGTCGATCATGTCCTCACGGTTCGAGGCGCCGATGACGATGACGTTCTCCAGCCGCTCCACGCCGTCGATCTCGCTGAGCAGCTGCGGCACGATCGTCGTCTCGACGTCGCTCGAGACGCCGGTGCCGCGGGTACGGAAGAGCGACTCCATCTCGTCGAAGAACACGACGACCGGGTGCCCCTGCGACGCCTTCTCGCGGGCACGGGCGAAGATCAGGCGGATGTGCCGCTCGGTCTCGCCGACGTACTTGTTCAGCAGCTCGGGGCCTTTGACGTTCAGGAAGAAGCTCTTGGTGTCGGCGGTGTCCTCGCCCCGCGCGGCGGCCGCGGTGGCCGCGAGCGAGTGCGCGACGGCCTTGGCGATGAGCGTCTTGCCGCATCCGGGCGGGCCGTACAGCAGCACACCCTTCGGCGGCTTCAGGCCGTGCTCGCGGAACAGCTCCGGGTGCAGGAACGGCAGCTCGACCGCGTCGCGGATCGCCTCGATCTGCGGGCCCAGGCCGCCGATGTCCTTGTAGTCGATGTCCGGCACCTCTTCGAGGACCAGGTCCTCGACCTCGGCGCGCGGGATGACCTCGAACACGAACCCGCTGCGCGAGTCGATCGTCAGGGCGTCGCCGATCCGCACGTGCGCGTCACGGACCTGCCCGGCGAAGCGCACGACGCGCTCCTCGTCGCCACGCCCGACCACGAGCGCACGGTCGGTGCCCAGCAGCTCCTTGACGGTGACGAGCTCGCCGACCTCCTCGTACCCGCCGGCCTCGACGACCGTGAGGGCCTCGTTGAGCATGACCTCCTGGCCGGGGCGCAGCGTGGAGACGTCGAGCGACGGGCTGGCGCCCACGTGCATCTTGCGGCCGGCGGAGATGATGTCGACGCTGCCGTCGTCGCGGGAGCCGAGGTAGGTGGCGTACGTGCCCGGCGGCTTGGCCAGGTCGTCCACCTGCCGCTTGAGGTCGATGATCTGCTCGCGAGCGGCGACGAGCGCGTCGCTGAGACGCTCGTTCTTGGCCGCCAGCACACTGAGCTCTCGGTGGATGTCCCGTCCAGGGGCGCCCGGATCAGTCATGTCGTCGGCCTCCGTCCCGCTTGCGCGAAGTGTGTCTCCGTCTCCATCGTGCACCGCGTTGTGCCTGCTGGTCCGACGACCCTAACCACAGATGTCAACAGTCGGGGGCCCGACGCACCCGACTCGACCGGTTCATCCCGATCTGTGGACGGCGGGTCGCGCGGTGGTTTCTTGTCGGATACCGCGCGCTCCCCCATGGCCTCCGGCGACCAGAGCTCGGCGTCGTCGACGGCCGGTGCTCCGTCGGCGGCCACGGGGTACGCCCCCTTGGCGGGACGCCGACGACGCTGCGGCGCGTCCACCCCGTCGGCGAGCCGTCGCGTGGTGAGCAGGAAGCCCGTGTGGCCGATCATCCGGTGCTGCGGCCGGACGGCCAGGCCCTCGAGGTGCCAGCCGCGCACCATGGACTCCCAGGCCTCGGGCTCGGTGTAGCGGCCGTCGCTGCGGATGTCCTCGGCGAGCCGCGACAGCTGGGTCGTCGTCGCGACGTAGGAGATGAACACCCCACCGGGCGCGAGCGCCTCCGCGACGGCGTCGAGGTTCTCCCACGGCGCGAGCATGTCGAGCACGACGCGGTCGACGCTGCCGGGCTCGGCGACGGTCGGCAGCACGTCGGACAGGTCGCCGACCGACAGCTCCCACGCGGGGTGCGGGCCGCCGAAGAAGCCCTCGACGTTCCCGCGGGCGATGGCCGCGAAGTCCTCTCGGCGCTCGATGGAGTGCAGCGACCCGCCGTCGCCGACGGCACGCAGGAGCGACATCGTCAGCGCCCCGGACCCGACGCCGGCCTCGATCACGCGCGCGCCCGGGTAGATGTCGGCCATCGCGACGATCTGCCCCGAGTCCTTCGGGTAGACCACCGCGGCGCCGCGCGGCATGGACAGCACGTAGTCGGCCAGCAGCGGCCGCACCGCGAGGTACTCGATCCCCGACGTATTCCGCACGACCGTGCCCTCGGGCGCCCCGAGCAGCGCGTCGTGCGTCAGGTAGCCGCGATGCGTGTGGAACGACCCGCCCTCGGCGAGCGTGATCGTGTGCAGCCGGCCGCGCGGGTCGGTCAGCTGCACGCGGTCGCCCGCTCGGAAGGGACCGCGGCGTTGCGCGGCACCGGTGGACGTCTGGTCGGGGTTCACGGTCCCCGAGTCTAGGAGCGGATGGCCGCCACGACGTCCATCGCGCGGATCAGGCCGACCACCTTGCCGTCGACGAGCGCAGCGACGACGGGCGAGTTCCGGGTGGCCTCCCCGATCGCGCCCACGAGCGCCGGGCCGCTGAGCAGGCCGTCGACGGTGGCCCCGACGGGCAGTGGGATGGAGACGGCGGTCACCGGCGTCGTGCCCGCTGCCTCGGCCGGGACCGAGGCGGCAGCGGCGCGGTCGACGTAGGCGGCGGGCCGGCCGTCCGGGGACAGGATGACGACCTCCTCGGCGCCGGCCGCGGCGGCGACGGCCCCGGCGTGCGCGAGGGAGTCGGTGTGGCCGACCCCGACCGCGCGGCGCCCGACGCTCGCCAGGGTGATCTGCTGGACGGCCTTCTGCGTCCGGCCCCCGCGGACCGCGGACGAGGCCCCGGACCACAGGAACGCCCCGATCAGGGCGGACCACACCACGCTGCTGATCTCCGGCTGCCGACCGCTCAGGAGCGGCACGACGAGGGCCCAGGCGAGCACGCCCACGGCGACGACGCGACCCGCCCAGCCGGCGACGACCGTGCCGGTGTGCCGGTTCTTGGTGATGCCCCAGACCGCGGCCTCGAGCACCCAGCCGCCGTCGAGCGGGAGGCCCGGGATGAGGTTGAACACCCCGAGGAACCCGTTGGAGACGGCGCCGGACCAGAGCAGGAGCCCCCCGATGCTGTCGGTGCCGACGCGCGCGGCCAGGAAGGCGAAGATGCCGGCACACACGAGGTTCGAGATCGGCCCGACGATCGCGACGAGGATGCTCGTCAGAGGCGTCGGGGACACCCCGCCGAAGCTCGTGTGGCCGCCCCAGAGGGTGAGCACGAACTCGCGTGGCTGCTGACCGCGTGCCCGCGCCATGAGGCCGTGGGCGAGCTCGTGGACGAGCACCGAGGCGAACAGCAGGACGACGAACCCGAGCGCGACGACGTAGATCTTCACGCCGACGTCCCCGCCGAGCCAGCGGCGCACGCTGGGCGCGATGAACAGCGTCAGCACGACGGCGGCGAGCAGCCAGCTGGGGGCCAGGATGATCGGGGCGCCGACGACGCGGCCGATCACCCAGCCCGACGTCCGGCGTTCGGTGGGTCTGTTGCTGCTCACGTCCCCAGAGTAGGTGTGCGTCGATCCGCCCCGGTGTCGGTGGTGGCGCCTAGGGTCGGAGGCGTGCACAGCTCCGACGGAAGACCCGCCGCATGACCAGCGACGCGCTCGAGCTCGAGGTGGTCGACGAGGCCGTCGAGGACGCCGTCGAGCAGCTCGTCACGGGCGACCGGCCGCCGTCGCGGCCCGGTCTGTCCCCGTCGCGGGCCAACGACTTCCTGCAGTGCCCTCAGCTGTTCCGGTTCCGGGTGATCGACCGGCTCCCCGAGCCGCCCAGCCCGGCCGCGGCACGCGGCACCCTGGTGCACGCCGTGCTGGAGCACCTGTTCGACCTGCCCGCCCCCGAGCGCACGGTCGAGGCCGCGCAGGCGCTGCTGCCGGTGCAGTGGGAGATGCTGCTGGAGCGCGACCCGTCGATCGGTGAGCTGTTCGCGGAGCCGACGGACCTCGCCGAGTGGCTGACGAGCGCCGAGGCGCTGCTGGCGACGTACTTCACGCTGGAGGACCCCACCCGCCTCGAGCCGCGCGAGCGCGAGCTCATGGTGTCCACCGAGCTGTCCGAGGGCGGTCCCCAGCTGCGCGGGATCATCGACCGGGTCGACGTCGCACCGAACGGGTGGGTGCGCGTCGTGGACTACAAGACCGGCAAGTCGCCGCGTCCGGGGTTCGAGAGCTCGGCCCTCTTCCAGATGCGGTTCTACGCCTACGTCATCTGGCGCACGCGCGGGATCCTGCCCAAGCGGCTGCAGCTCGAGTACCTCGGCGACGGGGTCGTGCTCACGCACGAGCCGTCCGAGTCGGAGATGGCGACCATCGAGGCGCGCGTGCGGTCGATCTGGGGCGGCATCGAGGACGCCGCACGATCGGGCGACTGGCGGCCGCGGCCGTCCAGGCTGTGCGACTGGTGCTCGTTCAAGGCACTGTGCCCCGCGTTCGGGGGGACGCCGCCCGAGGTGCCCGAGGGAGCGGTCGAGCGGTCGATCGGCGTGCAGCCGACGGCGCTCAGCTAGCGGCGCGCAGGTCCAGCACGTCGCCCTCGGCCACCCGCAGCAGGTCCGCCACCGACACGTCCTCGAGGGAGCCGACCCGGCTGAGGCCCGGTCGGGACGCGACCGCGTGGTGCACCTCGACCGCGATCGTGCGGGCACCCGACGCGACCGCCGAGGCGATGCCCGACCGCGAGTCCTCGACCGCGATGCACGACGCGACGTCGACCCCGAGGCGCTCGGCGGCCAGGAGGTAGGGCTCCGGGTCGGGCTTCGCGCGGCTGACCTCGTCGCCGCTGACGACGACGTCGAACAGGCCCACGGCCGCGGCGAACGGGTCGGCCAGCACCGCGAACGACGAGGTCACCAGCGCCATCGGGACCCCGGCCGCGTGCACGGCGCGGAGCAGCTCCTGGGCGCCCGGCTGCCACGGGATCCCGGCCGCGACGCCGGACGCGACGCGCTGGTTCAGGAAGTCGACGATCTCGTCGTACGGGAGGTCGACGCCGCGCTCGGCGAGGGCCTTCGCGCTCACCATCATCGGGTTGCCGACCATGGCGAGGCCGTCCTCGTGCGTCCAGACACCGCCGTGCGCCTCGACCAGCTCGGTCTCGGCCGCGATCCAGAACGGCTCGGTGTCGATGAGGGTGCCGTCCATGTCCCAGAGGACTGCAGCGAGGTGGGGGTTCACCGAGCCATCCTACGAGGGGCTGCCGACGCGCTCAGGCACGTCCCGTCCGGCGTCACCGCAGCCACGCGCCCTAGGCTGGACCGATGAGCACGCCAGCCGCGGACCTGCCCGCCAACGAGACGGTCCTGCTCGCGGCGTTCGAGGGGTGGAACGACGCGGGGTCGGCGGCCACGCAGGCCCTGGAGCACCTGCACGAGGTCTGGGACGCCGAGCACGTCGACGAGCTCGACCCCGAGGAGTACCACGACTTCCAGGTGAACCGGCCGATCGTGGGGCACGGTCCCGACGGTCGTCGCGAGATCACCTGGCCGACGACGGCGGTGGCCGTCACGAACGCGCCGGTCAGCGGTCGCCGGGTCGTGCTCGTGCACGGCATCGAGCCGTCGATGCGCTGGCGCCGGTACTGCACCGAGCTGCTGGACATCGCCGCCGGCCTCGGGGTGAACACCGTGGTGACCCTCGGCGCGCTGCTCGCGGACGTCCCGCACACCCGGCCGATCCCGGTGAACGCCACGAGCGAGGACGCCGAGGTCCGCGACATCTTCGGGCTCGAGCCCAACACCTACGAGGGCCCGACGGGCATCGTCGGCGTCCTGCAGCACGAGGCCGCGGCGCGCGGGATGCGGTCGCTGTCGCTGTGGGCCGCGGTGCCGCACTACGTCGCGCACCCGCCGTCGCCCAAGGCCACGCTCGCGCTGCTGCACCGGATCGAGCAGCTGCTGGGCGAGCCCGTCCCGCTGGGCGAGCTGCCCGACGACGCCGCGGCGTGGCAGCACGGCGTCGACGAGCTCGCCGCCGAGGACTCGGAGATCGGCGAGTACGTGCAGCAGCTCGAGGAGGCCAAGGACACCGCCGACCTCCCGGAGGCCAGCGGCGAGGCGATCGCGCAGGAGTTCGAGCGCTACCTGCGTCGCCGCGACAAGGGCACCGGCGGCTGACGCTCACCCGCGGTGGGCGTCGGCCCACCCGCGCGGACGATGCGCAGAGGTCAGAGTCGGATGCCCAGCAGGGCGTCGACCATGCGGGCGATGACGCCCGGCGCGCCCTCGACCGGGTCGGCGGTGCCGGCGAGCGAGAGGTCCGCCCAGGCGTCGACGACGGCCAGCGCGGTGGGGGTGTCGAGGTCGTCGGCGACGGCCGCGCGCACGGCGGCGAGGGTCGCGTCAGGGTCAGGGCCTCCGTTGCCCGAGACGGCCGCACGCCAGTGCTCCACCCGGGCCTGCGCCTCGACCAGGCCCGCGTCGGTCCAGTCCCAGTCGTCGCGGTAGCGGTGCGCCAGGATCGCGAGCCGGATCGCCATCGGGTCGACCCCCTGTTCGCGCAGCCGTGAGACGAGCACGAGGTTGCCGAGCGACTTGCTCATCTTGTGCCCGTCGAGACCGACCATGCCTGTGTGCACGTGCACCCGGGCACCGTGGCCGGCGTCGAGCAGGCGCGCGTGCGAGGTGCTCATCTCGTGGTGCGGGAACAACAGGTCGGAGCCGCCGCCCTCGACGTCGAACGGCAGGCCCAGGGCGTCGCGCGCGATGACCGCGCACTCGATGTGCCACCCGGGGCGGCCGTCGCCGAGGCTGCCGCCGTCCCACGCGGGTTCGCCGTCGCGCGAGCGCCGCCAGAGCAGGGGGTCGAGCGGGTCACGCTTGCCGGGACGGTCGGGGTCACCGCCGCGCTCGGCGGCCAGCGTCCGCATGAGGTCGTCCTCGAGACCGGCGACGGACCCGAACGAGACGTCCGCCGACAGGTCCGCGTAGATGTCGCCGCGCTCGTGGCCCTCGGTGGGCACCCGGTAGGCGGCGCCGGCGGCGAGCAGCTTCTCGACGGCCTCGACGACGGCGGGGATGGCCTCGACCACCCCGGAGTAGACGTCCGGCGGGATGACGGCCAGCGCGGCCATGTCCTCGGCGTACAGGGCGGTCTGCGACTGGGCGAGGTCGCGCCAGTCGACGCCCGTCGCGGTGGCGCGCTCCAGCAACGGGTCGTCGACGTCGGTGACGTTGGAGGCGTACCGCACGGTGTGCCCGGCGTCGCGCCAGGCGCGGCCCAGCACGTCGAAGGCGACGTAGGTGGCAGCGTGGCCCATGTGGGTGGCGTCGTACGGCGTGATGCCGCACACGTAGAGCGTGGCGTCTCCCCGCGAGGCGGCCAGCACGACCTGCCCGGTCGACGAGTCGAGGACCCGGACCGGGTCACCGTGCCCGGGGAGCGCAGGGACATGCGGCGGCGGCCAGGTGAGCACGGCGGAAGCCTAACCGCGTCCCGGCGGCACACGGGTCCGAGGTCCACAATGCCCACGTGACCGATGAACCGATCCGCCTGCAGGACCTCGAACCGAACGACGACGGCGAACGCGTCGTGGCCCGGACCGCCACCGGGTGGGGCGAGCCGACGCTCGGGCTCAAGCGAGGCGGCACGCTCTGGGTGATCGTCGCGGAACGCCGGGACCTGGCCGAGGCGTGTCGCCGGCACGGCATCGGCGAGACCGCGCTGAACATGCTCGAGCACCGCGGGCCGGGCTCGCACCCGTCGTCGGCGGACCACCCGCTGCGCGCGCGCCTGGACCGCTCCCCCGACGGCGAGATCGTGCTGACCGTGCCGACGCTGTCCTACGTCGAGCGGACGAGGGACGTGCACACGGGCGCGCTGGTCAGCGTCGTGGGCAACGGCGTCGTGCTCATGTGCGAGCTGGGCGACGCGGACGTGGTCGGCCGTGCGCTGGAGAAGCTCACCGGAGGCTTCCCGGTCCCCGACGAGGGCGTCCACCAGGTCCTGGCGGCGGTCCTGATGTCGCTCGTCGCGGAGGCCTCGGACGTCGAGGTCGGGCTCGGGGACGCGGTCGCCGAGGTCGAGCGCGCGGTGTTCTCGAGCAGCCGACGGAGCCCCGTCGAGGAGATCTACGACCTCAAGCGCGAGATCGCGGAGGCCCGGCGCGCGCTGAGTCCGGTCACCACGGTCCTCCCCGAGCTCGTCGCCGAGGCCGAGGAGGCCGACCACCGCAGGCACTCGCAGCCGTGGCTGCAACGGCTGACGGCATGGGTCGAGCGGCTCGACAAGCACCTGGACGGGTACGACGACCTGCTGACCGACATGCTCTCGGCACACCTGTCGCAGGTCTCGGTCCGGCAGAACGAGGACGTCCGCAAGATCTCGTCGTGGGCGGCCATCGCGGCGGCCCCGACGCTGGTGGCCAGCATCTACGGCATGAACTTCGAGCACATGCCCGAGCTCGACTGGACGTACGGCTACCCGCTGGCGCTCGGCGCGATGGCCCTCATCTGCGGCTCGCTGTACGCGCTGTTCCGACGGTCGGGCTGGCTGTAGCCGCCCAGGACGTGTCTCCCAGACCTGCGTCGCTCTGGTGCTGCGGCAGGCAGCGCTGCGCGCTCGCACGACCGGCCTGTCGATTCCGGCGAGGCTCGTCCGTCACAGTGGGGACAGGCCACAGGGGCCGCCGAACAGGAGGAGCGACATGACGCAGTACGCCATCTACTTCAACCAGCAGTGGGTCGGAGACCACCCGGCCGAGTGGTTCCAGACCCGCGTCGAGCCCAGCACGGCGGTCGTCCGTGACATGGAGGCGGCCGGGGTCCTGGTCTTCGCCGGCGGTCTCGAGGAGAACATGGCCGACGCGTTCAGCGCCGACGCGACGAGCGGGACCGTGTCGATCACCGACGGTCCCTACACCGAGACCACCGAGTACCTGGGCGGGATCACCGTCATCGACGTGCCCGACCTGGAGACGGCCAAGATGTGGGCGGGCAGGGTCGCCGAGGGATGCGGCTGGCCGCAGGAGGTCCGCGTCGTCATGTAGTCCCCACGGCGGTGCGGCACGACGACCACGGGACCTACCCGGCGACGGTCGAGTTGGGCTCCAGCACGCCCGTGAGCAGCAGCAGGACGACGAGGGCCGCCAGGCCGAGCCGGTAGTACACGAAGGGCTTGTAGCTGAAGGTCGAGACGATCTTCAGGAACACGATGATGACGAGATAGCCGACGACGAAGGCCACGAGCGTCGCGACGAGGGTCGCGAAGAACCCGGGGGCGCCGTCCTTCCCGAAGCCGTCGAGGCTCTTGGCCAGCTGGAACAGGCCCGACCCGAAGACCGCCGGGATGGCCAGCAGGAACGAGTACCGCGCCGCCGCCGACCGGGTGTAGCCCATGAGCAGACCACCGGTGATCGTGCCGCCCGACCGCGAGACGCCGGGCACCAGCGCCAGCGCCTGCCAGAACCCGAACTGCACGGCGTTCCGGCCGGACATCTGCTCCAGCGCCAGCCGTTTGGCGCCCACCTTGTCGGCCCACCCCAGCAGCAGGCCGAAGACGGCGAGCGTGAGCGCGATGAGCCACAGGTTGCGGAACGTCTGCTCGATCGCGTCCTGGAACAGCAGGCCGAGCACGACGATCGGGATCGATCCCAGCACGATGTACCAGGCCATGAGCGCGTCGTGGTCGGACGGCTCGCCGACCGGTGCGCCGACGCGTGCCCGCCAGGACGTGCCCAGCGACCCGCGCAGCGCCGACCACCAGGCGCGGAAGATCCGCGCGATGTCGCGCCGGAAGTACAGGATCACGGCGGTCTCGGTGCCCAGCTGCGTGATCGCGGTGAACGCCGCACCCGGGTCCGAGCCCAGCAGGTCGCCGACGATCCGCAGGTGCGCGCTCGACGAGATCGGCAGGAACTCGGTCAACCCCTGCACGAACCCCAGAAGGATCGCCTCGCCCAAACCCATTCCCGAAGTCACGAGCGGAACCCTAGCCGTGCCGTGTTGCCACAGGTGCGCAGCCCGCGCCGATTAGTGTTGCGCCTCATGGAACAGCGCCACCTGGGCCGGACCGGTCTGCGGGTCTCCCGGCTCGGGCTCGGCACGATGACGTGGAGCCGCGACACGGACGCGCACGACGCCTCCGAGCAGCTGCGGGACTTCGCCGACGCCGGGGGCACGCTCATCGACACGTCGGCCTCCTACGCCGACGGCGGCGCCGAGGAGCTGCTCGGCGCGCTGCTCGACGACGTCGTCCCGCGCGACGAGATGGTGCTGTGCACCAAGGCAGGCATCCGGCAGACGAGCACCGGCGGCGTGATCGACGCCTCGCGCGGTGGCCTGCTGAGCTCGCTGGACGCCTCGCTGCGCCGGCTGCGCACCGACCACGTGGACCTCTGGCTCGTCCAGACGCCCGACCCGCGCACCCCGCTCGACGAGACCGTCTCGGCGCTGCGACTCGCCGTGACGAGCGGTCGCGCACGCTACGTCGGCCTGTCCAACCACGCCGGGTGGCAGGTCGCCCGCGCGGCGACCCTGCTCGAGGACGAGATCGGGCTGACCGCGGTCGAGGCCGAGTACTCGCTGCTGCAGCGCGGGATCGAGCGCGAGGTCGTGCCCGCCGCGACCGTCCTCGGCATCGGCGTGCTCGCCTGGTCGCCGCTCGGTCGCGGGGTGCTGACCGGCAAGTACCGCCGCACCATCCCCGCCGACTCCCGTGCGGCGTCCCCGCACCTGGCCGGGTTCGTCGAGCCCTACCTGGCGCGCTCGTCGGCCGCCGTCGTCGAGGCGGTCGCCACCGCCGCCGAGGGACTCGAGCGCACGCCGCTGGACGTCGCGCTCGCGTGGGTGCTGAGCCGCGGGATCTCCGCGGCGATCGTCGGGGCCCGGACGGCCACGCAGCTGCGGGGGTCTCTGGCGGCGCTCGACCTGGAGCTTCCCGACGAGCTGCGCCGCGCGTTGAGCGAGGTCAGCGCACCGGCACTCGGGTACCCCGAGCGGTTCTAGGCGACGGGTCAGGCCTCGGCGAGGTCGTCGACGTCCGCGTCGACGTCGGGGTCGTAGTCCTCGTCGTCGTCCTCGTCGTCCTCGTCGTCGTCGTCCTCCTCGGCGAGGTAGAACGGCGTGGCCTCGCCGTGCACGGTGCCGAGCGCGTCGTCGTAGACCTCGAACGCGTCGGCCAGGATGTCGTACGCGTCGTCGACGGCCGGGTCGTCCTCGCCGTGCGGTGAGGCGACTGCGGTGTAGTGGGCCTCGAGGGCTGCGATCAGGCGGTCCAGCGCGGCACGCGGGTCGACGGTCATGCGACGACGTTAGCCTCCTGCGCGGCACAATGGGAGCGCGTAAGGTGTCCCGGCACCGGCAGGACTTCGAGTTGCGGCGTAGGTCGGACGACGGCGGCGATGGGGTGACGGATGGCAAACGGTCAGACACGGACGAAGCGCCCCGACTGGGTCGCGCAAGGCGGTCAGTACGAGTACCGCGAGCTCAGGATCCCCGCGACCGTGTCCCGGAACGACGCACGCCGCATGCTGACCGAGCAGGCCGAGCTGGGCCGCTGGGAGCTGTCACGGACGCTCCTGTTCGCGGGCGGGGAGCGCAAGGTCTGGCTGCGTCGCAAGATCATCCGCGTGCGCTCGACCCTCGCGGAGACCACGAGCCTCGACTGACCTACGCGGTCGCGGCGCGGCGGTGCAAGGTCGTGACCCGGCGACGCTCCCGGAACTGCTCGACGGTCATCGCGGGTCGGCGCTCGCGGAGCCAGCCCTGGACCTCGATGAGGTTCGCCACGTCGCCGGCCGTCGCCTCGGGCTCGTCCTCGTCCGTCTGGTCCGCCGACGGGTCGTCGTGCGAGACGGTGACGCCGAGCGCGGTGAGGAACGCGGTGGCCCGGTAGACGTTGAGGGTCCGGTCGGACAGGTCCAGGCGATCCATGGCGAGGCGCACCTCGCGCTCGTCGACCCGGTGCAGGCCAGCGTCCTCGTGCCCTGCGGTCTCGTGCGTGTGCTCGTCCATGGCCGACTCCCTCGTCGCGGCACTCCCTTGCTCTAGCCATCGACACGCAGAGGCCAGTTGAGAAGGGTTTGGTGCTCAGCAGTCGCGCAGGAGCCGGTCGAGCACGCGGGTGCCGAAGCGCAGGGCGTCGGTGGGCACGCGCTCGTCGACACCGTGGAACATGCCGGCGAAGTCCAGCTCCGGGGGCAGGCGCAGGGGTGCGAAGCCGTAGCCGCGGATGCCCAGGCGGGCCAGCGACTTGTTGTCCGTGCCGCCGGAGAGCGTGTAGGGCAGCACCACGGCGTCCGGGTCCTCGGCCACGAGCGCGTCGACCATGCGGTCGACGAGGTCGCCCGAGAACGGCACCTCGAGCGCCTGGTCGTGGTGCAGCGGCGTGACCGTCACGTGCTCGCCGGCCAGCTCGCGCACGGTCGAGAGGAACTCCTCCTCGTGGCCCGGCAGGAAGCGCCCGTCGACGGTCGCCTCCGCCGAGCCGGGGATGACGTTCGCCTTGTAGCCGGCGGTCAGCTGCGTGGGGTTCGTCGTGTTGCGCAGCGTGGCGCCGACGAACTTCGACGCGGGTCCCAGGGCCGCCACGAGGGCGTCGATCGCGGCCGGGTCCTCGGGGTCGTAGGTCAGGCCGGTGAGCTTGCCGACGCCGTCGAGCAGCGCCTGCACGGTGGGCGTCAGCTGCAGCGGCCACGGGTGCCGGCCGAGCCGAGCGACCGCCTCGGCCAGGTGCGTCACCGCGTTGTCGGCGTTGACCTGGCTGCCGTGGCCGGCACGGCCGTCGGCGACGAGCCGCAGCCACGACAGGCCCTTCTCGGCGGTCTGCAGCAGGTAGGCACGGCGGCCGTCGACGTCGACGGAGAAGCCGCCGACCTCGCTGATCGCCTCGGTCGCGCCCTCGAACAGCTCCGGGCGGTTGTCCACCGCCCAGCGCGCGCCCTTGGCGCCGCCGGCCTCCTCGTCGGCGAACATCGCGACGACGACGTCCCGTGCGGGGCGACGGCCCTCCCGGGCCATCTGTCGCACGACCGCCAGGATCATCGCGTCCATGTCCTTCATGTCCACGGCGCCGCGGCCCCAGACGAGGCCGTCGACCTCCTCGGCACCGAAAGGGTCGACCGACCAGTCGTCGGCCCGCGCCGGCACCACGTCGAGGTGCCCGTGCAGGACGAGCGCCGGGCGCGACGAGTCCGAGCCCTCCAGGCGCACGACGACGCTGGACCGGCCGGGCTCGCTCTCGAAGAGCTCCGGGTCGAGCCCGACCTCGGTCAGCAGCCCCATCACGTGCTCCGCCGCGACCCGCTCCCCCGGACCGGTGTCGTCACCGTAGTTCGAGGTGTCGATCCGGATGAGGTCGCGGCAGATGCCGACGACCTCGTCCTCGGCCGAGGGGGGAAGCGTGGTGGGCATGGCGATCAACCTACCGGGGCGGTCAGGACGAGGAGGCCGCGTCCAGACCGCGACGGACGAGCAGCGGCTCGATGATCGGGTCCCGGCCGCGCAGGTCGCGGAACAGCTCCATGGCGTCGACCGACCCGCCCCGGGAGAGCAGCTTCGCGCGGAACGCGTCCCCGTTCGCGCGCTGCAGCCCGCCGTTCTCGCGGAACCACTCGACGGTGTCGGCGTCGAGGACCTCGGACCAGATGTACGAGTAGTAGCCCGCCGAGTACCCGCCGCCGAAGATGTGGTTGAAGTACGAGGTCCGGTAGCGGGGCGGCACCGGCGCGAACGCGACCCCGGCCTTCTCCAGGGCGGCGGCCTCGAAGGCCTCGACCTCGGCGACGTCGGTCGGGACCTGGTCGGGCGAGAGCCGGTACCAGGCCTGGTCGAGCAGCGCGGCGGCCAGGTACTCGGTCGTCGCGAAGCCCTCGCCGTCCTGCCGGGCGGCCAGCAGCGTGTCCACCCAGGCGCTCGGCATGGGCTCGCCGGTCTCGTGGTGCAGGGCGAACGCGCGCACGATCGACGGCTCCCACGCCCAGATCTCGTTGACCTGCGACGGGTACTCGACGAAGTCGCGCGGCACCTCGGTGCCGGACTGGGACGGCCAGCGCACGGCCGAGAACAGCCCGTGCAGGGCGTGACCGAACTCGTGGAACAGCGTGATCACGTTGTCCCAGGTCAGGAGCGTGGGCTCCCCCTCGGGCGGCTTCGGGATGTTGAGGTTGTTGACGACCACGGCCGGCTCGCCCAGGAGCGTCGACTGGTCGACGAGGTTGTTCATCCAGGCGCCGCCGCGCTTGCTCTCCCGCGTCCAGAAGTCGCCGAGGAACAGGCCGATCCCGGTGCCGTCCTCGTCGAACACCTCGAAGACGCGCACGTCCGGGTGGTAGCCGACCAGGTCGTGCCGCTCGGCGAACGTGAGGCCGTACAGGTGGTTCGCGGCCCGGAAGACGCCGTCGGCGAGCACCCGCTCGAGCTCGAGGTACGGGCGCAGCTGGTCCTCGCTGAGCGAGCGCTTCTCCTTCTTGACCTTCTCGGCGTAGAACGCCCAGTCCCACGGCTCCAGCGTGGCGCCGGGCTCGTCGGCCTCCAGCGCGGCCGCCAGCTCGGCGGCCTCGACCTTCGCGTTGGCCACGGCGGCCGGGGCGAGCTTCTCGAGGATGTCCGCGACGGCCTCGGCGGTCTTGGCGGTCGCGTCCGCGGCGACGTACTCCGCGTGGTGGGCGTACCCGAGCAGCTGGGCGCGCTCGGCGCGCTTGCGGGCCAGGCCGAGCAGCGTCGCCCGTGTGTCGTGGTCGTCGCCCGCGGTGCCGCGCGTGATCGACGCGCGGAACACCCGCTCGCGCACGGCGCGGTCGGTCAGCGACGTGAGCGGCGCCTGCTGGGTCGGCAGCTCGAGCTCGAGGAGCCAGCCGTCCTCGATGCCGCGGTCGCGGGCTGCCTTCGCCGCGGCGACCCGCGCGTCCTCGGCGAGCCCGTCGAGCTCGCCCTCGTCGGTCACCAGGACGGCCGCGGCGTTGGTCGCCGCCAGCAGGTCGCGGCCGAACGCGGTCTCGAGCGAGTTGATCTCGCCGTTCAGGACGCGCAGGCGGTCCTGCGAGGCCTCGTCGAGACCCACGCCCGAGCGGACGAACTGGATGTGCGTGCGCTCGAGGAGCCACGCGGTGTCGGGCTCGAGGTCGGTGGCCGACTCCCGGAGGGCCTCGACGCGCGCGAACAGGCGCGGGTCCAGGTAGATCGCGTCGTGGTGCGCGGCGAGCAGCGGGGAGATCTCCTCCTCGATCGCGTCGAGGCCGGGCGAAGAGTCCGAGCTGGACTGGTTGAAGAACGACACCGCGGCGCGCTGCAGGAGGCGACCGGAGCGCTCGAGCGCCTCCAGCGTGTTCTCGACGGTGGGCGCGTCGGGGTTCGTCGCGATCGCCTCGATCTCGGCGCGCTGCTCGGTCATGCCCGCGAGCAGGGCGGGTCGGTAGTGCTCCTCACGGATGCGCGCGTGGTCGGGCAGGCCGTACGGCAGCGTCGACGTGGTGGCGAACGGGTTGTCAGCGGCGAGATCGGTCGTCATGGCGTTCATCATGGCCGACGCCGGAAAGGAATTCGTCCTCGGCGTCGTAGGCGAAGAAGTCACCCATCGCCTCCATCCGGCCGAAGCCGGGGAACGCCTCGCGCCAGTCGGTGCGCGCCGCCTCCTCGACGAGCCACGTGACGCACGCGCCGACCGTCTCCGCGTAGCCGCCCGGCGCCAGGTAGCCGAGCTCGCGCGAGGCCGCGCCCATGTCGAGCACCAGCGGCGTCGGCACCGCCCACGGGGTGAGCCCGACGTCCTTGGACGGCTCGCCCGGTACCCGGACGATGCGCGAGGTCGCGCCCATGACCGCGTCGATCGTCCGGGCGATCTCCTCGACCGTGAGCGCCTCCGGGTCGACCGCGTTGAGCACGCGGTGGCCGGGCCGGGCCGCCGCGAGCCGCACCAGCTCCGCCAGGACGGCGGTCGACGTGGTGTGGAAGCGGCTCTCGCCGTCGTAGGCCAGCACGCGCACGTCGCGCCCGTCCAGCGCACGCTTGACGAACGTCCACTCGCGCGGCTGCCGGCMGCCGGGGCCGTGGATCGCGCCCGGGCGCAGGATCGTCGTCGGGACCTCGGACGCGAGCCACGCCTGCTCGAGGGCGACCTTGCCGGTGGCGTAGGAGTCGTGGCCGGGGTCCACGGTCGGCTGGTCCTCGGTGATCGGCACCGGGAACGTGCCGAAGACCTCCGACTCGAAGCCCATCTGGTGCTCGTCGACGTAGACCGCCGCGCTCGAGACGACGATCGCGGAGCCGATCCGGTCCCGACGCCCCAGCAGCGGCTCGGCCTGGCGGTCGTCGTAGGCGACGACGTCGACGACGACGTCGACGCCCGTGCCGAGCGCGCGGTCCACGGCCTCCGGGTCGGACCGGTCGCCCAGCACCGGCTCGACACCCTCCAGCGGCGGGGCGTGCCGTGCGAGCACCCGCACGTCCCAGCCGTCCGCGAGCAGCGCCGGGACGGCCGTCCGGCCGATCTGACCGCCGCCGCCGATCACCAGAGCAGTCGCCATGAGAGCCGACGCTACGTCAGCGGGACGTCAGCGCCACCTCGTAGCCGTGGGCCTGCGCCACGGCACTGTTGCGCAGCGTTCCCGCGTGCGTGGTCAGGCCCGCCCCGMGCGMCGGCMGCGCGGCCGKCGCCCCCTCCCATCCGAGGTCCGCGAGCGCGGACAGGTACGGCAGGGTCACGTTGGTCAGCGCCCTCGTGGACGTCACCGGGACCGCGCCGGGCATGTTGGCCACGCAGTAGAAGACCGACCCGTGCACGACGAACGTCGGGTCGTCGTGCGTCGTCGCGCGCGTGTCCTCGAAGCAGCCGCCCTGGTCCACGGCGACGTCGACGAGCACCGATCCCGGCTTCATCCGCGAGACCAGCTCGTTGGTGACCAGCCTCGGCGCCCGGGCCCCGGTGACCAGGACGGCGCCGATCACGAGGTCCGCATCGAGCACCTCGCGCTCGACGGCGTACGCGCTGGACGCCACGGTGCGCACGCGTCCACCGAAGACGGTGTCGGTCTCGCGCAGCCGCGGCAGCGAGAGGTCGAGGACCGCGACGTCCGCCCGCATGCCGACCGCGATCTCGGCCGCGTGCCGCCCGACGACCCCGCCACCGAGGACGACGACCTTGGCGGCGTCGACCCCCGGGACCCCGCCCAGCAGGACCCCCGAGCCGCCCTCGTTCTTCATCAGGTGGTAGGCGCCGACCTGGGTGGACAACCGGCCCGCGACCTCGCTCATGGGCGCCAGCAGAGGCAGCGTCCCGTCGGGGAGCTGGACCGTCTCGTAGGCGATCGACGTGGTCCCGGCGGCCAGCAGCGCGTCCGTGCCGGGGCGGTCGGCCGCGAGGTGCAGGTACGTGAACAGCACGAGGTCGTCGCGCAGGAACCCGTACTCCGAGGCGACCGGTTCCTTGACCTTGCAGACGAGGTCCGCGCGCGCCCAGACCTCCGCGGCGTCGCCGACGACCGCGGCGCCGGCCGCCAGGTAGTCCTCGTCGCTGATCGCGGAGCCGACCCCCGCTCCCGCCTGGACGATGACCTCGTGCCCCGACGCGACCAGGTGGTGCACGCCGGCGGGCGTGATGGCCACGCGGTACTCGCGGTTCTTGACCTCGCTGGGGATGCCGACCTTCATCGGTGGGGCTCCGTCCGGGTGCGTCGAAACTGACTCGACCAGTCTGAACTTCCTGTGTCACAGCCAGATGACAACGGCAGAAGATTCGCTAGATTGCCGTCATGTCCGCATCCGATTCTCCAGTCCGACGTGTGGCCGATTCTGACCGAACGACGTTCGGCCCGGCGCCGGTGCTCGACGACATCGACCGCGACCTCCTGCGTGAGCTCGAGCGCGACGGGCGCATCTCGAACAAGGAGCTGGCCGCCCTCGTCGGGGTGGCGCCGTCGACGTGCCACGCCCGCGTGCGGGCCCTGCGGGACTCCGGAGTGCTGCGCGGCTTCCACGCCCAGGTGGATCCCGAGGCCGTCGGACGCGGGCTGCAGGCGATGATCGCGGTCCGGCTGCAGGCTGCCGCTCGCTCCCGGCTCTCGGAGGTCGCGCACCGCCTGGCGCAGCGTCCCGAGGTGCGCGACGTCTACCTGCTCGCGGGTGTCGACGACGTCCTGGTGCACGTCGCGGTCCGCGACTCCCCCGAGCTGCGCAGGTTCGTCCTGGAGCACCTGAGCACGCGCCCCGAGGTGGCGCACACGCAGACGAGCCTCGTGTTCGAGCACGTCCACGCACCGGGCACCGCCGCGCTCTAGAGACCCGCCACCCGCGCCCACGCCCGCGCCCGGTCGAGGCCCTCGCGGGCACCGCGCTCGTCGCCCAGCGCGTCCCACGTCCACAGCGCCGACTCCGTGGCCCGTGCCGTCCCCCAGGCCGCGATGCGCCACGGATCGGTCCCGAGATGCTCGGCGACGAGGGCCACCCGCTCGGCGAGCACCGCGTCGTCGTGCCGGAACGGGTCGTCCACCTGCTCCAGCAGCGGCCACGGGTCGTAGGCCGGGTCCCCGCGCATCGGCTTCGGGTCGATGGCGACGAAGGAGGCGGTACCGCTACCCGACTGCAGGAGGTTGCCCGGGTTGAGGTCGCCGTGCACGACGACCCCGGGAACCCCGCCCGGGAGCGTCCGCAGCAGCGCGGCGGCGGTGCCCACGTCGACACCGTGCCGGTCGGCCCGCCGCTCGAGGACGTCGGCCCAGGCCGCGCACACGTCGACCATCGAGGCCACCGCCAACGCCGACGTCCCGGGCGCCTCGTGCAGGGTCCGCGCCACGAGCGCGCCCGTCACCAGCTGGTCCGCGGGACTGGCCACGCTGTCGGCCAGCGGGGTGCCCGGCACGACCCGCTCCAGCAGGAGCGCCCAGTCGTCGGGGTCGTGGTCGATCAGCTCCGGGGCGCCGTGGCCGTGCCAGGCGCGCAGCCCCGCCGCCTCGTCGCGCGCCTCGTCGTGCGGGAACACGATCTTGAGCACCACGTCCCGCCCGTCGTGGTCCCGCCCGGGCGCCGTCCAACCGGATGCGCCCGCCTCGAACGGGCGACCCAGGACCAGTCCCCAGCGTTGCGCCGAACGGGTGACCAGGTCCGGCAGCCTCGACAGCCACGCGGCGCCGTCGGGAGTCCGTCCGACCCCGTCGCGCACGTTCGCAGGGACCTCCGGAGCACGCATTCGACGAGGCTACCGACGGCTCCGGCCCCCTTCGCGGGCGCTCGCGGCCGGTTCGGGCCGTGTGCGATCCTCTGCGGGACCGGTGCACTCGACGCGGAGCGCCTCCGGGGGCGTACGACCAGGAGGCACGGGTGAGCGGTGGAGACCCGCACGGGTTCGACCCGTGGGTCGACGCGCGCGGGAACGGGCCCCGGACGTCGCTGGTCCCCACTCCTCGGACCCCGCTCGAGGACGAGTTCGGGATCCGGTTCCTGGGTCCTCCGGTGCGGGTGCGTCGCGGCCCTCGCCGCGGGTTCGTGCTGTCGATGGTCGTCCTCGTCGCGGCTGCGGCGGTCCTCACCGGACGCCTGTGGTCGATCGGCCAGAGCTCCGTCCCGCCGGCCGGTTTCGAGGAAGCCGCGACCCCTCTCGGCACCCCGCCGCCCGAGACCATGCTGGCGACCGGCAACCACACGTTCGCAGCGATGCAGCCCGACGGCAGCGGCCCCGTCGCGTGGAGCCCGTGCCGACCGATCCACTACGTCGTGCGTCCCGACGGCGGTCCCGCCAACGGCGCGGAGCTGATCGCCACCGCGGTCGCGCGGGTGTCGGCCGCGACCGGGCTGGTGTTCGTCGACGACGGGCTGACGCAGGAGGCGCCGAACGTCGACCGCGACGCCTACGAGCCCGAGCTCTACGGGAAGCGTTGGGCGCCGGTGCTCGTGGCCTGGTCGACGCCCGAGGAGACCCCGGCGCTGGCCGGCGACACCGTGGGGATCGGCGGCTCCGCCCCCGTCACGCGAGCGGGGCTGTCCGTCTACGTCACCGGGTCGGTCACCCTCGACGGACCCGGGTTCGCGGAGCTGCTCGCCACCCCGAGCGGCACCACCAGCGCCTACGGCGTGATCACGCACGAGCTCGGGCACGTCGTCGGGCTCGACCACGTCGAGGACCCGAACCAGCTCATGTACCCCCGCGCCTCGCCCGCCGTCACCACGTTCCAGCCGGGTGATCTTGCGGGCCTCGCCGCGCTCGGGACGGGTTCCTGCGCGCCCCAGCTCTGAGTCTCTCTCACGAAACTCCCAGGAGAGCCGATTACCTTGCCAGAGGCCCCGACCGTCCGGTCGGCCTCCCGACGCAAGGAGCACGCCATCCACCGTCGCCCGATCGTCCTCGTCCACGGCACACGGACGTCGTCGGCGATCTGGCGACGACAGGTCGACGCGCTGGAGCGGTCCGGTCACCGGACGATCGCCATCGACCTGCCGGGGCACGGCACACGCACCGGGGAGCGGTTCAGCCTGGCCGGTGCGCTCGACGCGATCGACGGCGCCGTCGACAGCTGCTCCGAGCCCCCGCTGCTGGTCGGGCTCTCCCTCGGCGGCTATGCGAGCCTGGCGTACACCCGTGAGCACGAGACGAAGATCGCCGGCGTCGTCCTGGCGGGCTGCTCCACCGAGATCAAAGGCAAGCCCGTCAGCGCCTACCGACGGGTCGCCCATCTCGTGGCCCGCACCCTGCGTCCGCGCGGCGGCTCCTGGCACGTCGTCACCGACATGCTCACCTCGCTCGCCGGCTACTCCCCGCTCGCCGACCTGCGCCGCACCGCCGTCCCGGTCTGGCTGGTCAACGGCAGCCGCGACCCGCTGCGCCTCGACGAGCGCCGCTACCTCGAGGCCCGTCCCGGCACGCGCCTGACGGTCGTCCCGCGTGCCGGTCACGACGTCAACGCGCACGCGCCCGTCGCGTTCAACCGGGTGCTGCTCAACGCCCTGCACGAGCTGCGGTCGCGCGACTCGTTCGCCATCGCCTGACGCATGTCGCTGGCTCGGTCGGTGACCGGGCAGAGTAGGCCCGTGGTCGACCGCCTGCGCACCCGTGCGACCGTGCTGCACGCCGACGCCGACTCGTTCTTCGCGGCGGTCGAGCAGCGCGACAAGCCCTCGCTGCGGGGCAAGCCCGTGCTGGTCGGCGGCACCGGTCCGCGTGGGGTCGTCTCGACCGCGTCGTACGAGGCACGGCAGGCGGGCGCGCGGTCGGCGATGCCGATGAGCCGGGCGCGACGCCTCGCACCGGCGGCGGCCGTCCTGTTCCCTCGCTTCGAGGCCTACAGCGCGTACTCGCGCGCGATCATGGCCGAGCTCGCGACCCTCTCGCCGGTGGTCGAGCAGCTGAGCATCGACGAGGCGTTCGTCGACCTGGAGGACGGAACCTTCGCCGACGACCCGTCGGGTGCGGCGGCCGACGTCCGCGCACGGATCCGGGCCCTGACCGGGCTCGCGGTGTCGATCGGGATCGGCCGGACCAAGCTCGTCGCCAAGCTCGCCTCGGAGGCCGCCAAGCCCGACGGGCTCCGGCTCGTGGAGCCTGCCGACGAGGACGCGTTCCTCCTGCCCCTGCCCGTGCGCGCCGTGCCGGGCATCGGGCCGGCGACGGCGGCGGCGCTCGAACGGCTCGACGCCCGGACCGTCGCGGACCTGCGACGCCAGCCGCTCGACGTCCTGACCATGACGGTCGGCGAGTCGTCGGGGGCGAACCTCTACCGTCTGGCCCGTGGCATCGACCCCCGGCCGGTGACGGTGGGAGCAGAGCGCAAGTCGGTGGGCGCCGAGCGCACGTTCGCCGCCGACATCTTCGGCCGCGACGCCATCACCACCGCCATCGACGCGGTGACCGACGAGGCGCTGCGCCGGCTCACCGCGCATGGCGGGGGCGCGCGGACCGTCGTCGCCAAGGTGCGGTTCGCGGACTTCACGACGCTCACCCGGTCGATCACGCTCCCGCAGCCCTCCGCGGAGCCTGCCGAGCTGCGCGCGGCGGCCCACCAGGCGGCGCTCGCCGCCGGCCTCACCGACTCCGTGCGGCTGCTCGGGGTCTCGTTCCACAACCTCTCGGCGCACGCCCAGCTGACGCTCCCCTGGGACGCCGACGACCTCGACGTCGAGCCGGAACCGCTCGACCTTCCGGCCGAGGACCCGAGCCAGTCGCGACCGCTCACCGAGGAGAACGCCCGCCCCGGTCTCGACATCGAGCACCCGACCCGCGGCCGAGGCTGGGTCGTGCACGTGCGCGGCCGCGAGGCGACGGTCCGGTTCGAGTCCGTCGACACCCCTCCGGCGCGCTCCCAGGTGCTCGACCTGGACGCGGAGCCGCTGATGCTCGTCCCGCCGCTCGTCGCGCTGGAGCCGTCCTAGGCTCGGCGGCGCCCGGCGCGACGACTGCTCAGACGGTGCCTGCGGCGCAGGAGCGCCCCGCGTCCGTGACGGTCTGCGCCACACCCTCGAGCACGCGCACCGAGCTGGGATCTCGGGCGGCTTTCGGCACGCGGACGGGTGACTGCGCGCAGCCGCCGACCTAGGCTCGACGGATGCCTCCGGTGCGCAACATCCAGACCGCGCTCGACACGATCACCCAGCCCTGGCAGCCCCACCGCCTGGCCACGGTCAACGACTACGACGTCAAGGTGGTCAAGCTCGACGGCGAGTTCGTCTGGCACAGCCACCCGGACACCGACGAGCTCTTCCTGGTGGTCTCCGGGCGCCTCACCATCCAGCTGCGCGACGGCGACGTCGAGCTCGGCCCGCAGGACGTCTACGTGGTGCCGAAGGGCGTCGAGCACTGCCCGAGGGCCGACGGCGAGGTGTGCGCCCTGCTGGTCGAGCCGGCGGGCACGGTGAACACCGGCGACGCCGGCGGCGAGCGGACGTCGCCGCTGCGCGACCTCGGCGACTAGCGGCGGCCGTCCAGCCGGATCGTCCAGGGCTCGACGGCGTCGACGACCAGGTGCGACCCGCTCCACGGGTCGGCCGCGAGCACCTCGCGCACGGCGTCGGCCGAGTCCGCCTCGATCGCCTCGACGACGCGGACCTCGTCGGCCAACGGCCCTCCGAGCACCACGAAGCCCGAGGCCACGAGCCCGTCCATGAACGCGGCGTGCTGCGTCCAGCCGGACTGCTCCTCCAACGGGACACCCGGCTGCCAGAGCGGTCCGGACCGCCGCAGCCCGACCAGGAACATCACGTCGCGCGCCGGCTGCGTCGGTCGTTCTCCCTCTCGATCGCCCCGACCAGCTCGTCCTTGGTCATCGACGACCGGCCCGCGATGTCGAGCTCCTTGGCGACGTCGTACAGGTGCGCCTTCGACGCGTTCGCGTCGACACCCCCGGCCGTCGGGGCCGTCGACCCGTAGCCCTCCTCGGCACGCTCGTCGCTCGGGCCGTTGTGCTCCTTGGGGCGCCAGCTGTCGCCGACCTTCTCGTGCGTGTGCTTGAGCGCGGCGAACGCGACCCGGTGAGCGGCCTCCTCGTCACCGTCGTACTGCTCGATCGCTGCGTCGTACGCGTGGGCGTAGGTGCGCTGCGCCTTCTCGTCGGATCGCTGCAAGGTGGCCGGCAGCTCGCTCTGCCTGGCAGCACCGGACCTCGCGGTCTTGGGCATGGTCGCCTCCCGTCGTCGGACCTCGATCGTCACGCCGCGGGCGTCCGCCCGCGACTCCAGGGGACACTTTGTTCAATTGCCGAAGTAAGTCGTAGGGTGGGGTTCGTGATCACCGACGACACCTACGTGGCAGGCATGACCTGGGGCTGGACCGGCGTGCGCGGCACGTGGGCGGACGCCGAGGCCGAACGGTCGATGGACCTGATGGTCGAACGGCTCGGCGTGACGTGGACCGCGATCACGTTCGCGGCTCTGCAGGACACGGCGCAGTCCACCGAGATCCACTTCCGCGACGAGCCCACCGTCACGGACGACGAGGTCCGCTGGGCGGTCCGCGCGGCCAAGGCACGGGGCCTGAAGGTCGTCCTGAAGCCCGTGGTCAACGTGGCCGACGGCACCTGGCGCGCACACATCAACTTCTTCGACATCGAGGTGCCGCCCGAGCCCAAGTGGTCGCACTGGTTCGCCAGCTACACCGAGTTCATCGTCCACCACGCGCGCATCGCCGCGCAGGAGGGCGTGGAGATGCTCTGCATCGGGTGCGAGATGGTGCAGACGGACCGCCGCGAGGCCGAGTGGCGGTCGCTGATCGCGCAGGTGCGGGCGGTCTACGACGGGGTGCTCACCTACAACTGCGACAAGTACCAGGAGGACCACGTCACCTGGTGGGACGCGGTCGACGTCATCTCGTCGTCCGGCTACTACCCGGTCGACGACTGGGAGAACCAGCTCGACCGCATCGAACCGGTGGTCACGAAGTTCGGGAAGCCGTTCTTCTTCATGGAGGCGGGCTGCCCGAGCCGCGAGGGCTCCCCCGCCATCCCCAACGACTGGACCCTGCAGGGCGAGCCGTCGCAGCAGGCGCAGGTCGACTGGTACGAGGCCGCGTTCGGTGCGTGCGCGCGGCGGGACTGGGTGCGCGGCTTCATGCTCTGGGACTGGCCGGCACGGGTGTACGACGAGTCTGCCGCGGCCGGCGACGCCGACTACTCCGTGTTCGGCAAGGCCGCCGAGACGGTCATCCGCGACGCGTACGCGCAGCAGGTGGCCCGCCGGGGCTGAGGCCGGTCAGGCTGAGCTGGACGGGCACGAGCACGGCCGAGTGGTCGGTGGCCAGGTTCGCCGTCGACGAGCCGTACGGCGAGCGGCCGAGCGTGGAGAGCGCGGAGGACATGGATGCCTGCTTCGCTGCAGCCGCGGACCGACGTCCGGCGGCGGTACTTTCAACGTAGGCCCGCTCGCGCGGCGGGCACAAGAGTGCTTCCCACCTGCGGCTCCGCCGAGCCGCGTCCCGGCCGACGACCCACGGAGGACCTCATGGCGACGATCGTCTCCACCCTGTTCAGCTCTCTCGACGGCGTCATCGAGATCGACCCGACATGGCACTTCCCGTACTTCGACGCGAACATGGGCGCCGCGGTGACCGAGGACTACGAGGACGTCGACGTCCTCCTCCTGGGGCGCGTCACCTACGACAGCTTCGCCGGCGCCTGGCCCGACCGGGAGGCCGCCGGCGGCGAGGACGCCTCGTTCGCGGCGCGGCTCGGCGACATGCGCAAGGTCGTCGCAACCCGGGGCTCGCAGGACCTCGGCTGGCGCAACGTCGAGAAGGTCGACGGCGAGCTCGTCGCCGCCGTCGCCGAGCTGAAGAAGGCGCCCGGGAAGATCCTCGTCGCCGGCTCGGTCTCGGTGGTCCGCCAGCTGCTGGCCGCCGGTCTCCTCGACGAGCTCCGCCTGCTGGTGCACCCCGTCGCCGCGCGCAAGGGCGAGCGCCTCTTCGACGAGGGCGAGCCCATCTACCCGCTCACGCTGCTGCGCTCGGACGTCTTCCCGACCGGCGTCGTCCGCCTGATCTACGCGCCGGGCGCACTGCCGAACGACGCCGCGTACGAGGACGTCACCGACAAGGTCCCCGGCGCGGCCGACGCATAGGCGCCGGGCTCAGCGCAGCCGCATCAGGCCGGCGCTCGTCGGGGTGAAACCGCACGCGTCGAGGTAGAAGGTGCGCAGGTCGTCGTCGAAGTCGACGTGCAACCACGCGCACCCGGCAGCGGCTGCGTGCTCGCGCGCGACCTCGATCAGTCGGACCCCGATCCCTCGTCGGCGAGCGCGCAGAGCGACCGACGTGTCCTCGATGAACGCGTGCTCGAGCCCGTCCCAGATGACGTTGACGAAGCCGACCATGCCGTCGCGGTCCCGGGCGACGACCCAGCCGAGGCTGAGGCGGGCGAGCCGGTCGCTCCAGTCGTCGTCGGACGGGTGGTGCTCGAACGCCTCCGCGTGCAGGGCGTTGGCCTCGTCGTTGGTGAACGAGCCACGCCACTCGTAGGTCACGCTGTCCGGTTCGCTGGTGGTCATCGTGCGAGTCTCGCCGTCGCGGAGCCGACGTTCCTGCGATTTCTCTCGAGCGCGCGAGGACGAACGAGCAGGCACGCCGGTGAGGGCGCGAGCGCGACGCCACCTTGACCGACCCACGCGCACGTCGAGCCGCCGTTCCTCCCATCGTCCACCGACTGCGATCCGGTGTCCGTGCCCGTTAGCGTGGCTTGGTGATCAGCGTGCCCCCGTCGTTCCGAGCGATGCCGCGCTGGTGGCGTGGCGCGACGGAGTGGCTGGACGGCCTGCCGGGCCTGGTCGACGCCCAGTGCGAGGTGTGGGGCCTGCAGGTCGACGGTCTTCCCCTGCACGGGTCCAACGCGATCGTGGTGCCGGTTCGAGGAGGTCCACGTGGGGACGACGCCCTGGCACTGCGAATGACTCCACCAGGCGACGATCTCTCGGCTCTGGTGGAGGCTCTGCGGTTCTGGGACGGTCGCGGGACCGTGACGCTGGTTGATGTCGACGTGCCCGCGGGTGCGCTGCTCCTCGAACGCCTGGACGCCCGGCGTTCGCTGTCCTCTCTCCCGCTCGACGACGCGATCCCCGTTCTCGCCCGAACGATGCTGCGACTCGCGCGCCCGGCGCCCGCCCACGTGCCGTCGACCACGCAGCGACCCCTCGAGGAACGCGCGACGCTCGTCGCGGCGTGGCACTCCGCAGGGGCAGGGCGCCACGCCACGCTGGCGCAGTTCCATGCCGCCGAAGAGGCAGCCGACCTGCTCAGCGCAACCAGCTCCGACCTCGCGGCCAATGCGGACCTGCATGCGGGCCAGGTTCTGGCAGGTTCGCGGGAAACATGGCTGGTGGTCGATCCGGTCCTCTTGCGCGGCGACATCGAGTGCGACCTCGCGCGCGTGCTGTGGAGCCGAATCGACGAGATGGCCGACTCCCATGAGGTTCTGGGGCATCTGCGGACGGTCGTCGACATCGCCGGGCTCGACGAGCGACGCGCGCGGGCGTGGGTGCTCTATCGCGCGGCGTCGTACCTCCTGTGGTGCCTCGAGCACGGGCTGACCGAGGATCCCCGACGATGCGGCCGACTGCTCGACGCCGTGCTACCCCGGTAAGCGTGGAGCCGGGTCGTCAGCGAGTGAACGCTGCGAAACTCACGGTTCCCCGGGTGTGGTGCCGCGGACGCCCTGCAGACATGCCTGCACGGCTGCGGTGGTCCTCGGGCGAACACGAAAGGCTCTGACCCGGCGTTTCCGCAGGTCAGAGCCCTCATGCTCGCTGTCTCAACGAGTGTCCGGAGGGGGACTTGAACCCCCACGCCCGTTAGGGCACTAGCACCTCAAGCTAGCGCGTCTGCCATTCCGCCACCCGGACAGGTGGACCGTGAGACACCCGGAGGCGCCCTCAGGTGCGGCAGAAAAGATAGCACGGCGCGGCTGGCAGGCATGCATCGGCCACCCGGTGCAGACTGTGCGCGTGGCAGCGACAGGGGTGCCGACGACGCAGGGAGCCTGATGACGGACGCGAGCCAGACGCCGGGGCGTGCACCGGGCCCGGCCGCGCGCAAGGTGGCAGGTGCGCGACGCAACCCCGCCGTGTACGGCGTCGAGCACACGGCCCCGCGCTGGCTGCGCAACTCGGCCGGCGTCTCGTGGCGGTTGCTCGTCGTCCTGGTGATGGTGGCGCTCATCTTCTTCGTCGTCGGGAAGGTGATGCTGCTCTTCGTCGCGCTGTTCATCGCCTTCGTGTTCACCGCGGTGCTCCGACCGATCGTCGACTTCCTCAGCCGGTTCCTGCCCCGTGGCCTCTCGACTGCGCTGGCGATCTTCGGCGGGTTCTTCGTCTTCATCGGGCTGCTCGCCTACGTCGCGTACTCCGTGGCCAACCAGTGGACCGACCTCACCAAGCAGTTCGGCAACGGGCTCACCCAGATCACCGACTTCCTGGAGAGCGGGAAGCTGCCGTTCACCATCACCAACGAGCAGATCGCCGAGTGGATCAACAACGGCCAGAAGTGGGTGCAGGACCATGCGGGCGACCTGGCGGGTCAGGCCGCCGCGGGTGCCGGCTCCGTGGTCGAGGTGTTCACCGCGCTCGCCCTGGCCATCTTCTGCACGGCGTTCTTCCTGGCGCGGGGCAGGCAGATGTGGACGTGGTTCCTCAACCAGCTGCCGTCCCGGGTCCGCGAGACGTGGATCGCCGCCGCCGGGGCCGGGTGGTACACGTTCTCCGGGTACACCCGCGGCACGGTGCTCATCGCCCTCACGGACGGCATCCTGGCGTTCATCCTCCTGCTCGTCCTGCACGTGCCGCTCGCGGCACCACTCGCTGTGCTGGTCATCATCGGCGCGTTCATCCCGCTGATCGGTGCGCCCTTGGCGATGGTCATCGCTGCGATCGTGGCCCTGGCCGCCAACGGCTTCTGGTCGGCCGTGTTCGTCACCATCGGCATCGCCGCGATCGGGCAGCTGGAAGGCCACATCTTCCAGCCGTTCATCATGGGCAGACAGGTCCGGCTGCATCCCGTGGTCATCGCCCTGTCCGTGACGGCCGGGACGTTGTCCTTCGGTCTCCTCGGCGCCGTCATCGCCGTGCCGTTCGTCGCGGTCTGCTGGGCGATCTTCTCCCGGCTGAGGACGCTCGATCCTCCGATGGAGGAGGACGAGGCGGACGACGACGTCGAGCCCGTGGACGAGGTCGAGTCGATCGAGGACAAGGAGCCGGTCGCCGAAGGGTGACGGTCAGTGGAAGTCGCGTGAGGTCGTCCGGACCCGCAGCGACATGGGCACCAGGTGCTCGGCGACCAGGTTGGTCGCCCCGTCGGAACGCTCCAGCCGTCCCCGGACCACCAGGGCGCGCGACGTCCGCGCGACCTTGCGGAACCGTTGCCACAGGCCCGCCGAGCAGATGATGTTGAGCAGCCCGGTCTCGTCCTCCAGGGACAGGAACGTGATCCCGCCGGCGGTCCCCGGGCGCTGCCGGTGCGTGACCACACCCGCGACGGCCACGCGCCGCCCGAGCTCGTGCGTGTACGCCTGCTCCACCCGGAGGACCCCCGCTGCGTCCAGCCCGTCGCGCACGAACTGCGTCGGGTAGGAGTCGACGGACACCCCCGTCGCCCAGACGTCCGCGGTGGCGACCTCGACCTCGCTCAGCCCGGGCAGCGTCGGTGCGCTCACCCCGACCGAGACCCCGGGCAGCGTGTCCGGCCCCTCCTGCGCCAGCGCACCGGCCGCCCACAGCGCCTCCCTGCGGGTCACGCCCAGGCTGTCGAGCGCCCCCGACGTGGCCAGCGCCTCGAGCTGGGCGGTCGAGAGCTGGACGCGACGGACCAGCTGGCGCAGGTCGGCGTACGGGCCGCGCGCCCGGCGCTCGTCGACCACCCGCTGCGCGACGTCCTCCCCCACCGACCGCACCGAGGCCAGCCCGAGACGGACCGCGAGCGAGCGCCTGCCGTCCCCCGTCCGCACGCCCGGCGCCGTGACCGGGCCGGTGCCGCTCGGCGTCGGTACGAGCCGCGGCTCGCCGCCCACCGGGGTCGGCCCCAGCCGCTCCACGCACGCCTGCACGTCGGAGGCCTGGATGTCCGGGCGCAGGACCTCCAGCCCGTGCCGACGGGCATCGGCGGCGAGGGACTGCGGCGAGTAGAACCCCATCGGCTGCGCCGCCAGCAGCCCCGCGTAGAACGCGGCCGGGTGGTAGACCTTCAGCCACGCGCTGGCGTACACGAGGAACGCGAACGAGTACGCGTGCGACTCGGGGAACCCGAAGTCCGCGAACGCCTTGAGCTTGTCGAAGATCTGCTGGCCGGTCTCCGCGTCGATCCCGTGCCCGGCCATCCCTGCCAGCAGGCGCCCCCGCAGCGCCTCCATCCGCTCGGTCGAGCGCTTGGACCCCATCGCGCGCCGGAGCTGGTCCGCCTCCGCCGGCGTGAAGTCGGCGACGTCGATGGCCATCTGCATGAGCTGCTCCTGGAACAGCGGGACGCCCTTGGTCTTGGCCAGCGACTTCTCGAGCAGCGGGTGCAGGTAGGTGACCGGCTGCCGGCCGTGCGCGCGCTCGATGTACGGGTGCACCGAACCGCCCTGGATCGGGCCGGGGCGGATGAGGGCGACCTCGATGACGATGTCGTAGAACGTCCGGGGCTGCAGACGAGGCAGCGTGCCCATCTGCGCGCGCGACTCCACCTGGAACACCCCGACCGTGTCCGCCGCGCTGAGCAGGTCGTACACCCGCGGGTCCTCCGCGGGCAGCCCGTGCAGGTCGAGCACCTGCCCCTCGTGCTCCTTGACCGACATGAACCCGATCCGCAGCGCGGTGAGCATGCCCAGCCCGAGCAGGTCGAACTTCACCAGCCCCGCGTCGGCACAGTCCTCCTTGTCCCACTGCAGCACCGTGCGACCGGGCATCCGCGCCCACTCCACCGGGCACACCTCGATCACCGGCCGGTCGCACATGACCATGCCGCCCGAGTGGATCCCCAGGTGCCGTGGCAGGCGCAGGAACCGGTCCGCCAGGTCGATGACCTGCTCCGGGATCTCGTCCAGGTCGCTCGCCGACGGGGGCAGGATCGCCGGGACCACGTCGTGCCCGTCCGCGGTGGCCAGCCCCGGCGTGTCCACACCCTTCGGAGCTCGCAGCACCGACGGTGGCTCCCACGTGTTGCCCCACATCGAGGCACGCGTGCGCCACCGCTCCTCGCGCGCGGTGACCACGGAGGTGGGCTGCTCGGGCACCGGGCCGACGTGACCGACGTGCGGGCGTCGTCGCGTGCTCGAGGGGCGCTCGGGCTCGGCAGGCACCGGGGCGGCGGCGGGGCGCAGGCTCCCCCAGCGCTCGATCGACGACGCCCACGCGTCCTGCTGCCCGGTGTCGTACCCGAGCGCCCGGGCGGCGTCCCGGACCGCCGACCGCGGCCGGTAGGAGATGACGTTGGCCACCTGCGCCGCGTGCGTACGACCGTGCTTCTCGTAGACGTACTGGATGACCTCCTCGCGGCGCGCGGACTCGATGTCCACGTCGATGTCCGGTGGCCCGTCGCGCTCCGGGGCGAGGAACCGCTCGAAGAGCAGGCCGTGCCGCACGGCGTCGACGGCGGTGACCCGCAGCGCGTAGCAGACCGCCGAGTTGGCCGCCGACCCGCGACCCTGCGCCATGATCCCGTTGCGGCGGCAGAAGTCGACCAGGTCGTAGACGACCAGGAAGTACCCGGGGAACCCGAGGTCCTCGATCACGCGCAGCTCGTGCGCCAGCTGCGCGTACGCACCGGGCACGCGCTCCTTCTCCGGCGGTCCGTACAGCTCGAGGGCACCCAGTCGTACCAGCTCGCGCAGCCAGGTGGCCTCGGTGTGCCCGGGGGGCACCGGGTAGGGCGGCAGGTTCGGCGCGACGAGGGAGAGGTCGAACGCGCACTCGTCGGCCAGGTCCGCCGCGGTGCCGACGGCCGACGGGTGCCGGCGGTGCAGCGCGAGCATCTCGGCCGCCGACCGCATGTGCGCGCCCGGTCCCCCGGGCAGCCAGCCGTCCAGGTCCTCCAGCGACGACCGCGCCCGGACGGCGGCGAGCGCGGAGGCCAGGTCGGCGTCGCGCGGTGTGGCGTAGTGGACGTTCCCGGTGGCCACCAGGGGCAGACCCGCCTCCTTCGCCAGGTAGGCGAGGGCGTCGGCGCGCTCCGCGTCGTACGGGTCCCCCGCCGCCGTCGTCTCGACCGCCACGTTGTCCCGCCCGAACAGGGCGACGAGCCGGTCCAGCTCCCTGCGTGCGGCGGCCACCCCCGTCGCGCTGACGCCCGCGACCCCCGAGGGATCGCCGCCGGCGAGCGCCCGCCGGACCGACCCCTTGCGGCAGCCGGTGAGCACGAGCCACTGCCCGGCGGCCGTCGCGGCGAGCTCCTCGAGCCGGTAGTCGGCAGCGCCCTTCTTCCCGGTGCGCAGGTGCGCCTCCGCGATCGCGCGGGACAGGGCGCGGTACCCGTCGGGACCGCGGGCGAGCACCAGCAGGTGCGACGCGCGCGGGTCCGGGACGCCCGTCGGCAGGTCCAGCACCGGTGGTCCGGGCGTCACCCGCACCTCCCGGTGGTGCCGTCGTCCGTCCGGCGCGGGCAGGTGCAGCTCGGCGCCGAACACCGTCGGCAGCCCGACCGCCTTGGCCGCCTGGGCGAACCGCACCACGCCGTACAGGCCGTCGTGGTCGGTGACCGCGAGCGCCCGCAGCCCGAGCCGGGACGCCTCCGCGGCCAGCTCCTCGGGCTGGCTCGCCCCGTCCAGGAAGCTGAACGCCGTGTGCGCGTGGAGCTCGGCGTAGCGCAACCGGTCAGTCATACGACGCCTCGCACGTCCAGCCGCTCGCCGTGCAGGCGAGCAGCACCGCGCGCCCGTCGTCGAACGTCACCTGCAGGTGCGCGCGCAGCCCCGGGCGGTCGTCGGTCCACCACCGCTCGCTCAGCAGCCACGGCCCCGCCCACCCGACGACGGACCGCACGTCGTCCGCGGGCCGCGGGCCACCGAACAGCACGTCGTCACCCAGACGAGCCGGGCGACCGACGGAGCGGCTCGGCCCGCGCTGACGCAGGGGCACGTCCTCGTCCTCCCGCGGCATCCACCGCACCCACGCCGGCTCCCCCGTCATCCCGGCACGCACGTCGAGCACCACGGGCACCCCCGCGGCGTCGCGGACCTCGACGCGCTCGGGCGGGTCGAGGACCGTCGCCGGGGCGGGATCGGGCAGCCGCCCGGGCCACGGGCGGTCCACCGGCCGTGCGGGCTCGGTCTGCTCACCCCACGGCTGCAGGTGCACCTGGTCACGGACGTCCCGACCGCCCTGCAGCGTCGCCACGAGGATCCCCGAACCGCCGACGATCCCCTGCACCCGGTCCAGTGCCCGGTGCGCGCGCAGGTCCCCGCCGGACGGTCCGCCCCACAGTCGCCCCTGCTCGGCACCCGCCGGGGCGACGTCCAGGGCGGTGACCGCCAGGTGCACGAGCGCGACCGGGCGGGAGTCGTCGGGCCACGGGTCCACGGGCAGGTCGTCGTGCGCCCACGGGTCCTTGCCGGACGCCACGGCCGCACGTGCGCCGGCCGAGCGTGCACGTGCCGCCGGGTCGTCCAGGGAGCGGCTGCGGGCGGTCTCGACCGCGGTCGCGGCCAGCCAGCCCTCCAGCTGCCAGCGGATCCGGTCGGTGATCCGTGCGGGCGTCAGGCCGCCCCAGCCGCCGAGGTCGGTGCGCCAGGTCCGGACCAGGTCGTCACCCTCGTCGGTGCGGGCGGCGATCTGCAGGCGTCCGCAGGTCACGGAGTGCGCCACCAGCAGCTCGTGCAGCTCCTCGGCCAGCCTGCGCCCGGCGAAGGTCGCCTGGTCGACCCGGTCGAGCGGCGGGTCCAGCTCGGTGGACACCTCGAGGTCCGCCTCCGGGCGGCGGCGGGCCGGCGGGCGCTCGTCGTCCCCGCGCGCGAGCAGCTGCGCCCACGCCCCGAGGCGACCGAACCGGGCGCTCACGTCGGTGGGCGGCAGGGCGGCCAGCTGTCCGAGGGTGCGCAGCCCGAGGCGGTGCAGCAGGTCCACCAGGTCCGTCACCGCGGCCGCGGCCTCGTCGGTGACCGCCGCGTGCACCAGCTCGGTCACGCCGTGCCGAGCGAGGTAGGCGGGCGACTGACCGGGCGGCACCACGGTCCCGGACCGGGTGGCCAGGACCGCGGCCAGCAACCCGTCCGCGGTGCCGACCGCGCACTCGTGCCCCGACCGGGAGGCGACCGCGTCGACCAGCAGCTCCGCGAGCGCCTCCTCGGACCCGTGGTACCGGCTCGCGCCGCCAGCGGGCAGCAGGAGCATTCCCGCGCGCACCACCTCGATGCCCGCCACGACGGTCTCCGCGGCGGCAGCGACGGGCTCGAACAGGCGCACGTCGCGGGTGTCGTCGGCGGGCAGCAGGACCAGCTCCGGGCAGACCCCCTGCGCCTGCCGTCGTCGCATCCCGCGCCGCACCCCCTCCGCCCGGGCGAGGGCGGACACCGCGGTGAGCCGCTGCCCGTCGTGCACCGCGGCGGGCAGGTGGGCGGGCACCTCCTCGGTGGCGGCCGCGGCCACGACCGGCCAGTCGGGCACCCACAGCACCGTGGTCCGGGTGCTCATCCGACGAGCCTCAGCCCGGTCGCGGGGAGCGCAGCGGTGGCCGGCTCAGTGGCGATCGGCTCGGCACCCAGCGGCAGCGTGAGGTCGAGCGACTGCGGCACCGCGGCGCTGCCACGTCCGGTGCGCGCCACCCGGATCTCGTGGGTCCGCAACCGACCCTCGCCCGCGTCCACCCCGGTCCACCGCCCCTGCTGCACGGTGAGCACCACGCCCGCACCGGGCCAGTCGGTGGTCGACAGCAGCACGGACCCCCGGTCGCGCGCGCGGGCGGACAGGCGCCGACGGTCGGTGTCGGTGAGCGAGACCTGGGGTCCGACGACCACCACGTCCACCCCGTCGAGCAGCGCGGCGAGCACGGTGGGCGACTCGAGCCCGGGCCGAGGAACGACGGCCAGCCGCTCGAGCGACACCCCCGCCTGCGCGGCGGCGAGCAGCCCGACGGTCGGCTGCCCGACCACCGCCGCCCACGCGCCACCCGCGCACGCGTGCGCGAGCAGGGCGAGCACGAGCGAGGTGGACCCGCTGACGACGGTCGTCGCGCCGCGGCGCAGCCCCTCGGGGAGCAGTGGGACGAGGGCCGGCGGCACGGCCATCGGCGGCCGCTCGGTGGTGAGGATCCCCGCAGGAGCAGGGTCCGGCGCAGCCCCCGACACCACCGGCACGAGGGTGACGACCGGCTCCTCGGGCCGGGTGCCGAGGGGCAGCACGCTGCGTGCGCCGGTCCGCTCCTCGGCGCGTGCGAGGGCCGCGCGCGCGAGCCGGACCCGGTCCTCGCGGGTCATGGTTCCGGCGGTCATGCGCACCTCCCTCGTCGCGGTGTGGAGTTGAGTCCGTGGTGTCGGCTCGAACAACTGTTCGAAGTATCTCAGTACACGCTGACATCGTCGGCACTGTCAATCCGCCGACCACCCACCTGGGCGATGTACGTTTTCGCCGACCGGCAGCGTCGCCGGCGAGCCGGAAGGGCAGCTATGAGAATCGTCGTCGGCGTCTATCGCCTCGCGCTGGCAGCGATCACGCTGATCGCGCTGTTCTGGTCGCCGAGCGGCGGCGTCAGCCTCGACCTCGAGGACTACGTCTACTTCACCAACCAGTCGAACCTGCTGCTGGCGGTCGTCATGCTCTGGGGCGGCATCGCGGTCCTCGCCCGCCGACGGGAGCCGCAGCCCTGGCTCTGGGGCGCCGTGACCCTGTTCCTGCTGATCACCGGGCTCGTCTCGTACTTCATCCTCGACCCTGCCCCGCCCGGCGAGGAGATCATCGCCCTGGGCCTGACGCACGACCAGCTCGTGCACCGGCTGACGCCCATCGCGACGTTCGTGCACTTCCTGCTGATGGTCCCCCACCGCCGGCTGCACGTCCGGACGGCCGCCTGGTGGCTGGCCTACCCCGTGGCGTACTGCGCGTTCAGCACGATCCGCGGCGTCGTCAGCCCGGGCAGCCCCTACCCGTACGGCTTCGTCGACGTGTCCGAGATCGGCTACGGCGGGCTGATGAAGAACGTCGTCATCTACGCGATCGGCTTCTTCCTGCTCGGCCTCGCGCTCGTCGGCATCGACCGTCTGCTGCCTGCCCGTGTGCTGATCGGACCTCGCGACGAGGCGCTGGAGCCTTCCCTGGCCGGGACGGCGAGCACCCCGGCCCCGCCCGCGACATGATGGCGCCATGGCCGTGAACCTCACCCGTCCCGTCGCCCCGGACCCCTACTCGCTCCTGCCGAAGGTCCCCGACTTCACGCTGACCAGCGAGGACGTCGTCGCCGGCGAGCGCGTGCCCGACGTGCACACGAACACCGGCGCCGACCGCAACGTCTCCCCCCAGCTGTCCTGGTCGGGCTTCCCGGACGCCACGAGGTCGTTCCTGGTCAGCTGCTTCGACCCGGATGCCCCGGGACCTGCCGGCTGGTGGCACTGGACGCTGGCGGACGTCCCGGCGAGCGTCACGTCGCTCGCTCGCGGCGCCGGCAACCCGGACGGCTCCGGCCTGCCCGCGGGCGCGATCCAGCTGAAGGGCGACGACGGTGTCGCCGGCTATGTCGGCGCGGCACCACCTCCCGGCGACCAGGTGCACCGCTACTTCTTCGTCGTCCACGCCCTCGACACGGACTCGCTCGGGTTCTCCGCGGACACCATGCCCGGCGCCGCCAACACGGCGGTCCTGTTCCACACGCTCGCCCGCGCGATCCTCGTCGGGACCTACCAGCGATGAGCCTGGGCACGCTCACCTGGACCCGCGCGCTCGACCACCCCCACCTCCTGGCCACCTCCACCCTCGCGACGATCACCGCGTGGGCGGAGCAGGACGCGAGCGTGGCCGACGCCGTGCTGGTCACCGAGATCGACCCGGACCTGGCCGACACCGCGACGCTGACCGAGTCGTTCGCCCTGCCCCCCGCCGCGTCGGCCAACTGCGTGCTCGTCGCCGGCCGCCGAGAGGGCGAGGAGCGCGTCGCCGCATGCGTCGTGCGCGCAACCACCCGCGCCGACGTCAACAATGCGGTGAAGCGGCTGCTCGACGTCCGCAAGGCCTCGTTCCTGCCGATGGACCGCGCGGTCGAGGAGTCGGGCATGGAGTACGGCGGCATCACGCCGCTCGGCCTTCCCGCCCGCTACCGGGTGCTCGTGGACGCGTCCGTGGCCGTCGACGACCCGGACGCCGGACCCGTCGTCATCATCGGCAGCGGCGTGCGCCGCTCCAAGATCGCGCTGCCCGGCGCCCTGCTCGCCCGCGCACCGGGCGTCCTGGTCGTCGACGGTCTCGCCCTGGGCTGACCGCCCGGGCTAGAGCCGGAGCGAGACGAGCGTCCCGTTGCCGAAGGCGTCGGTGGTCGCGTAGAGCGTCGAGCCCTTGATCTCGACGTCGGCGGCGTTGGTCGCCGGCAGGACCACGGTCACGGCGTGGGACCTGGCCGAGATCTTGTAGACGCCCTCCCCGAAGAGCGACGCGACGTACACGTTGCCCCGTCCGTCGAGCGTGAGCCCGGTCGGTGTCATGAGGCCCTCGGCGTAGACGTCGGTGACTCCGCTCCTCGGCGCGACCCGGAAGACCGCGCCCCGGGCGCCGAGGCTGACGTCCTCCGGCCCGCCCGGCAGAGACGAGACGTACAGCCGGCCGTCCGGACCCATCTCGACGTCGGTCGGCACCGGCTCGAAGGCGTAGGTCAGACCGACGCAGTCGGTGAGCCCGAAGGCCGCACCGGCCTCCGCGGTGATCGGGGCGGGCCGCGGCGGGAGGACGGCGACGGTCCGGATCGTGCCTGAGTGCAGGTTCACGGCGAGCACGGCGTTGATCCCGGCATCGGCGACGTAGGCGGTGCTGCCGACGACGGTGAGCGCGTACGGGTGGGAGTCGATCTCCCCGGTGTAGCTGACCGGGAAGCCGAGGGCCGTGAGCTGCGCGACGCAGCCGGGGTTGGCCGCCGCGTCGGCCGCAGACAGCCCGTAGGCGTTGCCGCTGTCGGGGTTGACCGAGGTCTCGTAGGCCCCGATCTGGTCGGTGACGGTGCTGACGTTCCCGCGCGCGTCGATGGCCTTCAGCACCCCGACGAGCGGTCGGGGGTCGTCCGGGCCCGCGCCCTGGCTCTGCAGGAAGTAGACCGTGCTCCCCCGGTTGTCGACGCCGGAGACGTCCCAGTCCGGGCCACCGTCGTACAGCGTCGCCGTCGAGCCCCTGCTGACGGTCGTGAGCTGGGAGGCGAACTCCTGCGAGACGGTGACCGACTTCCCGGGCCCGACCGAGAGGTGCAGCGGACCGACCAGGCCCTGAGCGAGCGTCACCGGCCCCGGTGGCGGCGGTGTCGCGGTGGCGGCGCCGACCGGTCCGAGGACCAGGAGCGCGGCGGCGGTGACGGCAAGAGCAGGCTTCCTCATCGTCTCTCTCCTTCGCGAGCGACAAGCGACATTCCGGTCATTTCGCCCCGGTTCGACGCTACGCTCATCCGCCGGTGGCGCGCCAGGACGAAAGCCCTCAGGGCTTCCGCGGCGGGAGCAGCAGCCGGTAGAAGCGCAGCAGGTCGAGCTCGACGGGCAGGATCTCGATCCCGACGAACCCCGCCTCGCGCGCATAACGCTCCAGCGTCGACGGTCGCATGACCGTGCCGGTGGCGACGCTCGGCGTCGTCGAGCGGCCGTCGGGCAGGCAGACGGTCAGCGACCAGCCGTAGAAGAGCCGCTCGACGGCGTCGGCGGGTGCGGTGAACGTCTCCTGCGTGCGCTCGTCGGCGACGAGCACGTACCCGTCGTCGCGCACCATCGCCCGTGCCGCGGCGAGCACCGAGACCGGGTCGGACATGTCGTGCACGCACTCGAAGAACGTCACGACGTCGAAGCGTGCGTCGCGCACGGACGCTGCGTCGGCCAGCTCGAAGGCAACGTCCACGCTCACCGATGCGGCGTTACGACGAGCCTCGTCGATGGACGGCGCGTCGATGTCGATGCCGACGACGGAGGCCTCCGGGTACTCCCGGGCGATCGCGATCGACGACCAGCCCTGCCCGCACCCGAGGTCCGCGAGCCGGCCGCCCTGTCGCAGCAGCGCGTGCAGCGTGGGGATCGACGGGATCACCTCGTCGACGAGGGCGCCGAGGAAGAACGGCCGGTTGAGCGCGGCCTGCGCGGTCCGGGCGTCGTCCCCCATCCGGCCCCAGGACACCCCGCCGCCGGTGCGGAAGGCCTCGAGGAGGTCGTCGACGACGCGTCCGGAGGCCGCCTGCATCCGACCGAGCGGCGCGAGGAACGCCGTCGAGTCCGCATCGGTGAGCACCTCGCGCGCACCGTCCGTGAGCGCGAACCGGTGGTCGTCGTCGACGGTCGCGTACCCGGCGACGGCCTGGTGCTCGAGCCACTCGCGCGCGTACCGCTCGTCGGTCCCGGTCCGCTGTGCGAGCTCGTCCGACGAGGACGCGCCGTGCTCCGCCAGAGACGCGTACCAGCCGAGCCGGTCCCCGAGGTAGACGGCGAACAGCTCCTGCGCACCCAGCGTCGCGGCGAGCAGCCGGTTGGCGACGTCGTCGGTGCCCGCACCGACCGGCTCGAACAGATCAGTGGTCATGAACCGATCGTGTCAGGAAACCCGGGTCGCCCAGAAGGCCACGGCGGCAGCGGATGCGACGTTGAGCGAGTCCACGCCGCCCGCCATCGGGATGCGGACCACGAGGTCGGACCCCGCGATCGTCGAGGCCTTGAGCCCGTCGCCCTCGGCACCGAGGATGAGCGCCAGCTTCGGCGGTGGGTCCGCGGCCAGCGCGTCCAGCGAGATCGAGTCGTCCGTGAGCGCCAGCGACGCGGTGACGAAGCCGAGCGAGCGCAGCAGCGCCAGCCCGTCCGGCCAGGGGTCGATGCGGGTCCACGGCACCTGGAACACGGTGCCCATGGAGACGCGCACGGAGCGCCGGTACAGCGGGTCGGCGCAGCGCGGCGTGATGAGCACCGCGTCCAGGCCGAAGGCCGCGCACGCGCGCATCGCTGCGCCGACGTTGGTGTGGTCGACGATGTCCTCGAGCACGGCGACGCGACGGGCTCCGTGCAGGACGTCGACGACGGGCGCCAGGACGGGCCGGTGCATCGCCGCCAGCGCTCCGCGGTGCACGTGGAAGCCCGTGATGGCCTCCAGCACGGGCTCCTCGGCCACATACACGGGGACGACGACGTCGTCGGCCGGCAGCGACGCCAGCATCCGCTCCAGGTCCGGCACCCAGCGCGGCGCGAGCAGGACCGACCGCGGCCGGTGGCCGGCCGCGAGGGCCCGGCCGAGCACCGTCGAGCTCTCGGCGATGTACAGCCCCTTCGACGGCTCGAGCCTCGAGCGCAGCGCGACGTCGGTCAGCGAGACGTAGTCGGTGAGGCGGGCGTCGTCGGACGACGTGACGGTCTGCAGGTCGGGGCGGGGCACGCGGTCATCCTTCCAGGGCGACCGAGTCCACCTCGGCCACGACCGCTCGTCGTACCGCGCGACCTCCGACCACGGCGGCCGCCGCCCCGACGACGGCGACGACCGGCACGAGGATGAACGCCCGGTGCGTGCCGAACTGGTCCGCCAGGGCCCCGAGGGCGAAGGGTGCGACACCGATGGCGAGCCCCGCGGCGAGCGTGGCCCGCGCCTGCGTCGCGTCCGGCCGGTGCGGGGCCGTGGCCAGCAGCAGGGCGATCGACAGCGGGTACTGCGCGCCGTAGCCCAGGCCCGACACGACCAGCCCGACCATCGCCACGGCCGGCGTGGTCGCCGTCCACAGGATCGTCCAGCCGCCGATGGCCACGACGAACGCCACGGCCAGCAGGAACGCGGGCGCGATCCGCAGGGACAGGGGGCCGACGACGAACCGGATCACCGACATGCCGAGCACGAGGCCTGCGGTCGTAGCAGCGGCGATGCCCGCCCCGGCGTCGGTCTGGTCGATGACGAGCCCGGTGGCCCAGTACGTGGTGGCGAACTCCATCGCGACCGCCGCGACCATGGTCACGAGGAAGCACCAGGCGGGCAGGGCGGTGCGGGTCGAGCGCGCCGTCGTCGTCACGGGAGCCGGGACCGGCGCGGCGTGTGCAGGCGTCATCGGTCCGCCGACCGGGATCCGCGAGTAGACCAGCACCGAGACGAGAGCGAGGACCGCCGTCACCGCGACGGCGGGCTGCCAGCCCCAACCGACCGCGACGCACGCCCCGACGGCCAGCGGGCCGACGAGCCCGATCGACGACCCGACGCCGTTCCCCTCGGTCAGCGCGGCGGACGACGCCCGGCCGTGCCGCAGGACGAGGCCGGGCTGCATCGCCGTGATCGCCACGTTGCCGCCCACGGAGACGACGAAGATCGCGGCCAGGCTCCACGCCAGCGTGGGCGCGAGGACGAGCGCCACGACGCCGACGGCGATCAGGCTCACCGACGCCATGAGCGAGGGGCGCCGGCCGGTCCCCAGGACGAGCCGCGGGGTGACGAACGCGGCGAGGACGGCGCCGACCGCCATCGCCGTCCCGTGCAGCCCCGCCTGCGCGTCCGAGACGCCCAGGTCGTCGGCGAGCAGGGGGACGCTGGGGTTGAAGCTGTAGAGGAACCAGCCCCAGACGACGAACGTGCCGTAGAACGCGACGGTGATCCGGTCACGGGAGAAGCCCGCACGCTCGGCGCCGGGGAGCGTGGACATGCGCCGAGCGTACGGGCCGGTTGCCTCAGTCGACCGGAGCCACCGCCGCGGCGAACTGGCTCGCGTACAGGCGCGCGTACGCACCGTCGGCCGCGAGCAGCTCGTCGTGCGAGCCCTGCTCGACGATCGCGCCGTCCTCCATCACCAGGATGATGTCCGCGTCGCGGATGGTGGACAGGCGGTGCGCGATGACGAACGAGGTCCGGCCGTGCCGCAGCGCGTTCATCGCCTGCTGCACGAGCACCTCGGTGCGGGTGTCCACCGACGAGGTCGCCTCGTCGAGGATGAGGATCGCCGGGTCGGCCAGGAACGCCCGCGCGATGGTGAGCAGCTGCTTCTCCCCCGCCGAGACGTTCGCGCCCTCGTCGTCGACCACCGTGTCGTAGCCGTCGGGCAGGGTGCGCACGAACCGGTCGACGTGGGTGGCCACGGCCGCCTCGACGATCTCGTCCTGCGTGGCGTGCTCCACGCCGTACGCGATGTTCTCGGCCAGGGTCCCGCCGAACAGCCAGGTGTCCTGCAGGACCATGCCCATCTCGGAGCGGAGCGCGTCGCGCGTCATGTCGCGCACGTCGACGCCGTCGAGGGTGATGCGCCCGTCGTCGACCTCGTAGAACCGCATGAGCAGGTTGACCAGCGTCGTCTTGCCCGCACCGGTCGGGCCGACGATCGCGATCGTCTGACCCGGCTCGGCCACCAGCGACAGGTCGCGGATGAGCGGCTTGTCGGGCGAGTAGCTGAACGCCACGTTCTCGAACGCGACCCGGCCCTGGATCGGCTGGTCGGGCTGGACCGGCGTGGCCGGGTCCGGCTCCTGCTCGTCGGCGTCGAGGAGCTCGAACACGCGCTCCACGGACGCGACGCCGGACTGCAGCAGGTTCGCCATCGAGGCGAGCTGCGTGATCGGCTGCGTGAACTGGCGGCTGTACTGGATGAACGCCTGCACGGACCCGAGCGAGAGGGCACCGGAGGCCACCTGCAGGCCGCCGACGACGGCCACGATCACGTAGTTGAGGTTGGCGACGAAGCCGAGCGCGGGCTGGATGATCCCCGAGATGAACTGCGCCTTGAAGCTCGACTCGTACAGCTTCTCGTTGCGGTCCGCGAACGTCTCGGCGGCCTCCTTCTGCCGACCGAAGACGGTGACCAGCGAGTGGCCCGTGTACATCTCCTCGATGTGCGCGTTGAGCTGCCCCGTCCACGCCCACTGCTGCATGAACTGGGGGCGCGACCGCTTGGCGATCATCCCGGCGATCCAGATGGACAGCGGCACCGTGATCAGGGCGATCACCGCCAGCAGCGGCGAGATGAAGAACATCATCGCGAGCACACCGATGACCGTGAGCACGGACGTGATGACCTGCGACAGCGTCTGCTGCAGGGTCTGCGCGACGTTGTCGATGTCGTTGGTGACGCGGCTGAGCAGCTCACCGCGCGGCTGCCCGTCGTGGTACTTCAGGGGCAGCCGGGACAGCTTCGCCTCGACGCGCTGGCGCATCTGGTAGACGACACGCTGCACGACCACGGCGGTCATGCGGCCCTGCAGCCACCCGAACAGGAACGAGCCCAGGTAGATCACCAGGACGACGAGCAGGATGTTGCGCAGCTGCGTGAAGTCGATGCCGACGCCGGGAACGGCTCCCGACGACTCGACGACGTTCGCCTGGGTGGTCTGCCCCGCGGCGCGCAGGGCGTCCGCAGCCTCGGCGTTCGTCAGCCCGGCGGGCAGCTGCTTGCCGATGACCCCGTCGAAGATGACGTTCGTCGCGTTGCCGAGCAGCTTGGGACCGATGACCGCCAAGAACACGGACGCGGTGCCCATCACGAGGATCGCGACCAGCGCCCACCGCTCCCCGCGCATCTCGCCGAGGAACCGCTTGGCCGACGCACGGAAGTTCATCGACTTCTCGCCGGGCATGCCCATGTTCATCATGGGACCGCCGCCGCCGGGGCCGCGGCGCTGAGGAGGGATCCGCTGGGCGGGTGCCTGACGCTCGTCGGTGCTCACGCCGCCTCCTCCACGCTCACCTGCGAGTACACGATCTCCCGGTAGGTCTCCGAGGTCTCCAGCAGCTCGGCGTGGGTGCCCACGCCGACCACCAGGCCGTCCTCCATGACGACGATCGAGTCGGCGTGCCGGATGGTGGCCACGCGCTGGGCGACGACCAGGACGGTCGCGTCCCGGGTCTCGGGGACGAGCGCCGCACGCAGCGCCGCGTCCGTCGCGTAGTCGAGCGCGGAGAACGAGTCGTCGAAGAGGTACACCGACGGCTTCCTGACGAGCGCGCGCGCTATCGCCAGCCGTTGTCTCTGGCCGCCGGACACGTTGGTGCCGCCCTGGGCGATCGGGGCGTCGAGGCCCTCGGCCAGCGCCTCGACGAACGGGCGCGCCTGCGCGACCTCGAGCGCGTGCCACAGCTCCTCGTCGGACGCCCCCGGCTTGCCGTACTCGAGGTTGGACCGCACCGTGCCGGCGAACAGGTACGGCTTCTGCGGCACCAGCCCGATCTGCGTCCAGAGCACGTCCGGGTCGAGCTCGCGCACGTCGACGCCGTCCAGCAGCACGGAGCCGCCGGTCACGTCGAACAGTCGCGGGATGAGGTTGACCAGCGTCGTCTTGCCGGAGCCGGTCGAGCCGATGATCGCGGTGGTCTTCCCGGGCTCGGCCAGCAGGTCGACGCCGTGCAGGACGGAGCGCTCGGCACCGGGATAGCGGAACTCGACGCCGCGCAGCTGGAGCAGCCCGGTGCTGGTGCCCGGCAGGCCGACGGGGTTCGACGACGGGACCACGGAGGTCTCGGTCTCGAGCACCTCGCCGATCCGCTCGGAGGAGACGACGGCCCGCGGGACCATCACGAACATCATCGTCGACATCATGACCGCGATGAGGATGTAGGCGATGTACGACAGGAACGCGGTGAGCTGGCCGATCTGCATGTCGCCCGCGTCGACGCGGAACGCGCCGAACCACAGGACGGCCACGCTGGTCACGTTCAGCACGACCATGACCGACGGGAACATGAGGGCCATGAGCTTGCCGACGCGCAGCGACGTGTCGTAGAGCTCGCTGTTCGCGCCGTCGAACCGCTCGGACTCGCGGCGCTCGCGGACGAACGCGCGCACGACTCGGACGCCGGCGATCTGCTCGCGCAGCACGCGGTTGATCCCGTCGATGCGCTTCTGCATGGACCGGAAGTACGGCACCATCCGCGAGATGATCAGGCCGATGATCAGGCCGAGAACCGGCACGGAGACGAGCAGGATGCCGGAGAGGACCACGTCCTCGCGCATCGCCATGATCACGCCACCGACCAGCATGATCGGCGCCATGATCATCATGGTGAAGGTCATCATCGTGACCATCTGCACCTGCTGGACATCGTTCGTCGTGCGGGTGATCAGCGTCGGCGCGCCGAACTTGGCCACCTCCTGCGCCGAGAACGTCTGCACCTGACCGAACAGCCGCTTGCGCACGTCCCGCCCGAAGGCCATCGCGGTGCGCGAGCCGTAGTAGACGGCGATGATCGCGGCGATGACCTGCACGAAGCTGACCGCGAGCATGATCCCGCCCAGGCGCAGGATCTCGTCGGTGTCGCCGACGACCACGCCGTCGTCGATGATCCGGGCGTTCAGGCTCGGCAGGTACAGCGTCGCCATCGTCTGGATCAGCTGGAGCAGGACGACCGCGATCACGGCTCCCTGGTAGGGCTTGAGATGCACCTTGAGCAGCTTGATGAGCATCAGGCGCTCCTCTCGGGGGGCTCGGGGGACGACAAGGGCGGGATGAGCACGACGCCGTGCAGGACGAGGTCGACGAGCTGCTCCGCGTCTGGAGGAGGCACGCCCAGCTGACGGCGTCTCGCGTCGACGGCCTGCATCGTCGCCCCGACCAGGACCGTGGAGAAGAGCGCCACGGCCTGGTCGACGGGCATGCGGAGCGAGGCGGCGTCAGGCCCGATCACCCGCTCCACGGCAGCATTCACCGCGGCGTTGCCAGCCTCCTGCCGACGGCCCCACTCCTGCATCCGATTTTCGATGTCGCTCGGCGCGGGCTGGTTGCGACCGATCTCGTGCAGGAGGGTCATCCAGCGCATCATCGTGTCGACGCGCGCGAAGCCGAGCTGCATCAGGGTGATCAGGCGCTCGCGCAACGGCAGCGTGCGGTCGACCGCGTCGATCCCGGGCACGGCGTCCGCCGGGTCGGTCGCCGCCCAGACTGCCGCGCGGATCAGGGTCACCTTGTCGGTGAACACCCGGAAGAGGGTTCCCTCCGCGACGCCCGCGGCCTCGGCGAGCTCACGCGTGGTCACCGACGCCCCCCGCTCGAGCAGGACCGGGCGGACGGCGACGAGGATCGCGGCCCGGCGCTCCTCCGGGGGCAGCGGCGCCGCGCGACCCTTGGTCGGGGCAACAGTCTCCATGCGCCGACCGTAACTGAGTGAGCACTCACTCAGTTAGTCTGTTCGCTGTGAGCGAACGGATGCTTTCCGCTCAGCCTCCCGTCGAGAACGGCCGAGCCGCGCTGCCCGGCCCCGTCGGGGCGGCGCTCAGCCCTCGGCGGGAGGCTCGACGGGACGCGGCGGCACGGCTCCCCCGCCCGGGCGCTGCCCGAGCTCGACGGCCGGGTCGAACGGGACCCCGCTGAGCGTTCCCGAGCTCGTCGCGTCGGCGGTGGCGGCCGCCGACTCGCGCCGCGCCTCGGCCAGGGCCTCGGCCGGATCCTTCAAGGTGGTCGGCGGCAGGTCGTCGCTCAGCGGGGACGTCCCGGCGGGCCGGGTGGGGGCGTCGTCGGCGTCCTGCGTGAACGGCCCGCCGAAGCCCTTCGCGAACGTGCCCAGCGCGCTGGTCAGCTCCGACGGCAGGAACCACATCTTGTTCGACGGGTACGCGGCGATCTTCGGCAGCGTCTGCAGATACTGGTAGGCCAGCAGCTTGGGGTCGGCGTCGCCGCGGTGCACGGCGTCGAAGACCTGCAGGATGGCGCGGGCCTCGCCCTCGGCGTTCAGGATCGCGGCCTGGGCGTTGCCCTCGGCGCGCAGGATCGCCGCCTGCTTCTCGCCCTCGGCGGTAAGGATCTGCGACTGCTTGACGCCCTCCGCGGTGAGGATCGTGGCGCGACGGTCACGCTCGGCACGCATCTGCTGCTCCATCGAGCCCTTGATGCTGTCGGGCGGGTCGATCGACTTGAGCTCCACGCGGTTGACGCGCACGCCCCACTTGCCGGTCGCCTCGTCGAGCACGCCGCGCAGCTGGCCGTTGATCTGGTCGCGGCTGGTCAGCGTCTGCTCGAGGTCCATCGAGCCGACGACGTTGCGCAGGGTGGTGACGGTCAGCTGCTCGATGCCCTGGATGTAGTTGGCGATCTCGTAGACCGCCGACTTGGGCTCGGTGACCTGGAAGTAGATGACGGTGTCGATGCTCACCACGAGGTTGTCCGAGGTGATCACGGGCTGCGGCGGGAACGAGACCACCTGCTCGCGCAGGTCGACGCTCGCGCGCACCCGGTCGATGAACGGGATGAGCAGGTGCAGCCCCGCGTCCAGCGTCCGCGAGTACCGGCCGAGCCGCTCGACGACGACCGCCGTCGCCTGCGGCACGATCCGCACCGCGCGCACCAGCGCGATGATGACGAACAGCAGGATGAGGGCGCCGACGACGTACGCAGCGATCGTTCCGGGCTCCTGGTCCATCGATCCTCCACAGGCTCACGCGCGGGCACCCTGCCCGCGGGTCGTACGACGGGTGCGGTCAGCTGCCCACGACGGGCGCGACTACTGCGGTGGCCCCGTCGATGCGCGCGACGCGCACCTCGGTGCCGGGCGGGATGGCCTGCGCGGCGTCGACGCGCGCGCTCCACACCTCACCGTTGAGCTTCACGCGACCACCCTCGACGGTGACGGTCGAGACCACGACCGCCTCCTGGCCGACGAGCGCCGCGGAGTTGGTCTCCACGAGGGGCGTGCGCTCCCGCAGGTGCTTGAGCAGGAACGGCCGCAGCGTGGCCAGCAGGAGGACGGACGTGAGCGCGGCGACGAGGACCTGCACCCCGACGGGAGCGCCGAGCCCCCACGCGGCGGCGCCGGCCAGGCACCCGCCGGCAAACATGATCAGCACCAGGTCCAGCGACAGCATCTCGAGGATGCCGAACACGAGCGCGGCGCCTACCCACCACAGCCAACCCATCCGGCTTCACTCCCCTGCATCGGCGGTCTCCGACGTCGGAGGATCCGTCCTTCGATACTAGGACCGCGGGGGCCTCATCGCGGGGCGGCCGCGCGGGCCGACCACCGTCCGTCGATCTTGTCGACGACGAGGTCGAGGTCGAACGCGCCCGACAGCGTCTCCGCGGTGAGCACCTCGTCGACGGGGCCGGCGGCGAACGCCTTGCCCTGGCGCAGCAGCAGCAGGTGCGTGAACCCCGGGGGGATCTCCTCGACGTGGTGCGTGACGAGGACGAGCACGGGCGACTTCCGGTCGGCCGCCAGCTCGGCGAGCGCGGCGATCAGCTCCTCGCGGCCGCCCAGGTCGAGTCCGGCCGCGGGCTCGTCGAGCAGGAGGAGCTCGGGGTCGGTCATGAGCGAGCGGGCGATCTGGACGCGCTTGCGCTCCCCCTCGCTGAGCGTCCCGAAGTACCGGTCGGTCAGGTGTGCCACGCCGAACGCGTTCAGCAGGTCGCCAGCGCGCGCCTCGTCGAGGGACTCGTAGTCCTCACGCCAGCGTCCGGTCACGCCGTAGGCGGCGGTGAGCACGACGTCGCGCACCTTCTCGCCGGCGGGGATCCGATCCGCGAGCGCCGCGCTGGACAGCCCGATGCGCGGGCGCAGCTCGAACACGTCGACGCGGCCGAGGCGCGAGCCGAGCAGGTCGGCGGTGCCCGTCGTCGGGTGCATCCGACCGGCCGCGACCTGCACCAGCGTCGTCTTGCCGGCACCGTTGCGCCCGAGGACCACCCAGCGCTCGCCGTCACGGACCGTCCACGACACCCCGTCCAGGATCGTCGTCGTCCCGCGGCGGATGGTCACGTCCTGCAGGTCGAGCACGTCCGTCATGGGCATGACCCTAACCGGCGGGCGAGGTCGCCGGGCGTCACGACGGGCCGCGCGCCCGTGGGTTCTGTCACTGTCCTACCTTTGTCCGGTGGACGTTGCCCTGGAGCTGCCTCGCTCCGTCCTGCTGGCCCTGTGGCTCGGCGGTGACGGAGCCGGTCGCGGACCCCTGCTGAACGCCGTCCAGTCCGACGACGAACCGCACACGGTGCGCTACGAGCCGGCCGCGGACGACCCCGTCCGCGACGACGTCACGACGGAGCCGCTGACCTCGTTCCTCGACGCGCTCGAACCCGGGCCGCGCGAGACCGCCACGGTGCTGCCCGCGCCCGGCGACCTCGGCGCGACGCCGGCGGTGGTGAGCGCCGCCGCGACCGACGCCGGCGAGGCCGTGCTGGTGCGCACCGCCCGCACGTGCGTCGTCGCCGTCCCGGTGGTGGAGCGGTTCGGCTCGGACCTCGAGCCGGGCCACCTGGTCACCTGGGAGGTCACCGAGGTCTCCGACTGGCGGCACGCCGTCCACGGCACCACCGGCTCGCTCGCCGAGGCGGAGCGCGACCTGCGGCAGGGGCTCCTGCAGGCGACCGAGGCCCTGCAGCGGCTCGACGTGGCGCGCTGGCGCGAGGACGCCGCACACTCGATCGCGGCGCTGCGCGACATCGGGATCCCGTCGTGGCGCCTGCCCGACGGGATCGACGGGCGGACCGTGCGCGTGCTGACGAGCGCCGCCCGCCTGCGCGCCATCGTCTCGCTGGCCGCCCAGGACGACGGCGCCGCGGTCAACCTCTGGCAGGCAGACCAGCGCTCGACGGCCCTGCGCGACGTGGACCGGATGGCCCGCCGGGCGATGAGCGCGGCGGCGACGACGCTCTCGGTCTGACCCTGCTCCGGTCGGGTGACGTCCTCCCGCGATGCCGTGCGGACGTCTACCGTGCGGACCTGTGGCCAGGCGAGGGCCGGCCCGACACCGCAGGGGGAATGCTCATGAGCTCGTTCGTCGTCGGTACCGACCACATCGACTACCTGGTGACGGCCGTCCGTCGCTATGCACCGAACTACCCGGGGGTCGCCCAGCGGGACTCCACCGAGATCGGTCGCACGATGCTCGAGGAGAACGTCCAGACCGTGGTCGGCCGCTACCTGGGCGATCCTGAGGAGTGGGACGAGCTCGACGCGGAGGAACGGTCCGAGCTGGAGGCCGAGGCCGCGGTCTACGCCGCTCGGCTGGCCGGCTACACCTTCCGCGAGGTCTCGCCGATGGACGCCCGGCAGGCGATCATGGTCGCCCGGTGCTGGCAGTACCAGCGCACGCGCGAGAGCTCCTACGACTTCCCCGGATCGTGGAGCCTCGCGGACGCGGTGGTCGCGGGTGCGCTCGCGACGGTTCCCCCGGACGACTTCACGAACCCGACCGGTCCGCGTACCGAGGAGAACCTCGCCGGCCTGCAGGACGTCCAGTGGAGCTGGAGCCGGAGCCGCGTGACCGGGTGACGCGACCGGTGCACTCCGCGAGCCCGACGGCCCGACGGGTCGCGACGAGCGCTGCGGCGGCGGCGCTCGTAGCCTGACGTGCTGGAGGTAGTGATGCAGCAGAACGACATCGACCGAGAGCTCTCCGACGCTCAGGAGCTCGTCGACTCGACCTCGGAGGCCCACCTCGCCTACATGGCGCAGGACGGCACGCCCCGCGTGGTCCCGGTCGGCTTCTTCTGGACGGGCGAGGAGTTCGTCGTCTCCACCGCGTCGACGGCACCCAAGGTCGCCGCACTGTCGTCGCGACCCGAGGTCGCCCTGACGATCGACCGGGGCGACACGCCGTCGGGGGCGCGCGCGCTGTCCGTGCGCGGGACGGCGAGCATCCGGATCGTCGACGGGGTCGTCCCCGAGTACCTCGCCGCCAGCCGGAAGTCGATGGACCCGGAGGCCGCGGCGCAGTTCGAGAAGAGCGTCCGCGGCATGTACGACCAGATGGCACGGATCGCGATCAGGCCCACCTGGGCGCGCTACTACGACTTCGGCGTCGGACGGATGCCGGCGTTCCTGCAGGAGCTGGCCGCGCGCGGGTCCTGAGCGTCAGGCCAGCGCTGCCCGGTAGACCTCGAGCGTGCGGTCGCCGACGGCCTCCCACGAGAAGTGGTCCTCGACGCGCTTGCGCGACGCGAGGCCCCACTGCGCCGTCCGCGCGGTGTCGCTCACGGCGTCGGTGAGCGCGGCACCCAGGTCCGCGACGAACGCGGCGGGATCCACGGGCGTCCCGGTGCCGTCCTGCAGCTGCTCGATCGGTACGAGCCGTCCGGTGACCCCGTCGTCGATGACCTCGGGGATGCCGCCCGTGGCGGTGCCGACGACCGGCAGCCCGACGGCCATGGCCTCGAGGTTCACGATGCCCAGGGGTTCGTACACGGACGGGCACGCGAAGACCGTGCCGTGCGAGAGGACGGCGATCAGGTCCTCGCGCGGGAGCATCTGCTCGATCCACACCACGCCGGTGCGCTTCGTCCGCAGCACGTCGACCAGGCCGGTCACCTCGGCAAGGATCTCGGGCGTGTCCGGTGCACCGGCGCAGAGCACCACCTGCACGTCCGGGGGCAGCAGCTCGACCGCGCGCAGGAAGTACGGCAGGCCCTTCTGCCGCGTGATCCGGCCGACGAACACGACCGACGGCCGGGACGGGTCGATGCCGAGCGCACGGACGGTGGCGTCCGCGCGGGACAGGGCCTCGTCGCCCGTCGGCCGCTGCCACTGGTCGAGGTCGATCCCGTTGTGCACGACCTTGACCAGGGAGGGGTCCACCGACGGGTACGAGCGCAGGATGTCCTCGCGCATGCCGCCGCTGACGGCGATCACGGCCGCGGCGCCCTCGTACGCGGTCTTCTCGGCCCAGCTCGACAGCGCGTAGCCGCCGCCGAGCTGCTCCGCCTTCCACGGCCGCAGCGGTTCGAGGCTGTGCGCGGTGACGACGTGCGGGATCCCGTTCAGCAGCCCCGCCAGGTGGCCGCCCAGGTTCGCGTACCAGGTATGCGAGTGCACGAGGTCGGAGGCGACCCCGTCGGCACCGACGTGCCCGACGGCGTCGGCCATCTCGAGGTCGACGCCGAACGTCTGGAGGGCCGCGTTCGCCGTGGCGAGGTCGGCGGGCACCGAGTAGCCCGACACCCCCGGCTCGTCGCGCGGACCGTCGAAGCAGTGCACCCGGACGTCGATCGAGCGGGCGAGCACGCGGGTGAGGCCCACGACGTGCACGCCGGCACCCCCGTAGACGTTCGGGGGGTACTCCCGGGTCAGCAGATCGACACGCACGCGAACCATCCCCTCGCCCACCGGCACCGACGACCGGCTCTTCTCGCGACACGCTAGCGCGTGAGCGGCGCCTGGCCTCGCTGGGACCGCGACGGGGGCCTAGGGTCGAGGCATGGCAGCGCCGCGCGTCCTCGCTATCGTCCTCGCAGGTGGGGAAGGCAAACGCCTGATGCCCCTCACGGCACACAGAGCGAAGCCGGCGGTGCCCTTCGGGGGGCTGTACCGGTTGGTCGACTTCGCCCTGTCGAACGTCATCAACTCCCGGTACCTGCACGTGATCGTGCTCACCCAGTACAAGTCCCACAGCCTCGACCGCCACGTCGCGCAGACGTGGCGCATGAGTTCGCTCCTGGGCAACTACGTGGCCGCGGTCCCGGCGCAGCAGCGCGTCGGGAAGCACTGGTACCTGGGCAGCGCCGACGCCATCTACCAGTGCCTGAACATCATCGACGACGAGCGGCCGGACATCGTCGTGGTCGTCGGCGCCGACCACGTCTACCGCATGGACTTCTCCCAGATGGTCGACGCCCACATCGCGTCGGGCGCCGAGTTCACGGTGGCAGCCATCCGGCAGTCGATCGACGAGTCCGACCAGTTCGGCGTCATCGAGGTCGACCCCAACGACCCGACCCGCATCGCCCGCTTCCGCGAGAAGCCCACCGACCCGGTCGGCCTGGCCGACTCCCCCGGCGAGATCCTCGCGTCGATGGGCAACTACGTCGCCAACGCCGACGCGCTCGTCGCCGCGGTGACCGCGGACGCCGAGGACGTGAACTCGCGGCACGACATGGGCGGCGACATCGCCCCCTGGTTCGTCGAGCGCGGCACGGCCGGCGTCTACGACTTCATCCGCAACGACGTGCCCGGCTCGACGCCGCGCGACCGCAACTACTGGCGCGACGTCGGGACGATCGACGCGTTCTACGAGGCGAACATCGACCTCATCTCGATCGAGCCGGTGTTCAACCTCTACAACAACGCCTGGCCGCTCTACAACGGCTACACGTCGCTGGCCCCCGCCAAGTTCGTGCACGCGGGCGCGGGGCGACTGGGCCACGCGGCCGACTCGATCGTCTCCCCGGGCGTGCTCATCTCCGGTGCCACCATCAGCGGCTCGATCCTGTCGCCGGGGATCCGTGCCCACTCGTGGGCGCAGGTCACCGACTCGGTGCTGTTCGACGACGTCGAGGTGGGCCGGTACGCGCAGGTCCACCGCGCGATCGTCGACAAGAACGTCGTGATCCCCGAGCGGGTGCGCATCGGCCTCGACCACGAGCACGACCTGGCGCGCGGGTTCACCGTCACCGAGTCGGGCATCACCGTCGTGCCGAAGGGTGCGGTCATCGAGGCGGACTGACCGGACGGGCACGGGCCGGGACCGACTACCCTCGCGCCCGTGACCTCTCCCGACCTCACCCCCGGCCGCCGGCTGCTCGTCATGGACGTGGACTCCACGCTCATCACGGGCGAGGTGGTCGAGATGCTCGCGGCCCGCGCCGGCTCCGAGGAGATGGTCACCGAGATCACCGAGCGTGCGATGCGCGGCGAGCTCGACTTCGCGGCGTCCCTGCACGAGCGGGTCGCGACGCTCGCCGGTCTGCCCGTCTCGGTGTTCGACGACGTCCTGGACGAGGTCGAGCTGTCACCGGGTGCCGTCGAGCTGATCGCCGAGATGGCCGCGCGCGACTGGCCCGTCGGGCTGGTGTCGGGCGGCTTCATCGAGATCGTCGCCCCGCTCGCCGCGAGGCTGGGGATCACCCTGACCCACGCGAACCGCCTCGAAGTGCTCGACGGCCGCCTCACCGGGCGGGTCAGCGGTGACGTCGTCGACCGCGCGGCCAAGGCCGTGACCCTGCGCGACTACGCCGCCCGCGTCGGCCTGCCGATGACGCGCACGATCGCGATCGGCGACGGCGCGAACGACATCGACATGGTGACCGCCGCCGGCTTCGGCATCGCGTACAACGCCAAGCCGCTGCTCTGCGACGCCGCGGACGCCGTCGTGCGCGACCGGCTCGACGCGGTCCTGGAGCTCCCGGTCTTCCGGACCTGACGCTCCGGCCGTCGGTCCGGGTTCGCCCTACTCGGCGAGCGTCAGGTGCCGCAGGGTCGCGCCGCCGGTCCCGAGACCGGCCCAGCCGGTGTCCACCGTCAGCAGCGACCAGCTCGCCGTGGGCACGCCGACGCGCACGCGCGCCAGCGTCGTCGGGTCGGAGTGCGGACCCGCGAGGGCGGTCGCCAGGTGCGACATCGTCGGCTCGTGGCCGACGACCAGGAGCGTGCGCACCGCGTCGGGAACCCCCTGCACGACCTCCAGGACCTCGCTGACGCCCGCGTAGTAGATGCCCTCGTCGAACCGGACCTCCGGCGTCGCCCCCAGGGTCGACCGGGCCAGGTCCCAGGTCTGCCTCGTCCGCACGCTCGACGAGCAGAGCACGAGGTCCGGGACCATGCCGTCCGCAGCCAGCGCGGCGCCGACGCGACCGGCCTGGCGGCGCCCGACCAGCGAGAGGGGCCGCTGGATGTCCGCCATCCGCTCCGGATGCTCCGCCTTGGCATGGCGGAGCAGGACCAGGTTCCGGGTGGCGGGCTCGGGCGTCACCGGCTCAGCGTCCCATCATCGAACGCATCGGCGCACGCGTCGACGGTCACAGACCCATCGCGTGGACGCCGCCGTCGACGTGCACGATCTCGCCGGTGGTCGCCGGGAACCAGTCGGACAGCAGGGCGGCCACGGCGCGCGCGGTCGGCTCGGGGTCGCTGACGTCCCAGCCGAGCGGGGCACGGTCGGACCAGCCCTCCTCCATCGTGTTGAAGCCGGGGATCGACTTCGCGGCGGTGGTGCGGATCGGTCCGGCCGAGACGAGGTTGACGCGGATGCCCTCCGGGCCGAGGTCGCGAGCCAGGTAGCGGGCCGTCGACTCGAACGCGGCCTTGGCGACGCCCATCCAGTCGTAGACCGGCCAGGCGTAGCGCGCGTCGAACGTGAGCCCGACGACCGCGGAGCCGCGCGTCAGGAGCGGCTGCGTCGCCACGGCGAGCGACTTGAGCGAGTACGCGCTGACCTGCAGGGCCGTCGCGACGTCGTCCCACTCACCGGCCAGGAAGTTGCCGCCCATGACCGACTGCGGCGCGAAGCCGATGGAGTGCACGACACCGTCGAGGTGGTCGGCGTGCTCGCGGACGCGCGCCTCGAGCGCGGCGAGGTCCTCGGCGTTCGTCACGTCGAGCTGCAGCACCTCCGCGGGCTTGGGCAGGCGGCGGGAGATCACCTGCGTGAGGCGGAACTGGCGGCCGAACGAGGTCAGCAGCACCTCCGCTCCCTGCTCCTGCGCGAGGCGCGCCACGTGGAAGGCGATCGAGCCGTCCGTGAGGACGCCGGTGACCAGGAGTGTCTTGCCGTCGAGCAGACCCATGTGCGTTCCGTTCTCTAGTTCCGTACGAGCTCGTGAGTGGTCAGTGGCCCATGCCGAGGCCGCCGTCGACCGGGACGACCGCGCCCGAGATGTACGCGGCGGCGTCCGAGGCGAGGAACTCCACGACGCCGGCGACCTCGTCGGCCTGGGCGAACCGGCCCAGCGGGATGGAGTCGCGGTAGGCCTTCTGGCGCTCCTCGGGCAGCGCGCGCGTCATGTCCGTGTCGATGAAGCCCGGGGCGACGACGTTCGCGGTGATCGCGCGCCCGCCGAGCTCACGCGTGATGGAGCGTGCCATGCCGACCAGGGCCGACTTCGACGCCGCGTAGTTGACCTGGCCCGCCGAGCCGTAGAGGCCGACGACCGAGGAGATGAAGATGATGCGTCCGCGGCGCAGCCGGATCATGCCCTTGCTCGCACGGCGCGCGCAGCGGAACGAGCCGGTGAGGTTGACGTCGATGACCGCGTCGAACTCCTCGTCGGTCATCCGCATGAGCAGCTGGTCGCGGGTGACGCCGGCGTTCGCGACGAGCACCTCGACGGGACCGTGCGCGGCCTCGATCTCGGCGAACGCGGCATCGACGCTGGCCGTGTCCCGCACGTCGCCGACGACGCCGAGCACGCCCTCGGGCAGGTCACCGGACCGGTAGATGGTGGCGACCTTGTCGCCGTTCGCCACGAACCGCTCGGCGATGGCGCGGCCGATCCCCCGGTTCGCACCCGTCACGAGGACGCTGCGGGCGGATGTGGTCGTGTTGTCGGAAGTCTCAGGCACGGGACACGACGCTATCCGACGTCCGCCCCACGTCACGGCACCGCCCGCCCCCATGTTCGTCGGGCGGTGTTGTGGGACCTGCACAAGACGGGAGCCTGAGAAAGCCTCAGGCTGCCGCGGCGCCCGGGCGAGGCACCCCGGCAGGACCGGACTACGATCAGGTGGTGAGCAGCAACCGTCGTGGCCGCGACGCCCCCGAGGGCGAGGTGCACCGGATCACCACCGCCCCGGAGCCGTTGGCTGCGGACATGTCGCGGCGCCAGAGCCGCTATCTGATCCAGATGACCATCCGCGTGTTCGCGTTCCTGCTCGCCGTGCTCACCTGGAACCACATCCCGATGTGGGCCTCGCTCATCCTCATCGTCCTGGCGGTCGTGCTGCCCTACATCGCCGTCCTGTTCGCCAACGCGGGACGCGAGCGCGACGACGACGGCGCGGCCTACCTGGGCCCGCGCGAGATCGGCGGCGGCCCGGGCAGCGCGGGTGGGCTGGGGCCGGCGCCGACCAACGGCCGAGGTCCGGAGACGGACGCGTGAGCCTGCTGGGACCCGTCCCGGACGCGGTCGACGAGCTGATCTGCAGCGCCCGCGGCTGCCGCGCGACGGCGACGTGGGGACTGCTCTGGAACAACCCGAAGCTGCACACCCCGGAGCGCCGCAAGGTGTGGCTCGCGTGCGACGACCACCGCGAGCCGCTGTCGCAGTTCCTCGGGGTCCGTGACTTCCTGCGCGACGTCGTGCCCGCGTCGACGCTCGAACGGGTCGACGCGACATGAGCCCCGCGGCCCGCCGCGCCGCCGGGCTCGTGGTCGTCGCTCTGGTGGTCGCCGTCGCCTGCACGTTCCTCGGCCGCTGGCAGTGGAACCGGCACGTGTGGCGCGACCACGCGATCGCGGTCGTCGAGGCCAACGAGAAGGCCGACCCGGTCCCGCTCGACGAGGTCCTGCCGACCACCGACACCCCCCTGGCGCCGCAGGACGTGTGGCGCCAGGTCGAGGTGGTCGGGCACTACGAGCCGGACGCGACCGTCCTGCTGCGCAACCGTCCCGTGGGCGGCAACGCCGTCTACCACGTGCTCGTCCCGTTCGCCGTCGAGGACGCGTCCGTCGGCACCGCCTCGGAGCCCACCCAGGCCGGCTCCCTGCTCGTCGTGGACCGCGGCTGGGTGGCCACCGGCGAGACGTCCGCCGCCGAGGTGGACCCGCCCGCACCGCCGGCCGGCACCGTGACCGTGACCGTCAAGCTGCGCGAGAGCGAGCCGGCGTCGACCCGCKCGGCGCCGGCGGGCCAGGTCCAGGCGATCGCGGTGGGCCAGGTCCTCGCCGAGAGCGACCTGGCCGGTGCGCCGACGTTCGAGGCGTACGGCGGCCTCACGGCGGAGTCCCCCGCCCCCGCGACCGTCCTCGGTCCGCTGCCCGCCCCGAGCAAGGACCCGGGGTCGCACCTGTCGTACGCGTTCCAGTGGTGGCTCTTCGCCATCGGTGGCCTGGTCGCGTTCCTGTCCATGGCGCGCCGGGAGCTGCTCGAGGCACGGTACGAGGACGCCCCGCCGCTGGAGGAGGAGCCGTCGGCACCGCAGGGCGACGGTCCGGTGCTCTGGCCGACCCGCGACGACCCGCGGCCCGCACGGCGGCGCCCCGCACCGCGGCGCTCCGCGCTCGACCCCGACGTGCCGCACCGCCGAGGCGGCCGCGACGAGGACGCCGAGGACGCGTTGATCGACGCGCAGCTCGCCGCGTCCGACCAGCGCTCCACCGACTGACCCCGCTCGCCACGGTCACGCTCCCACGGCACCGTCGAACGCAAGAAGTGCCAATTTTCCGGCCTATCGCAACGAAACTTGCAGTCGATTATCGTCCTCTTGCACCGATGTGTCCGGATCGCTACGGTCTACCGAATCGGTCATACAGCCGATGACAAACAGCACGGACCAAGCGCTCTCCACGGACGCGTGGAGTCTGCGAGGCAGCGTCGCCTCCGCCCCGACCCGAGCCCTCACTCGGTGACCTCACCCCCGCGCCAACGACGGCCGAGGGTCGACCGGCGGTGTTCAGACCCGCGTTTCCCACCCTGTCGAGAGTGAGCTCCCATGTTCGCCATGCGAACCCATCGAGGACGACGCCATGTCGCGGTCCTCGCGGCCGGTGCGACAGTCGTCGCAGCCGGCCTCGTCGCCGTCACCGGGACGGCCGCGTCCGCGGCTGCCACCGGCGGCGTCGGCGCGACCCTGCCGTACGTCGAGGTGCAGGCGGAGAACGCCAGCACGAACGGGACGATCATCGGCCCGTCGGCGGAGTACAACACGCTGCCCGGCGAGGCCTCCTACCGCAAGGCCGTCACGCTGAGCGGGCAGGGCAAGTACGTCGAGTTCACGACGCCGACGGCGACCAACTCGATCGTCTTCCGCTACAGCATCCCGGACTCCTCGAACGGCGCCGCGTACACCGCGCCGATCTCGCTCTACGTCAACGGGGCCAAGCAGGCGAACTTCACGCTCACCAACGCCTACAGCCACTTCTACTCGAGCTACCCGTTCTCCAACCAGCCGAGCAACAACCACCACCACTTCTACGACGAGGTGAACCGGCTGTTCGGCCAGACGTACCCGGCCGGCACCACGTTCCGGCTGCAGGTCGACGCCGACTCCTCGGCCTCGTCGTACACGATCGACTTCGCCGACTTCGAGAACGTGGCCGCGCCCCTGACGCAGCCCGCCGGGTCGGTCTCGATCACGACCTTCGGCGCGGACCCGACCGGGGTCGCCGACTCCACGAACGCGATGAAGCAGGCCATCACGGCGGCCGGCGCGGGCGGGACGGTCTGGATCCCCGCGGGCACCTTCAAGATCATCGACCACATCATCGTGAACAACGTCACGATCAAGGGCGCCGGCATGTGGCACTCGAGGACCACGGGCGACCGGATCGGGTTCTACGGCAACTACGCGCCGAACCCGAGCACGAACGTCCACCTCGCCGACTTCTCGATCTTCGGGAACGTGCAGGAGCGCAACGACGCCGACCAGGTCAACGGCATCGGCGGCGCCATGACCAACTCGACGGTCGACCGCGTGTGGATCGAGCACACCAAGGTCGGCGCGTGGATGGACGGACCGTTCGACAACCTCGTGATGACCGGGCTGCGGCTGCGCAACTTCAACGCGGACGGCGTGAACTTCCACAACGGCGTGACGAACTCCCGGGTCACCAACAGCGACGTCCGCAACGCGGGCGACGACGGCCTGGCCACGTGGGCCGAGCAGAACGCCGACGTGAACAACTCGTTCGACCACAACACGGTCCAGTACCCGATCCTGGCCAACGGCATCGCGATCTACGGCGGCCACGACAACGTCGTCTCCGACAACCGCGTGATCGACGCGGGCCTGTCCCAGGGCGGCGGCATCCACGTCGGGCAGCGGTTCGCGTCGACGAGGCTCGGCCGCACGGACGTCCTGCGCAACACGATCATCCGCTCGGGCAACGTCGACCCGAACTGGCAGTTCGGCGTCGGCGCCCTGTGGTTCGACGCGCGCGACGGCACCATGTCGGGCCTGACCAACGTCGACAACCTGCTGATCCAGCAGAGCCCGTACGAGGCGATCCAGTTCGTCTCGGGCTCCAACATCAGCAACGTCAAGATCAACAACGCGACCATCCAGAACACCGGCACGTTCGTCGTGCAGGAGCAGGTGGCGGGCGCCGCGACGATCACCAACAGCACCGCGACCGGCACGCAGGGCCCGTCGTCGATCTACGCCTGCAGCAACCAGTTCACGCTCACCGACGGTGGCGGGAACTCCGGCATCTTCGGCACGCCCTACTGCGGCCCGTGGCCCACCCCGACGCTCCCGCCCTACCTCCCGGACAACATCTCCGGGATCAGCGTGAGCCCGGCGGCCGTGAGCTTCGGGTCGGTCGCCACCGGGGCGACGAGCGCGGCCCAGGCCGTCTCCGTCACCAACACCGGCACCTCGTCGGCGACCGTGGGCACGATCGCGGTCACCGGTGACTTCAGCCAGACGAACACCTGCGGCGCCTCCCTGGCCGCCGGTGCGTCGTGCACGGTCTCGGTGAAGTTCTCGCCGACCGTCGCGGGCGCCCGCTCGGGCAACCTGTCCGTGACCGCGGCCGGCAGCACCACGGCCGTCCCGCTGTCCGGCACCGGCGTCGCACCGGGTCCGATCCTGTCCGCCAACCCGGCCACGCTCACGTTCGGCAGCACCGTCGTCGGCGCGACGAGCGCGACCCAGGTCGTGACGGTCGCGAACTCGGGCACCACCGCGGCGAGCGTCTCGGGCGTGGCCGTCACCGGCGACTACACGCAGACGAACACCTGCGCGTCCGTGGCCGTCGGCGGCTCGTGCACGGTGACGGTGGCGTTCAAGCCGACCGCCTCGGGCACCCGCACCGGCACGCTGACCGTGACGTCCAACGCCAACAACAGCCCGACCACGGTCGCGCTGTCGGGTGCGGCGGTCGGCACGGACACCAACATCGCGCAGGGCAAGACCGCGAGCGCGAGCAGCGAGACCAACAGCACGCAGTCGGCGGCCAAGGCCGTCGACGGAGACGCGAGCACCTACTGGGAGAGCGTCAACGGCGCGTTCCCGCAGTGGCTCCAGGTCGACCTCGGCGCTGCGACAAGCATCGGCAAGGTCACGCTCAAGCTGCCGCCGGCAACGGCGTGGGCGACGCGTACGCAGACGCTCTCGGTGCAGACCAGCACCAACGGCACCTCGTTCAGCACGGTCACGTCCGGGACCTACACGTTCAACCCGGCCGACGCGACGCCGAACACGGCGGCGATCACGATCCCGGCGACGAGCGCCCGGTACGTGCGCGTGAACATCACGGCCAACTCGGGCTGGCCCGCGGGTCAGGTCTCCGAGCTGCAGGTGTTCCCGAGCGGGACGGTCACCCCGTCCGCCGTGCTCGCGACCAACCCCGGCTCGCTCTCGTTCGCCGGCCAGACGGTCGGCACGACGAGCGCGGTCCAGACCGTGACGGTCAGCAACACGGGAACCGCCGCAGCGGCGATCTCCGGCGTCACGGCGGGCGGCGACTTCTCGCAGACGAACACCTGCGGGACCTCGCTCGCCGCCGGGGCCTCGTGCGCCGTCTCGGTGCGGTTCGCACCGACCGCGACGGGCAACCGCACGGGCACGCTCACGGTCACCAGCAACGCGACCAACAGCCCGACCACGGTCGCGCTCAGCGGCACCGGCACGTCCGTCGCGACGGCGTCGCTCTCGGCGAGCCCGTCGTCGCTGACGTTCGGCTCGACCACGGTCGGCGCAGCCAGCGCCGCCCAGAACGTGACGATCACGAACACGGGCGGGGCCGCGGCTGCGGTCTCGGGCGTCTCGGCGACCGGCGACTTCTCGCAGACGAACACCTGCGGGAGCTCGATCGGCGCGGGCGCGACCTGCACGGTCGCCGTCACGTTCCAGCCGACGGCCACCGGTGCGCGCACCGGCTCGGTCACGGTGAACAGCAACGCCGCCAACAGCCCGACGACCGTGGCCCTCACCGGCACGGGCGCGGGGACAGCGACCGGCAACCTGGCGCTGAACAAGCCCACCAGCGAGTCGTCACACAACGACGTCTACCCGTCGGGCAACGTCACAGACGGCAACGCGAGCACCTACTGGGAGAGCGCCAACAACGCGTTCCCGCAATGGGTGCAGGTGGACCTCGGATCGGCGCAGTCGATCAGCAAGGTCACCCTGAAGATCCCGCCGACCTGGGGCGCCCGCAACGAGACGGTGTCCATCCAGGGCAGCACGAACGGCTCGACCTGGACGACCCTGTCGCCGTCCGCGGTCGCGCAGTTCCTGCCGGGCAGCGGCAACTCCGCCGACGTGACCTTCGCGGCCACGTCCCAGCGGTACGTGCGGGTCAACGTGACCGCCAACTCGAGCTGGCCGGCCGGCCAGCTCTCCGAGGTCGAGGTCTACGGTCCCGGCGGCACGGGGACGGCCACGCTGGCCGCCTCCCCCACCAGCCTGGCCTTCGGCAGCACGACGGTCGGCGCGACGAGCGCCGCCCAGACGGTGACGATCACCAACACGGGCGGTGCCTCGGCCAACGTCTCGGGCGTCACGCTCAACGGCGACTTCGCCCGGACGACCACCTGCGGCGCCACCCTGGCCGCCGGTGCGTCGTGCACGGCGAGCGTGTCGTTCAGCCCGACGGCGACCGGTTCACGCACCGGCACGCTGACCGTCGCCAGCAACGCGAGCAACCCGTCCGTGACGGTGGCGCTCACCGGCACGGGCACGGCGCCCACCTCGGCGACCCTGGCCGCCAACCCGACGAGCCTGACGTTCGCCGGCACCACGGTCGGGTCGTCGTCGGCCACGCAGACCGTGACCGTCGCGAACACCGGCACGGCCGCGGCCTCCCTGAGCGGGGTCTCGGTCAGCGGCGACTACACGAACACGACCACCTGCGGCGCGACGCTGGCCGCCGGTGCCTCGTGCACCGTCACCGTGACGTTCCGACCGACCGCGACGGGCACCCGCACGGGCACCCTGACGGTCGCGAGCAACGCCACCAACCCGACGCTGGCCGTCGCGCTCTCCGGGACGGGCAACCCCGCCTCGACGGCGACGATCACCGCCAACCCGACGAGCCTGGCCTACGGCGCCACCGCCGTGGGCTCGTCCAGCGCCACCCAGAGCGTGACGTTCACCAACACCGGCGGCGCCTCGGCGACGATCACCGGGGTGACCGCGAGCGGTGACTTCAGCCGGACCACCACCTGCGGCACCACGCTCGGCGCGGGCAGCACCTGCACGGCGACGGTCACCTTCACGCCGACGGCGGCGGGCACCCGGACGGGCAGCCTGACGTTCTCCAGCACCGCGACGAACAGCACGCTCACCGTGCCGCTGTCCGGCACGGGCGGCACCAGCACCGCGACGGACCAGGCGGCCGGCAAGACGATGACCTCGTCGTCCGACACGTTCACGTTCGTCGCGGCGAACGCGAACGACGGCAACCTCGCCACCTACTGGGAGGGTGCGGTCCCGTCCTGGCTGAACGTGGCCATGCGGGCGAACGTCAACGTCTCGTCGGTCGTCGTCAGGCTCAACCCCGACCCGGCCTGGGGCACGCGCACCCAGACCTTCTCCATCGAGGGCCGGGACCAGGCGGGCGGCGCCTACACGACCATCAAGGCGTCGGCGACGTACACCTTCACGCAGGGCAACAACGTCGTCACGATCCCGGTGAGCGCCACGGCGGCGGACGTCCGCCTGTCGTTCACCAACAACTCCGGCGCGTCCGGCGGCCAGGTGGCCGAGCTCCAGGTGCTGGGCGTCCCCGCCCCGAACCCGGACCTCGCGGTCAGCAACGTCGCCTCCAGCCCGGCGAGCCCGATCGAGACCGACTCGGTCACGCTCAGCGCGAAGGTCACCAACATCGGCACGGCGACGGCCGCGGCGAGCACGGTGAGCTTCTACCTCGGCACGACGAAGGTGGGCACGGCGAACGTCGCCTCGCTCGCCGCCGGCGCCTCGGCGACGGTCTCGTTCAACGCCGGCCCGCAGACGGCCGGGACCTACGCCACGTCGGCGGTGGTCGACGAGGGGAACGCGATCGTCGAGCAGAGCGAGGCGAACAACAGCGCGAGCGGCCCGGCACTGACCGTGGCGGCCGTGCAGAGCGCCGACCTCGTCGCGACGACCGCGTGGTCGCCCGGCTCGCCCTCGGGCGGGCAGACCGTCACCTTCACGACGACGGTCAAGAACCAGGGCAACCAGCCGTCGAGCGCCGCGGCGCACGGCGTGACGGTGACGATCAAGGACCAGACGGGTGCCGTCGTCAAGACGCTCACCCCGACGGCTCCCTCGGGCGTCATCGCGGCCGGGGCGAGCGTCAACGTCACGGCCGGCACCTGGACCGCGGTCAACGGCAAGTACACGGTGACCACCACGGTCGCCGCGGACTCTGCCGAACTCGCGGTCAAGCAGGCCAACAACACCGCGGTCCAGCAGCTCTCGGCCGGCCGTGGCGCATCGATGCCGTACGACTCCTACGAGGCGGAGGACGGCACGCTCGCGGGCGGGGCGACCACGGTCGGACCCAACCGCACGATCGGCGACCTCGCGGGCGAGGCGTCCGGCCGCAAGGCCGTCCGCCTGAACGGCACCGGCAAGGCGGTGTCCTGGACCACGCGAGCGGCGACCAACACGATCGACGTGCGCTTCTCGATCCCGGACGGCACCACGACGACGCTCGGGGTGTTCAACGGCTCGACCCAGGTGGGCACGGTCAACCTGGTGTCCAAGTACGCGTGGCTGTACGGGGCCGAGGCCTCGCCGCAGAACTCGGGCACCGGCCCGCGGCACATCTACGACGAGGCGAACGTGGTCCTGTCCACGACCGTCCCGGCGGGTGCCTCGCTCTCGGTGCGCAACACCACCGGCGCGGACATCACGGTCGACTTCGTCCAGCTCGAGCTGGCGACGCCGATCGCGAACCCTGACCCGACGCACCTCGTGACGGTCAGCGGCCTCGACCAGTCGGCGATCCAGGCGGCCCTCAACACGGCCAACCAGAGCGCCACGGCCACCGGCATCTACATGCCGGCGGGCGACTACCAGGTGTCGCAGAAGTTCCAGATCGGCCAGAAGCCGCTGCAGGTCGTCGGTGCCGGGCCGTGGTTCACGCGGCTCTACGCGCCGCAGGGCCAGGAGAACACCGACGTCGGCTTCACGCCCAACGGGGCCGGTGCCACGGGTTCGCAGTTCCGGAACTTCGCGGTCTTCGGCAACACCACCAGCCGGACCGACGGGTCCGGTCAGGTGTTCGGGCTGACGAACGTCACCAACATCACGATCGACAACGTGTGGGTCGCCCACACGGTCGTGATGGTCTGGGGTCAGAACGTGGACAGCTCGACGTTCACGAACAACCGGATCGACGACACGTTCGCCGACGGCATCACGCTGGCGAACGACAGCTCGGGCAACGTGCTGCGCAACATCGCGGCACACGCCACGGGTGACGACAGCTTCGCGCTGTTCAACGCCCAGGACGTGCACGCCGGGACGGTCTCGAACAACCTGTACGAGAACCTCACGGCGATCCTCACGTGGCGTGCCGCAGGCTTCGCGATCTACGGCGGCACGGCGAACACGTTCCGCAACCTGTACGCCGCGGACATGCTCACCTACCCGGGCGTGACGATCTCGTCGATCAACTTCGGCATCCCGTTCGTGGGCTTCAGCGGGACGACGACGTTCGACAACATCTCGATCGTCCGGTCGGGTGGTCACTTCTGGGGCCAGCAGGTCTTCCCGGCCCTCTGGCTCAACTCCGGTGACGGTGCGTTCACCGGCATCCGCGTCAGCAACGTCGACATCGTCGATCCCACCTACGACGGGATCATGTTCCAGACGAAGTACGTCGGGTCGAGCGCGACCAACCCGGTCGCCGACACCGTGCTGACCAACATCACCGTCGACCGGGCGAACGAGCCCCGGCCGGACGGCAGCAACGTCGACGCAACCGCGTCGTCGTTCAACCTCACGGGCCGCGCCGGGAACGCGGTCTGGTGCAACGCCCTCCCGGAGCCCGGTCAGGGGCCCGCGATCGGCGCGGTGACGTTCACCAACCTGGTGATGACGAACAACTCGCACGACATCGTCAACACCTGCCCGAACTTCACCATCACGAGGAACTAGCGCCGGACGCGAACGGCCGGTGCCCCGTCGCGGGGCGCCGGCCGTTCGTCATGTCCGGGTCAGGCCAGGGCGATGAGGTCCAGGTACGACGGGTTCCACAGGTCCTCGTCGCCGTCGGGCAGCAGCAGGACGCGCTCGGGGTCGAGCGCGGCGACGGCGCCCTCGTCGTGCGAGACCAGGACGACCGCGCCGGAGTAGCCGCGCAGGGCCGCGAGGATCTCCTCGCGGGAGGCAGGGTCCAGGTTGTTCGTGGGCTCGTCGAGGAGCAGGACGTTGGCCGACGAGACGACGAGGGCCGCGAGCGCGAGGCGGGTCTTCTCGCCACCGGACAGGACGCGGGCGGGCTTGTCGGCGTCGTCGCCCGAGAACAGGAAGGAGCCGAGGACCCCACGGACCTGGGTCTCGGTCAGGTCCGGCGCCGCGGACTTGAGGTTCTCGACGACGGTCCGCTCGAGGTCGAGGGTCTCGTGCTCCTGGGCGTAGTAGCCGAGCTTGAGGCCGTGCCCCGCCCGGACCTCACCGGTGTCCGACTGCTCGACGCCGCCGAGGATCCGCAGCAGCGTCGTCTTCCCGGCGCCGTTGAGGCCGAGGACGACGACCTTGCTCCCGCGGTCGATCGCCAGGTCGACGCCGGTGAAGACCTCCTGCGAGCCGTAGGTCTTGGACAGGTCGGCGGCCGTGAGCGGGGTCTTGCCGCAGGCGGCGGGCTCGGGGAACCGCAGGTGCGCGACCTTGTCGGACGCGCGCACGGCCTCCAGGCCCGACAGCAGCCGCTCGGCCCGGCGCGCCATGTTCTGCGCGGCGACGGTCTTGGTGGCCTTGGCGCGCATCTTGTCGGCCTGCGCCATGAGCGTCGAGGCCTTCTTCTCGGCGTTGGCGCGCTCGCGGCGGCGGCGCTTCTCGTCCGTCTCGCGCTGCTGCAGGTACGCGTCCCAGCCGAGGGCGTACTGGTCGAGCTGGGAACGGTTCGCGTCCAGGTGGAACACCTTGTTCACCACGGCGCGCAGCAGGTCGGCGTCGTGCGAGATGACGATGAGACCGCCCGAGTACCCCTTGAGGTAGTCGCGCAGCCACATGATCGAGTCGGCGTCGAGGTGGTTGGTCGGCTCGTCGAGGAGCAGGGTCTCCACGCCCGAGAACAGGATGCGCGCGAGCTCGACCCGGCGGCGCTGACCACCGGAGAGCGTCCCGATCGTCTGGCTCAGCACGCGCTCGTCCAGGCCGAGGTTCGACGCGATCCGGTGCGCCTCGCTCTCGGCGGCGTACCCTCCGGCCGCGCTGAACCGCGCGTCCAGGCGCGTGTACCTGTCCATCGCCTTCTCGCGGACCGCGTCGTCCTCGCTGGCCATCGCGGTCTCGGTGGCGCGCAGCGAGCGCACGATCTCGTCGAGACCGCGGGCGCTGAGCACGCGGTCCATGGCGAGCTGCTCGAGGTCGCCCGTGCGGGGGTCCTGCGGCAGGTAGCCGACGTCGCCGGAGCGGACGATCTGGCCGCCCGTCGGCTGCGTCTCGCCCGCGAGGGTCTTGGTGAGGGTGGTCTTGCCGGCACCGTTGCGCCCGACCAGACCGATCCGGTCGCCGGCCGCGATGCGGAACGACGACTCCTCGAGCAGCACACGTGCGCCGATGCGCAGCTCGACAGCCTGGGCGGTGATCACTTGACGGTTTCCTCCGATTTCGCCGTGCGGCTCTTGGTCGCCGGCACAAACGCCAGCAAGTCTACGTGCGGCTAGCGTTGTCGCCGGTCGCTGAGTCGCAGGACACAGCCGTCACCGCGGGCTCTCCCGCCACCCATCGACGACGATCAAGGGGTTAGCCATGGCCAACACACCTGACAACGCCGTACCCGCACTCACCGATGCCGCGCCGCTGGCCGTCCCGGTCGCCCGTTCCTCAGCCGCCACCGACGTCGCGCTCATCGCGAGCTTCGCCGCCTTCATCGCCGTCTGCGCGATCCTGCCGGGCATCCCGACGCCGTCGGGCGTGCCGATCACGCTGCAGACCTTCGGCGTCATCCTTGCCGGTCTCGTGCTCGGCTGGCGCCGCGGTGGGCTGGCCGTCCTGCTCTACCTCGCGCTCGGGCTGATCGGCCTGCCGATCTTCGCCGAGGGCACCGGCGGCGTCGCCGTGCTGAGCAAGCCGTCGGTCGGCTACCTGCTCGCGTTCCCGGTAGCCGCCGTCCTGGCCGGCCTGTTCGCCACCCTGGGCCTGCGCGCCGTCGACCGCGTCCGTCGGTACGCCGGGGTGTGGCGCTACGTCGCCCTGGTGGTCGCGGGACTCGCCGCGAGCTTCCTGAGCATCCACCCGGCCGGCATCGCCGGGCTCATGGGGGTCCTCGGGATCACGTTCCGCGAGGCGCTCGCGATCGACGTCGTCTACTGGCCCGGCGACGTCATCAAGAACCTCGCCGCGGCCGGTGTGGCGCTGGCGATCTTCCGCGCGTTCCCCGACATGCTGCGCAACCGCCGCTGACCGTGCCTGTCATCGCGCTCGACGAGGTCCAGGTCACCGCCTACAGCCCTGACCCGGCGGGCGGTGCGGACCGCATCGTGCGCCTGCTCGGACCGGTGACCCTGGAGCTCGTCGAGCGCCGCGTCGCGATCGTCGGCGCCAACGGCTCCGGCAAGTCGACCCTCGCGCGACTGCTCAACGGCCTCGTCCTGCCCTCGTCGGGCACCGTCCGGGTGGACGGCCTCGACACGGCGCGGGACGGGGCCGCCGTGCGTCGCCGGGTGGGGTTCATGTTCACCGACCCGGACGCGCAGCTGGTCATGCCGACCCCCGTCGAGGACGTCGCACTCTCGCTGCGGCGGCTCCCGCTGGACGCGGCCGCCCGCGACGTGGCCGCCCGGCAGGCGCTCGCGCGGTTCGGCCTGGCGGACCGTGCCGAGGTCCCGGTCCACTCGCTGTCGGGTGGCCAGCGCCAGCTGCTCGCCCTCGCGTCGGTGCTCGCCACCGAGCCCGAGATCCTCGTGTGCGACGAGCCGACCACGCTGCTCGACCTGCGGTGGCGCCGCGTCGTCGACGAGCTGCTCGCAGGACTCGACCAGCAGGTCGTCGTCGTCACGCACGACCTCGACGCCGCGCTGCAGGCGGACCGGGTGCTGGTGGTCGAGGAGGGCGAGGTCGCGTTCGACGGCGAGCCCGCCGCTGCGGTCCGGTTCTACCGGGAGCTCATGACGGTGGGCCACCCGTGAGCGGCCCCCTGCGCCCGCCCTGGACCGGACCCCTCGGTCTCTACCACCCGGGTACGAGCGTGCTGCACCGTGCTCCCGCCGGCCTCAAGCTGCTCCTGCTCGCCCTGTTCGCGCTCGCGGTCGTCCTCGCGCACGGCCCGGTATCGGCGCTCGTCGCGCTGGGCGTCGCGCTGCTCCTGCAGGTCGTCTCCCGCGTCCCCTGGCACCGGACCACCCGCGGTCTGGTGCCCACGCTCGTGATCGCCGCGATGATCGGCGCGTACCAGTGGTGGGCCCGGGGCTGGGCGACGGCGATCGAGGTCGCGGTCGACCTCGTCGCGCTCGTGCTCGTCGGCACACTGCTCACGGCGACCACCCGCGCCGACACGCTGCTGGACGTGCTCGCGCGGATGGCGCGGCCCCTGCGGCACGTGGGCCTGTCCCCCGAGCTGTTCGGGCTCACCGTCGGCCTGTTCCTGCGGACCATCCCCGTCCTGGTGCGCACGACGTCGGAGACACGCGACGCGGCCCGGGCCCGCGGCCTGGAGCGCAACCCCCGGGCGGTGCTGGTGCCCGCGGCCGTGCGGATGGTCGCCCACGCCCGCGCCACCGGCGACGCGCTCGCCGCACGAGGTCTGGGCGAGGACTGATCGGCCGCCCCACCTGCGATAACGTCGTCGTAGATTCCTGCCCAGAACGAGCAGACCGGAGCGAGTCGGATGAGCGAGCCCACGGAACCGTCCCCCGAGACACCCCCGCCGTACGGCACGCCGCCGCAGGGGCAGTACCCGCCGCCGCCCGCCCCGTACGGCCAGCCGGGTGCGAACCCGCCGCCGCCCTACGCGCAGGGCCAGTACCCGCCCCCGCCGTACGGGCAGCCGGGGTACCCGCCGCCGGGCCTGTACCCCTACGACCCTCAGGCGAAGTCGAAGGTCGTCGCGGGCCTGCTCGGCATCTTCCTGGGCGGGTTCGGCATCCACCGCTTCTACCTGGGGTACACCGGCATCGGGCTGACCATGCTGCTGGTCGGCGTCGTCGGCGGGATCGTCACGTTCGGGATCCTGTGGGTCGTGGTGTGGGTCTGGGGCTTCATCGAGGGGATCCTCTACCTCGTCGGCTCGCCCGGGTCGTCCTGGGCGCACGACTCGACCGGCCGCCCGCTGCGCAGCTGAGGAGCGGTCCGCCGCTCCGGCCGCTACGTTGCGAGCATGACGTTCCAGGAGGGTGGCAACTTCGACGCGGGCCGCGTCCGCAAGCGCGGTCCCGGCAAGGGCGGCATCGCCGTCGGTGGTGGGATCGGCGGGATCGCGGTGGTCGCGCTCGTCCTGATCCTGCAGGCCACGGGCAACAGCGAGCTCGCCAACGTCGTGAACCAGGTGGCCGGCGGTGCCGGTGGCGGTGGTCAGCAGGCCGAGAGCACCCTCGAGGCGTGCACCGCGGCCGAGGCGAACACCGACCGCGAGTGCCGGCTCGAGGGGACGATCGAGTCGCTCGACGTCTACTGGGCGGCCGCCGTGCCGAACCAGTTCACCCAGCCCGGGGTCACCTCGTTCTCGCAGTCCGTGAGCACCGGCTGCGGCAACGCCTCCAGCGCGAGCGGCCCGTTCTACTGCCCGCCCGACAAGACGATCTACCTCGACGTGAGCTTCTACGACGACCTCGAGTCGCAGCTGGGCGCGCAGGACGGCCCGCTGGCCGAGATGTACGTGACCGCCCACGAGTACGGCCACCACATCCAGACGATCACCGGCGTGATGGACCAGGCGGACCGGCAGGGCACCGGCGCGGACTCCGACTCGGTGCGCACCGAGCTGCAGGCCGACTGCTACGCGGGCATGTGGGTGGGCGACGCGACCGAGACGCTCGACCCCGACACCGGCAAGCCGTTCCTGAACCCGATCACGCAGGAGCAGCTGCAGAACGCGCTGAACGCCGCCGCCGCGGTCGGCGACGACCACATCCAGAAGCGGGGCGGCGGGGACGTGAACCCCGACGCGTTCACGCACGGTACGAGCGAGCAGCGCGAGCGCTGGTTCACAACCGGCTACGAGCAGGGCACCCTGGAGGCGTGCGACACGTTCGCCGCCGACACCCTGTGAGGCTCCGATGGACGACTACGACGTCCGGGCGCTGACCCCGGACACCTGGGACGCGTTCGCGCGGCTCGCCGAGAAGCACAACGGTGTCTGGGGCGGGTGCTGGTGCACGTACTTCCACCCGAGCCTCCCCGACCGGGCACCGGGTGCCGAGGGCAGTCGCCTGATGAAGCACCAGCTGGTCGTCGAGGGGCGGGCGCACGCTGCGCTCGTCTTCGACGGCGACGCGGCGGTCGCCTGGGCCGAGTACGGGACCCCCGGCGAGCTCCCGAACGTCCAGCACCGCAAGGACTACCTCGCCGGGCTCGAGCGCGMGCCCGACTTCCGGATCACCTGCTTCTTCGTCGACCGGGACTACCGGCGACGAGGGGTGTCCCGCATCGCCCTGCAGGGCGCGCTCGACCTCATCGCCGCGGCGGGCGGCGGCATCGTCGAGGCCTACCCCCACGACACCGGCGGCGCGAAGAAGTCGGCGTCCTTCCTCTACAACGGCACGCGCACGCTCTTCGAGGAGGCCGGCTTCGCGTACCAACGGCCCAAGGGCAAGGGCAACTGCGTGATGGTCACGACCGTCTGACTCACGCCTGCCCGACGATGTCGACCGAGATCTCCACCGCCGGGACGGTTCCCCGGTTCTCGAGCCAGTGGACCGTGCCCCGGTCCTCCGCCCAGCCCGGTCCCGGACCGTAGTCCGTCGACGTGCCGTCCCGATGGTCGGTGACCGTTCCCTCGAGCACGTAGACCATGCCCGGCCGGCCCACGTGGTCGTGCACGGGACCGAACACCCCTCCGGGCGCGATCGTCACCTTCCGCATCCGGAGCCGGCGTCCCTCCATGCCCGGGAGCTCGGGGCCGAGGTCGACGGAGGCCAGCTCCTCGACCTCGATCCCCCGGGTCGGCGGGGGCAGCTGGTCGTCGGGCATCGGGCTGCCTCCAGGAGTCCGGGTCGCTCGTCAGATGTTGAAGCCGAGCGCCCGCATCTGCTCGCGCCCGTCGGGCGTGATCTTCTCGGGGCCCCACGGCGGCATCCAGACCCAGTTGATGCGGAAGCCGTCGACGATGCCGTCGAGCGCGGTCGCGGACTGGTCCTCGATGACGTCGGTCAGCGGGCAGGCCGCGGACGTGAGGGTCATGTCGATGATCGCCGTGTTCGTCTGGTCGATGACGACGCCGTAGATCAGGCCGAGGTCGACGACGTTGATGCCGAGCTCGGGGTCGATGACGTCGCGCAGGGCTTCCTCGACGTCGGCCACTGTGGTGGGAGATGGCTGGATGGTCATGAGTCCTCCGTGGGACGGGCGCCGGTCTTGATGAGTGCGTCGGTCAGCGCGGACCAGCCGAGCAGCGCGCACTTGATGCGGGCGGGGTACTTGGCCACCCCGGTGAAGGCGGTCGCGTCGCCGAGGGAGTCCTCGGCGGACTCGTCGTCCAGGCCGTTGCCGCGGGCCGACATCAGCTCGCGGAAGGTGCCGCCGATCTGGTCGACCGTGGCGAGGTCGTTGCCGACGACCAGGTCGTGCAGGACCGAGACCGAAGCCTGCGAGATGCTGCAGCCCTGGCCCTCCCAGCGGACGTCGCGCACGATGCCGTCCTCGAGGTCGACCTGGAGGGTGACCTCGTCGCCGCACGTCGGGTTGACCTGGTGCGACTCACCGACATGGGCACCGGCGAGCCCGAGGCCGCGGCCGTGGGGGAACTTGGCGTGGTCGAGGATGACCTGCTGGTACAGCTGCTCCATCGAGGAACTCATGACACCTCCAGACCGAAGAACGCCCGGACCCCCGCCAGTGCTTCCCGGAAGACGTCGATCTCGTCGTCCGTCGTGTAGACGGCGGCGCTGGCCCGCGACGTCGACGCTACGCCGAACCGGCGGTGCAGGGGCTGGGCGCAGTGGTGACCCACCCGCACGGCCACGCCGGCGTCGTCGAGCACCTGGCCCACGTCGTGGGCGTGCACGCCGTCGACGACGAACGAGACGGTCGCCAGGCGGTCGCGGGTGTCGGTCGGACCGATCACGCGCACGCCCGGCACCGAGGCGACCGCATCGAGCAGCAGCCCGGCCAGGTGGTGCTCGTGCGCGGCGACCGCGTCCATGCCCAGCTCACCGAGGTAGGACGCCGCGGCGCCCATCCCGATCGCCTGCGACACCATCTGCGTGCCGGCCTCGAACCGCTGCGGCGGCGGCGCGTAGGTGGTCTTCTCCATGGTCACGACCTCGACCATCGAGCCGCCGGTGGTGACCGGGGGCATCGCCTCGAGCAGCTCGCGCCGGCCGTAGAGCGCGCCGACGCCCGTGGGTCCGAGCATCTTGTGCCCGGAGAACGCGGCGAAGTCGACGCCCAGCGCCGTGAGGTCCACGGGCAGGTGCGGAACGGACTGGCACGCGTCGAGCACCGTCAGGGCCCCGACCTCACGGGCCTTGGCGACGAACGGGGCGACCGGCGTGATCGCACCGGTCACGTTCGAGGCGTGCGTGAAGGCGATGACCTTGGTCCGCGACGTCACGACCGTGTCGAGCTCGTCGACCCGGATGCGCCCGTCGTCGTCGACCCCGATCCACTTCAGCGTCGCGCCCGTGCGGGCCGCGAGCTCCTGCCACGGGACGAGGTTCGCGTGGTGCTCGGCCTCCGTCACGACGATCTCGTCGCCGGGACCGAGGGCGAGCCGGCGGGCCGCCTCTCCCCCGCGTCCCAACGACGCGTTGGACATCGCGTACGCGACCAGATTGATCCCCGCGGTCGCGTTCGACGTCCAGACCAACGACCCCGGCGAGACGCCGACGAACGACGCGACGCGGTTCCGCGCGTCCTCGAACGCCTCGGTGGCTTCCTCCGCCAGCTGGTGCGCGCCGCGGTGCACGGCGGCGTTGCGCTGGATGTAGAAGTCCTGCTCGGCGTCGAGCACGACCTCGGGCTTCTGCGAGGTGGCGCCCGAGTCGAGGTACACCAGCGGGCGACCGCCGCGCAGCGTCCGCGCGAGCAGCGGGAAGTCCGCGCGCACGGCGGCCAGCTCGGACGCGGCGAGCGTCCGGGCCGGGACCTCGAGGGTGCTGGTCATCGTCTCGGCTTCCTCAGAGAACGGTCGCGGTCGACAGGAAGCGGTCGTAGCCCTCGTTCTCGAGGCGGTCGGCCAGCTCGGGCCCGCCCTCCTCGGCGACCTTGCCGTCGACGAAGACGTGCACGAAGTCGGGCGTGATGTAGCGCAGGATCCGCGTGTAGTGCGTGATCAGCAGGACACCGACGTCCGGGTTCTCCTTCACGCGGTTCACGCCCTCGGAGACGACGCGCAGCGCGTCGACGTCGAGGCCGGAGTCGGTCTCGTCGAGGATCGCGAACTTCGGCTTGAGAAGCTCCATCTGCAGGATCTCGTGGCGCTTCTTCTCGCCACCGGAGAACCCCTCGTTGACGGAGCGCTCGGCGAACGCCGGGTCCATGCGCAGGTCGTCCATCGCCTTGCGCACGTCCTTGACCCAGGTGCGCAGCGGCGGCGCCTGGCCGTCGATCGCGGTCTTGGCGGTGCGCAGGAAGTTGGACACGCTGACGCCGGGCACCTCGACCGGGTACTGCATGGCGAGGAAGAGGCCGGCGCGGGCGCGGGCGTCGACCGACAGCGCGAGGACGTCCTCGCCGTCGAGCGTCACGGTTCCGCTGGTGACGTGGTACTTCGGGTGGCCGGCGAGCGAGTAGGCCAGCGTCGACTTGCCGGAGCCGTTCGGGCCCATGATGGCGTGCGTCTCGCCGCTGGCGACGGTCAGGTCGACGCCGCGCAGGATGGCCTTCGGGCCCTCCTTCGTCTCGACGCTGACGTGCAGGTCGCGGATCTCCAGGGTGGACATGCGGTGTTCCTTCGATTCGGGGCTGGGGCAGGCAGTTAAAGAGGTGAATCGACGTCGACCAGCACGCGCTGGCCGTCGACGGTCACGGGGTAGACAGGGACGGCGCGCACGGCGGGCGGGCCGGTGGGCTTGCCGGTGCGCAGGTCGAAGCGGGAGCCGTGGAGCCAGCACTCGATCGTGCAGCCCTCCACCTCCCCGTCCGACAGCGAGACGGCACCGTGGGAGCAGATGTCGGAGATGGCGTGCAGCTCGCCGTCCTCGTCACGCACCAGCGCGACCTCGACGGGACCGCGCTCGCCCTCGAGCTCGACTCGGAACGTGCCCTCGACGGGCACGTCCTCGTCGTAGCAGGCCAGCTGGGCGCTCATGCACCCTCCGTCGTCAGGCCCACCTCGGAACCCTCGACGTGGGCGTCGGACGTGCCGTCCAGGACGCTCATCGACTTCTCGAGCTCGCGCTCGATCGCCCCGAGGAGGCGCTCCTCGATGGAGGCCACGCCGATCTCGTGGATGAGCTCCGCGAAGAAGCCGCGGACGACGAGGCGACGCGCGTCGGTCTCGGGGATGCCGCGGGCGCGCAGGTAGAACAGCTGCTCGTCGTCGAACCGGCCGGTCGCGCTGGCGTGGCCGGCGCCCTCGATGAGACCGGTCTCGATCTCGAGGTTCGGCACCGAGTCGGCGCGGGCGCCGTCGGACAGGACCAGGTTGCGGTTGAGCTCGTACGTGTCGGTGCCCTCGGCGGCCGCCCGGATGAGCACGTCGCCGACCCAGACCGTGTGCGCGCCCTCGCCCTGCAGCGCGCCCTTGTAGGTCACGCGCGAGACGCAGTTGGGAACCGCGTGGTCGACGAAGAGACGCTGCTCCTGGTGCTGGCCGGCGTCGGCGAAGTACAGGCCGAGCATCTTGACGTTCGCGCCCTCGCCGACGAACTCGGCGTCCGGCGTGATGCGCACGACGTCGCCGCCGAGCGTGACCGCGATGTGCTTGACCGTGGCGTCGCGGCCGATGCGCAGCCGGTGGCTCGTGGCGTGCACGGAACCGTCGGCCCAGTCGTGCACGGAGACGACGGTCAGGTGCGCACCCTCGTCGGCGACGATCTCGACCGTCTCGGTGAGCGCGGCGTGCCCGACGTGGTCGATGACGACGACGGCCTGCGACAGCGCCTCGGCGTGCACGAGCAGGTGCGTGGCGCTCGGCTCGAGCGCCTGGGAGCCACCTTCGACGCCCTCGACCCGGATGGACGTCACCTCGGAGGCGACGGCCTCCTTGGGGATCGTCACGACGGTCGCCCGCGGGTAGGAGGCCCACGCGACGGCGGCGGTCCGGTCCCCGGGCTCGCCGGCGGTGCCCAGGCGGGCGTCGCCGCGGTCCACGATCTCGACCGTCACCTCGGGCGCCTCGACGACCGTCGTCAGCACGCCGTGGCCCGTCAGGACGCCGTCGGTCGCTCCGGCGAACAGCGGCGCGAGCCGGTCGATCGGCGAGAAGCGCCACTCCTCCTCGCGCCCGTTGGGCACGGGGAAGTCGGCGACGTCGAACGACGTCGGCCGCGACGCGCGGGAGGACTCGGGGGTCCCGCCGACGCCGTGGGTGTGGCTCCCGTCGGCGACCGCCTTCGAATGATCGGTCGACAGGGAGTCTGTTGCGGTCGTCATCAGCCGACGGCCCCTTCCATCTGCAGCTCGATGAGGCGGTTCAGCTCGAGGGCGTACTCCATCGGCAGCTCGCGCGCGATGGGCTCGACGAACCCGCGCACGATCATGGCCATGGCCTCGGTCTCGGGCATGCCTCGGGACATCAGGTAGAACAGCTGGTCCTCGCTCACGCGCGACACGGTCGCCTCGTGGCCCATCGACACGTCGTCCTCGCGGACGTCGACGTACGGATAGGTGTCGGACCGGGAGATCTGGTCGACCAGCAATGCGTCGCAGAGCACGTTCGACGCGGAGTGGTGGGCGCCCTCGAGCACCTGCACCAGACCGCGGTACGACGTGCGGCCACCGCCGCGCGCGACCGACTTGGAGACGATCGAGCTCGAGGTGTACGGCGCGGCGTGCACCATCTTGGCGCCCGCGTCCTGGTGCTGGCCGGCACCGGCGAACGCGATCGACAGGGTCTCGCCGCGGGCGTGCTCGCCCATGAGGTAGATGGCCGGGTACTTCATGGTCACCTTGGAGCCGATGTTGCCGTCGACCCACTCCATGGTGGCGCCCTCGGCCGCGGTCGCCCGCTTGGTGACCAGGTTGTACACGTTGTTCGACCAGTTCTGGATGGTCGTGTACCGCACGCGGGCGTTCTTCTTGACGATGATCTCGACGACCGCGGAGTGCAGCGAGTCGCTCGAGTACACCGGCGCGGTACAACCCTCGACGTAGTGCACGTACGAGCCCTCGTCGGCGATGATCAGCGTCCGCTCGAACTGGCCCATGTTCTCCGTGTTGATGCGGAAGTAGGCCTGCAGCGGGATCTCGACGTGCACGCCCGGCGGGACGTAGACGAACGAGCCGCCCGACCAGACGGCCGTGTTGAGCGACGCGAACTTGTTGTCCCCGGGCGGGATGACCGAGCCGAAGTACTGCTCGAAGATCTCCGGGTGCTCGCGCAGCGCGGTGTCGGTGTCGAGGAAGATGACGCCCTGCTCCTCGAGCGACTCCTGGATCTGGTGGTAGACGACCTCGGACTCGTACTGCGCGGCGACGCCGGCGACGAGGCGCTGCTTCTCGGCCTCCGGGATGCCCAGGCGGTCGTAGGTGCTCTTGATGTCGTCGGGCAGGTCCTCCCAGCTGGTGGCCTGCTTCTCGGTGGAGCGCACGAAGTACTTGATGTTGTCGAAGTCGATGCCCGACAGGTCCGAGCCCCACCAGGGCATGGGCTTCTTGTCGAACAGGCGCAGCGACTTCAGGCGCGTCTTGAGCATCCACTCGGGCTCGTTCTTGAGCGCGGAGATCTCCCGCACCTTCGCCTCGGAGAGGCCACGCGTGGCCACCGAGCCGGCGGTGTCGGCGTCGTGCCAGCCGTAGTTGTAGTTCCCGATGGAGGCGATGGCCTCGTCCTGGGTCATCTGCGGCGCAGCGGCGGCAGACGAGCTGTCGGTCTGTGCACTCATGCTGGGTGTCCTTCCACGGAGAGCACGGTCTGGTGGGGGGCTGAGATCGAGACGGGTATGTGGGTGGTGCAGACGTGACCGCCGCCGGCCAGCGTCGCGAGGCGCTGCACGTGCACGCCGAGCATCCGGGAGAACGCCCGGGCCTCGGCCTCGCACAGCTGGGGGAACTCGTGGGCGACGTCCTGCACGGGGCAGTGCCCCTGGCAGAGCTGCATCGCGGTGCCACCCGGTGCCGGTCGGGCGGAGGCGGCGTACCCGTCGGCGGCAAGGCCGTCGGCGAGGGCACGGACTCGTGCGGCGACGTCGTCGCCGGCCGCCTGGACGGCGGCGCCGTGACGCTCCTCGAGCTCGCGGACGCGCAGCTCGGCGAAGCCCTGCACGGCCTGCGGCCCGGCGGTCTCGGCGAGGAAGCGCAGCGCCTGCGTCGCCAGGTCGGAGTAGCGGTGCGAGAGCGCCGCCTGACCGTGCGCCGTGACGACGTAGCGGCGGGCGGGACGACCGCGACCCTTCGGTGCCGAACCCGAGCCGGACTCGTGCACCGCGACCTGGTCACTGTCCTCGAGCACGCCCAGGTGCCGGCGGATGCCGGCCGGTGCGAGGTCGAGCTGAGCGGCGAGCTCGGCCGCCGAGACGGGGCCCGTGGACGCGATCAGCTGGAGGACCCGCTGGCGCGTCCCGGCGTCCGAGGTGTCCGTGTGCTCGACGGGCAGCATCGCGCTCATGACACCTCCTCAGGACGGTTCGGCGCACTCGTGGGAGTGCGCCTGATATTGGCAACATCCTTGTTGTCAATATCCATCCTTGCAAGCAAGGAGACCCTTCGCTCGGGTGGGTGTGACGGACCGCACGAGGTCCACGCGAGCACCCCCACCTAGACTTTCCCCTCGTGCCCGACTCCCCCGCGCTCGAGATCTCCGGGCTCGTCAAGCGCTACGGCTCACGTGCCGTGGTCGACGGGATCGACCTCGTCGCGCTGCCGGGCCAGGTGACCGCGGTCCTCGGCCCGAACGGCGCCGGCAAGACGACCACCATCGAGTGCTGCGAAGGGCTGCGCCAGCCCGACGAGGGCACGGTCCGGGTGCTGGGCCTCGACCCGATCGCCGACGCCCGTGCGCTGCGGCCTCGGGTCGGGGTGATGCTCCAGGACGGCGGCCTGCCCAGCGCGATCAAGGCGCGGGACATGCTCACCCACGTCGCGACGATGTACGCGCAGCCTCGCGACGTCGGCGAGCTGAGCGAGCGCCTCGGCCTCGACGCGTTCGCCGGGACCACCGTTCGCCGGCTGTCGGGTGGCCAGCGCCAGCGGCTCGCGCTCGCCGCGGCGGTCGTCGGCAAGCCCGATCTCGTCTTTCTCGACGAGCCCAGCGCGGGGATGGACCCGCAGTCCCGGCTCGCCGTCTGGGACCTCGTCCGCGAGCTTCGCGACGAGGGCGTCGCCGTCGTGCTGACCACGCACCTCATGGACGAGGCCGAGGACCTGGCCGACCACGTCGTGGTCATCGACCACGGGTCGGTCATCGCGGCCGGGACCGTGGCGTCGCTCGTCTCCTCCGCGGACGACCGGACGCTCCGGTTCGAGTCGACGCCCGGCCTTCCGCTGGGTGACGTGCTGGGCCTGGCCGTCACCGAGCCGACGCCGGGGTCGTACACGGTGGTCGGCAACGTCGAGCCCTCCACCGTCGCGACGCTCACCGCCTGGCTCGCGAACGAGGGTGCGCTGGTGACCCGGTTGACCGTCGGCCGGCGGACGCTCGAGGACGTGTTCCTCGACCTCACGGGACGGAGCCTGCGATGAGCGCCACCGCGGCACCGGCATCCCGCCGGGTCCTCGCCCAGACCGCGTTCGAGGCTCGCGCGATCCTGCGCAACGGCGAGCAGCTGCTCGTCACGATCATCGTGCCCGTGCTGGTCCTGGTCGGGCTGACCAAGGCGACCGGCATCTCGGTCGACACCGACGGCATGAGCCGCATCGACTTCTTCACGCCCGGCGTGCTCGCCCTGGCGATCATGACCTCGTCGTTCACGTCGCAGGCGATCGCCTCGGCGTTCGACCGCCGCAACGGCGTGCTCCGCCTCCTGTCGACGACGCCGCTGGGCCGTGGCGGCCTGCTCACGGGCAAGATCCTCGGGGTCCTGGCGGTCGAGGTCGTGCAGGTCGTCGTGATCGCGACGACCGCCCTGCTGCTCGGCTGGCACCCGAACGCGGCTGGCCTGCTGCTCGCGGTCGTCGCCCTGGTCCTGGGCACCGCGGCGTTCACGTCGCTCGCCCTCCTCGTCGCGGGCACCCTGCGTGCCGAGGCCGTGCTCGCCGTGGCCAACCTGCTGCTCCTCCTGCTCGCCGTCGCGGGCGGCGTCATCGTGCCGGCCGACCGGCTGCCCGGTCCGATGGCCCACGTCGCCCTGCTGCTGCCGTCCGGAGCCCTCGGCGACGCGATGCGCGAGACGCTCTGGCACGGCTCCCTGCCCGCGTGGTCGGTCGTCGTGCTCGTCGGCTGGACCGCGGCGCTGGGCTGGGGCGCGTCGCGCCTGTTCCGCTGGCACTGATGTGACGCGTCTCGCCGGCCCGCCGGCGGGGCGCCGACCCGCCGGACCTTAGGCTGGTCGCGTGAGCCTGTCCCCCGTCCTCGACGTCCTCGACCGCCTGCGCGTGCGGGTCGGCTGGCCGGTCGTCGTCGCCAACCTCGTCGCCCAGATCGGCATCGTCGTGACCGGCGGGGCGGTGCGTCTCACCGGGTCCGGACTGGGCTGCTCGACGTGGCCGCAGTGCGAGCCCGGGCACTTCACGCCGCAGGTCCACGCGGCCATGTCGATCAATCCGCTCATCGAGTTCGGCAACCGCACGCTCACGGGCGTCCTGCTCGTCATCGCGGTCCTGGTCGTGCTGCTCGTCGCGTCGGACCGCCGCCGTCCCACCTCCTACCGCTGGCTCGCCACGGCACCGTTCTTCCTGGTCATGGCCCAGGCGGTGCTGGGCGGGATCATCGTCATCTTCGACCTGAACCCGGCCTTCGTCGGGATCCACCTGCTGATCTCGATGACGCTCGTCGCGCTGTCGACGTGGCTGATGCTCCGGTTCCGGGAGGGCGACGGGCCCTCGGTGTCGCTGGTCGGGGGGACGGACCGCGTGCTCGTGCGGGTGCTGGTCGCCCTGCTCGCCGCGGTCCTGACGCTCGGGGTCGTGGTGACCGGCGCCGGGCCGCACTCGGGAGACGAGAACGTCGGGTACCGGTTCGCCGTCGACCCCTGGCTGATGGCCAAGCTCCACGCAGCCGCCGTGTGGGCCTTCCTGGCGGTGCTGGTCGTGATCGTCGTCCGCCTCCGGCGGGCGGGCGCCTCCGGCCGCCTCTGGCGGACCGCGCTGCTGCTGCTCGCGCTGACGCTGGCGCAAGGCCTGATCGGGTACGTGCAGCTGTTCACCGGCCTGCCGATCGGCCTGGTCAACCTGCACATGCTCGGCGCGGCGCTCCTCACCGCCGGCGTCGCGTCCTTCGTCTGGTCGACGCGGACCCGGGGAACGCTCGAGGTGCCCGTCGGCGCGGTGGAGCAGACGGCGACCGCTCCGTAGCTGGGTTGCCCGCCGGAATTGTCGGGTGTGTGTCGGAGGTCACCCCTAGCCTCGTTGTCATGGACCAAGCCAGCACCGCACCGGCAATCACCGCACGTGGTCTCGTCAAGACGTACGGCACCGTCCGAGCGCTGGACGGAGTCGATCTCACCGTCCCCCAGGGCACCGTCCTGGGCCTGCTCGGTCCCAACGGCGCAGGCAAGACCACGATCGTCCGGGTGCTCAGCACCCTTCTGAAGCCCGACTCCGGCTCGGCCGAGGTCGCGGGCGTCGACGTGATCGCGAACCCCCGCGCGGTGCGCAAGCGCATCGGCCTGTCGGGCCAGTACGCCGCCGTCGACGAGTACCTGACCGGCTACGAGAACCTCGACATGATCGGCCGGCTCTACCACCTGAGCCCCAAGAAGTCCCGAGAGCGGGCGCGCGAGCTCCTGGCCGCGTTCCGCCTCGAGGACGCCGGCGACCGGCCGAGCAAGACCTACTCCGGGGGCATGCGCCGGCGACTCGACCTCGCCGGAGCGCTCGTCGCCGACCCGCCCGTCCTGTTCCTCGACGAACCGACCACCGGGCTCGACCCGCGCGGCCGCACGGACATGTGGGAGGTCATCCAAGGCCTCGTCGCCGGGGGCACCACGCTCCTGCTCACCACGCAGTACCTCGAGGAGGCCGACCTGCTGGCCGACGAGATCGTCGTCATCGACCACGGCAGGATCATCGCCCAGGGCACCTCCGACCAGCTCAAGACGCAGGTCGGCGGCGAACGGCTCGAGCTCACCGTGAAGGACGTCTCCCGGCTGGGCGATGCGGGCAGGCTGCTCGAGCCGCACGGCGTCGGCACGCCCGTGCTGGACGAGCGCAGCCGGCAGCTCGTCATGCCCATCACGGGTGGCGCGAGCGTGCTCACCGAGGCGCTGCGGCTGCTCGACGGCGCTGACATCGGTCTCGACGACGTCGGCCTGCGCCGCCCGACCCTCGACGACGTGTTCCTCTCGCTCACCGGCCACGCCACGGTCGACGAGGAAGACCCGGAAGCCCAGGCGTCCGCCAAGAAGAAGGAAGGTGCCCGCGCATGAGCCTCCCCTACGTGTTCGCGGACGCGGCCGTCGTCGCCAAGCGGAACCTCATCAAGATCAAGCGCGTCCCCGACCTGCTCGTCTTCACCACGATCCAGCCGATCATGTTCGTCCTGCTGTTCTCGTTCGTCTTCGGCGGCGCGATCGACCAGAGCGGCGACGGCAAGGCCTACCGCGAGTTCCTGATGGCCGGGATCTTCGCGCAGACCGTCATCTTCGGTGCGACGATCACGGGCGCGGGCCTGGCCGACGACGTCAAGAAGGGGATCATCGACCGCTTCCGGTCGCTCCCGATGGCGCCGTCCGCGGTCCTCACCGGGCGCACGGTCTCCGACGTGCTCAACAACGTGCTGGTGCTGATCGTGATGTCGCTGACCGGTCTGCTCGTGGGCTGGCGCATCCACACCAACCCGGCCGAGGCCCTCGGCGGGTTCGCCCTGCTGCTCGCCTTCGCCTACTCGATCTCCTGGATCATGGCGTGGATCGGCATGCTCGTGCCGAGCCCCGAGGTGCTCAACAACGCCGCGTTCGTCGTGATCTTCCCGCTCACCTTCATCGCGAACACTTTCGTCCCGCTGGACACCCTGCCGCCCGTCCTGCAGACGATCGCGGCCTGGAACCCCGTCTCGACAGTGACGCAGGCGGCCCGCGAGCTCTTCGGCAACATCCCGCCCGAGGTGCCCGAGCCCACCCAGTGGTCCCTGCAGAACCCGGTCACCTACACGCTGATCTGGATCGGGATCTTCCTGGTCGTCTTCGTGCCGCTGGCGAACCTGCAGTACCGGCGGTCCACGAGCCGCTGACGCCGCCCGCAACGACGACGCCGCCCGCCTCTCGACCGAGGGCGGGCGGCGTCGTGCGATGCGGACCGGAGGTTCCGCCGCGACTCAGTCGAGGACGTGCGTCCCGTCTGCGGGCCAGGAGACGCGCTCGAGCGTGGACCAGCCACGCGCTCGGGCGGCGGCCGCGGCCAGGACGCCGACGACCGTCGTCGGGCTGTGCAGGCGGCCACCGAAGGCGCCGTCCACGGCCTCGTCGAGCGGGATCCACGCCGGCACCATGCTCGCCTCCTCGTCGGTGCGCACGTAGCGCTCCGACTCCGGGACGGGCGACAGGTCCCGGGCCAGGAACACGAGGATCCGCTCGTTCGAGCCGCCCGGCGTCGTGTAGAAGTCCACCAGCCGCCACCAGGACGCAGCCCGCAGGTCCGCCTTCTCCGCGAGCTCCCGCGCGGCGGCGACCACCAGGAGCTCGTCGGGCACGTCCCGAAGACCCGCGGGCGGCTCCCAGAGCACCGACCGCACGGGGTGCCGGTACTGCGAGAGCAGCAGCACGCGGTCGTCGTCGTCGAGCGCGATGACCGCGACCGCACCCGGGTGCGCGATGTACTCGCGCAGGACCTGGGTCTCCCCCAGGTCCACCACGTCACGGTCGAGGTCGAAGACCTTGCCGGTGTGGATCCGCCGGTGCTCGATCACCGGCCGCGGCGCGACGACGTCGTGCAGCGGCCGGTCCTCCAGGGGCATCAGGACTCGTCGCCGCGCAGCGCCAGGGCGGCACCGATCAGTCCGGCGAACAGCGGGTGCGCTCGCGTCGGACGCGACTTGAACTCCGGGTGCGCCTGCGTGGCCACGTAGTACGGGTGCACCTCGCGCGGCAGCTCGACGAACTCCACCAGCGAGGTGTCGGGCGAGACGCCCGAGATCACCAGGCCGGCCTCCTCGAGCTTGTCGCGGTAGGAGTTGTTCACCTCGTAGCGGTGGCGGTGCCGCTCGGACACCTTGTGCGCGCCGTAGGTGTCGGCGACCACCGAGCCGGGCGTCAGGAGGGCGTCGTAGGCACCCAGACGCATGGTGCCGCCCAGGTCGCCGCCGCCGCTGACGAACGCGTGCTGCTCGGCCATGGTCGCGATGACCGGGTGGGCGGGGTCGTCGTCGAACTCCGAGGACGAGGCGCCGTCGAGCCCGAGGACCGTGCGCGAGTACTCGATGACCATGCACTGCAGGCCGAGGCAGATGCCGAGCGTCGGGACGAGGTTCTCGCGCGACCAGCGCAGGGCGCCGAGCTTGCCCTCGATCCCCCGCACGCCGAACCCGCCGGGGACGAGGACCGCGTCCACACCCTCGAGCGCCAGCCGGGCACCCTCGGGCGTCTGGCAGTCGTCCGACCGGACCCAGCGAATGACCACCTTGGTGTCGTGGTGGAACCCGCCCGCACGCAGCGCCTCCGTCACGGACAGGTAGGCGTCGGGCAGGTCGATGTACTTGCCGACGAGCGCGACCTCGACCCGGTGCGCGGGCTCGTGGACGCGCCGCAGCAGCTCGTCCCAGCCCTTCCACTCGACGTCGCGGAACGGCAGGGCGAGGCGCTGCACGACGTACGCGTCCAGGCCCTCGGAGTGCAGCACGCGCGGGATGTCGTAGATGCTCGGGGCGTCCTTGGCAGTGACGACGCCCTCGACGTCGACGTCGCACATGAGCGCGATCTTGCGCTTGGTGGCCTCGGGCACGTCGCGGTCGGCGCGCAGGACGATCGCGTCGGGCTGGATGCCGATGCTGCGCAGAGCGGCCACCGAGTGCTGCGTCGGCTTCGTCTTGAGCTCGCCCGACGGGCCGATGTAGGGGACCAGCGAGACGTGCAGGAAGAAGACGTTGGCGCGGCCGAGGTCGTGGCGCACCTGACGGGCGGCCTCGAGGAACGGGAGCGACTCGATGTCGCCGACCGTGCCACCGATCTCGGTGATGATCACGTCGACGTCGTCGTCCGCCTGCGACCGCATGCGTGACTTGATCTCGTCGGTGATGTGCGGGATCACCTGCACCGTGTCGCCGAGGTACTCGCCGCGGCGCTCCTTGGCGATGACCTGCGAGTACACCCCACCGGTGGTCACGTTCGCGGAGCCGACCAGGTTCACGTCGAGGAAGCGCTCGTAGTGGCCGACATCCAGGTCGGTCTCGGCGCCGTCCTCGGTGACGAAGACCTCGCCGTGCTGGAACGGGTTCATGGTGCCGGGATCGACGTTCAGGTACGGATCCAGCTTTTGCATCGTGACCCTCAGGCCACGGGAGCGGAGGAGTCGACCGAGGCTGCTGGCCGTCAGACCCTTACCGAGGGAGGAGGCAACACCCCCGGTGACGAAGATGTGCCGGGTCGTGGATTCCGACCGCCCGGAGAGTCGATGCGCGCGCTCTGTCACGGGATTCCAGCCTACCCGACCCTCACCGGATCTTGACCCGCCACGCTGGGTGAGTCAGGACACGTCGGGCAGGTCCGGCACCTCGGGACGGTTCGCGACCGCCGGGATGGGCTCCCGCTCGACCTGCAGCACGTACCGCACGACGCCCCGATCGAGCCCCAGCAGGCCGACGCCGACGACCACGGTGGCGACGATCGCCCCGCCGGCGGCCGCGCCGAGCGCCGTCAGGCTGCCGTCCCCGCCGACCGCCTGGACGGCGTTCGCCACCCACCGGCCCACGAGCGCGCCGACGACGCCGGAGCCCACAAGGACGACCGTCGACCGCGGGACCCCTCGCAGCGCCGCCCAGCCCGCGGCCCGGCCCAGCGCGACGAGGGCGACGGTGCCGCCGACGAACATCCCGAGGCTGCTCCCCGCCCCGATGCCCGCGAGCGTGCCGGCAGGACCGTCGGAGGGGATGTCCTGCCCGACGAGCACGACGACCGCCACCGCCATGACGCCCCAGCCGACCGAGTTGGCGATGACGGCCGCCCGGCCGCGTTCGAGCGCGTACAGGGAGCGTGAGGCGTGGAAGAGGGCCGCGAAGCCCAGCAGGCCCGGCGCCATCCAGGTGAGGGCCGAGGTCATCTTCGGCACCAGCGTCAGGTCGTCGTCGCCGATCGTGGAGAAGATCGTGGCCACGGCAGGCGCCGCAGCGATTACGGCGGCCGCGCCGATCGCCCCGGCGGCGAGCACCGCCCGGACCGTGCCCGACGCGAGCCTCGCGAAGCCGCCCCGGTCGCCGGAGCTCGCCCGGGCGGCGAGCCGCGGGAACGTGGACGTCGCGAGCGGCACCACGAGCACCGCGTAGGGCAGGAGGTAGACCTGCTGGGAGTAGAGGAACGCCGTGAACGTCCCCTCGGCGCCCCAGGTCGTCGACACGACGAGCACGACGACGAGCGCGATCTGCTGCGCCGCGACGGCGCCGACTCCGGCCAGCGCGAGCGAGCGGACGCGCGGCGCGACCCCCGGCGGGAAGCGCAGGGTCGGCCGCAGCCGGACGCCGAGGCCGCGGACGGGGAAGAACATCGGGAAGCACATCGCGGCGACGCCGAGCGTCGTCCCCCACGCCAGCGCCTCGAGCGCGCCCGGGTCGAGGGCACCGGGGTCGGACTTCGTACCGTTCGACATGGTCCGGTAGACGAGGTACGTCGCCGTCACGACCAGCGTCGACATGATCGGCGCGAACGCGGGCCAGAAGAACCGCTTGTGCGCCTGGAGCACGGCGTAGAGCAGCACCGCGACGCCGTACATCGGCACCTGGATCGCGAACACCCGCAGGAAGAGCACGACCATGTCGGTCTGCTCCGGATGGGCCGACGTCAGAAGCTGCGCGATCGGGCTGCTCAGCAGCGCCAGCAGCAGGGCGAGCGGGACGAGGACGAGCAGCGTCCACCCGAGCGTCCCCGAGACGGTCTTGTCGATCTCCTTGCGCGCCCCGCGCGCCACCGGTGCGGCCAGGACGGGCACCAGGGCACCGGCGAGCGCCCCGCCGGCCGCCACCTCGAACAGGACGTTCGGCAGTGTGTTGGCGGTGTTGTAGGCGTCGCCGATCGACCCGGCGCCCACCGCGTACGCCTGCGCGAGCCAACGGCCGAAGCCGAGCACACGACTGACGACGGTGATGACCGCGATCATCGCGGCCGCACCGGCCAGGCCGGCGGCCGCGCGCCGGGCCGCGGGGCTCACGCCCGGGTGTCCACGGGGCGGCGTCCCCAGGCGTCGATGTCGCGCAGCACGGGCGTGCGCTCGATGACCTTGGTGAAGCTGACCTTCTCGCTCGCGAGCGTCAGCCCGACGACGGCCGCGAGCACCGCGAGCCGCACCGGTCGGGGTGCCGACAGGACCAGGGCCGTGCCCAGGGTCGCGCCGACCGCGTTCGCGCCGCCGTCGCCCAGCATGTCGGCCTCGGCGAGGTCCTGGTCGATCGCGGCACCCGTCGCCCCGAGGACCGCGGCCGCGGCGCCTGCGCCCGCACCGGGTCCGAACGCCAGCGGGGCCGCCGCCACGCCGGCCGCCTTGAGCGCCCGACCGGGACGCAGGTCGAGGAGGTTGACCAGGTTTGCGCTCGACGCGATCAGCGCACCGGAGGTCCCGACGTCGGCCAGCCAGCCGATCGCGGACCGCCGGCCGCCGTCCCGTCCGTGGAGCGGGGTGGCGAGCGTGGCGGCGACGAGCGCGCCCGCACCGATGCCGAGCACCTTGAGGCCGCCGGTGGTCACCTTCCCGTGCGCGAGTGCGCCCAGGTGTCCGCGCAGACCCTTGCGGCGGTCCTCGGTGTCCTCCCCGAGGTCGTCGGCGAGCCCGAAGGCAGCACCGGCCGCCGTCGCGACCGTCAGCGCGGCGGCGCTGCGGGCGGACGTCGCGCCGACGAGCCCGCCGGCGAGGAGACCCGCCGCGACCGAGGGACCTTCGAGCAGGCTGACCGGCTCCCCGCGATGGTTCGTGCGGGTCCACTGCGCCTGACCGCCGGGCGCCTGCCCGTCGAAGACGCCACGGACCACGGAGGTGACGATGCCGGCCACCGTGCCCGCGGCAGCACGACGCAGGAGGTGGTGCGTCACGGCGCGGACCCGACGGTCGTGTCCTCCGGCACCGACGCCGTCCGGCTGACCGGGGGCAGCTCCACGGCGGGCGGCAGCGGGGTCTCACCGTCGCCGAACCCGTAGTGGCCGTTGACGCCCGCGATCCGGTTGGCGAGCGCGAGCGGAACGTTGATCTGCCCGGTCACGACGTCGGTGCCGGAGACGGTCGTCAGCGCGGCGGCGAGGTCACCGTCGGCCAGGATCGCGTCCGTGAGCGAGCCCTTGCCGCGGGCACCGTCCGCCAGCACGGCCCCCGTGGACATCTTCTGGGCGGCGCTGAGCACCGCGAGCTGCGCCGCCAGCACGGAGTCGGAGGGCGCCGGCGAGGGGGTGGCGCCGTCGGCGACCGGCTCGACCGGGACCGCCAGGACGACGATCGCGTCGGCGGGCATCGTGACCTCGTCGGCAACCGTGACCAGCGGGTTGTCGCCGTTCTCGGACGAGGAGAGCGCGTCGAGCAGCGTGCCGGCGTCGTTCGAGAGCGCGTCCGGGTTGGCCGGGTCCGCCGTCACGAGCGCCTGGACGAGCGCGGCGGCGAGGTCGGCCTCGACGCCGGCATCGGCCGGGGGCGCCGGGTCGAGGTAGGGAGTGAGGTAGCCGACGAGCGCCTGCCGGAACGTGCGCAGGTCGGGATCGGTCCACATGTCCGTGAGCGTGACGTGCGCCGTGACCGTCGCGCCGGACTGGTCGAGCCGCTGGTCGAGGGCGGTGCGCGTGTTCTCCGGCACCTCACCCAGGGCGACGACGGCGACACGACGGCCGGTCAGCGCGCCGTCGAGCAGCTGCGGACCCGAGGCGTCGATGTAGCTCTCGGAGTCCTTCAGGGCGTTCGTCGTGCCGTCCAGCTCGGTGCGGAGCGCGTCCTTCTCGGCGCGCAGCTGCTCGACCTGGCCGGTCAGGGTGTCGCCGATGGTCTCCTTCAGCGGGCCGGCGCCGAGCGCGATGCCCACGGCCAGGGCCAGGAACACCGAGATCAGGGAGACGACGTGGTAGCGGAAGTCGATCATCGTGCGCAGTCTCCGTCGGGTACGGGCCCGGCGGTGGGGGCCGGAAGCAGGTGCAGGTGGTCGGTCGCGTGCATGGTCACAGCCCGTCGAACAGGCCGCGGACCCACGACGTCATGTCGTCGATGCGGGCGCCGATCAGGCCGATCATCGTCTGCCCGGCGGCGGTGGACGCCAGCGCGACCCCGAGCGCGAGGAGGCCCGCGAGGACGAGCAGCGTGAGCTGGACGTTGGAGATGCGGTTCCGGTAGAGCCGCGAGACACCCTTGGCGTCGACGAGCTTGCTGCCCACGCGCAGTCGCGTCAGGAACGTGCTCGCCATGCCCGACCGGCCCTTGTCGAGGAACTCGACGAGCGTGGCGTGCGTGCCGACGGCGACGATGAGCTCGGCGCCCTTGTCGTCGGCCAGCAGCATCGCGACGTCCTCGCTGGTGCCGGTCGCGGGGAAGACCACGTGCGGGACGTCGAGCTGCTCGACCCGCGCCAGGCCGGGAGCCCGGCCGTCGCGGTAGGCGTGCACGATCACCTCGGCGCCGCACGTGAGCGCGCGGTCGGAGACCGAGTCCATGTCGCCGACGATCATGTCCGGCCGCCAGCCGGCGTCCAGGATCGCGTCCGCTCCCCCGTCGACACCGATGAGCACCGGTCGGTACTCGCGGATGTAGGGGCGCAGCGTGACGAGGTCTTCCTTGTAGTGGTACCCGCGGACGACGATCAGCACCTGCCGGCCGTCGATGTGCGTGCTGATCTCCGGGACGCCGACGCCGTCGAGCAGCAGGTCCCGCTCGCGACGCAGGTAGTCCATCGTGTTCGCCGCGAACGACTCGAGCTGCACGGAGAGCCCGGCGCGGGCCTCCTCCATCGCCGCGGCGACGGTCTCGGCGGTCTGCGTGACGCCCTCGGCGACGAGGGTCTCGCCGTCGAACACGGAGCCGTCGACCACGCGGAGGCGGTGTCCCTCGGTGAGCGACATGACGTCCGCGCCGAGGTCGTCGACCAGCGGGATGCCGGCGCCGATGAGGATCTCCGGCCCGAGGTTCGGGTAGCGGCCCGAGGTGGAGCGTGCGGCGTTCAGGACCGCGGCGGGCTGGCACGCGACCAGCGCCTCGGCCGACACGCGGTCGAGGTCGAGGTGGTCGATGACCGCGATGTCACCGGGCTTGAGCCGCTTGGTGAGGCCCTTGGTGCGTGGGTCGACCCGGGCCGGACCGGCGACGACGCCGGATTCGGGCACAGCGGTGCGTTTGCGCAGGGATGCTCTCATCGTCGCTCATCGTCCCACGGACGAGAGCTCCAGAAGCTCCGCGGCGTGCGTCCGCGCGGCGTTCGAGTCCTCCTGGCCCGACAGCATGCGGGCGAGCTCGCGTACACGGTCGTCGTTCGTGACGAAACGCACGTCCGACTCGGTGACCACATCGACCCCGTCGGCGATCGACTTGGTCACCACGAGGTGCCGGTCCGCGAAGGCCGCCACCTGCGCGAGGTGCGTCACGACGAGCACCTGCGTGCCCTGCGCCAGCTCCGCCAGCCGTCGCCCGACCTCGATCGCTGCGCGCCCGCCGACGCCCGCGTCGACCTCGTCGAACACGAACGTGCCCGGCCGCGTGGCGCCCGAGTCCGGTGCCGTGGCGAGCGCGACCTCGATCGCCAGCATCACACGGGACAGCTCGCCGCCGGACGCGCCCTTGCCGAGCGGGCGCGCGGGCGCACCGGCGTGCGGGACGAGCAGCATCTCCACCCGGTCGGCGCCGTGCGGACCCGGCTCCTCCAGCTCCTCGACGAGGATCTGCAGCTCCGCGCCCCCCATCGCCAGCCCAGACAACTCCTCCGAGACGACGGCCGCCAGCTTGGTCGCCCCGTCCCGACGGCCCGCCGAGATGCGTCGCGCCTGCGTCGTCAGCTCGCTGTCCAGGGCCGCGCGCTCGGCCTCGAGCGCCGCGATCCGTTGGTCGCCGCCGTCGAGGTCGAGGAGCCGCCTCCCGGCCGAGTCCGCCCAGGCGAGCACCTCGTCGACCGTCGAGCCGTAGCTCCTGGTCAGGGACGCCAGGTCCGCGCGGCGGCGCTGGGCGGCGTCCAGCCGCAGCGGGTCTGCCTGCAGGTCCTCCAGGTAGCCGGCGAGGTCGGTCGCGGCGTCGGCCAGCAGGTAGCCGGCCTCGGCGATCCTCGTCGCGAGCGCGGCGAGCGCGGGATCGTGAGCGCCCTCGTGCTCGAGCAGCCGGCGCGCCTGGTCGATCGTCGCGACGGCGGCCGTGGCGTCCTCGACCTCGCCGCCGACGAGCGCCGAGTGCGCTCCGTTCGCGGCCGCGCGCAGGTCCTCCGCGTGGGCGAGCCGCTCGACCTCCTCGGCCAGGGCGACGTCCTCTCCGGCCTGCGGGTCCACCCGCTCGACCTCGGCGAGCCCCAGGCGCAGCAGCTCGGCCTCGCGCAACCGGTCGCGCGCACGGTCGACGAGCTCGGTCAGCTCGGCGTCCACCCGCGCACGCTCGGTCCACGCCGCGCGGTAGAGCCCGAGGGCGTCCCGGTGCTCGGTGCCGACGAAGGCGTCGAGCGCGTCGCGCTGGTGGGAGGGCGAGCGCAGACGCGCCTGGTCCGCCTGGCCGTGCACGGTCACGAGCGCGTCGGCCAGCTCCGACAGCACTGTCTGCGGCACGGACCGTCCGCCCAGGAACGCGCGCGACCGGCCGGCGGTCCCCGCACCGACCGTCCGCACGAGCACCAGACTGCCGTCGTCGTCGAGGTCGGCGCCCGCCTCGGCCGCCCGGGCGAGCGCGGCCGAGCCGGGCTCGAGGGTCACGCGTCCCTCGACCGCGGCCGACGTCGCACCGGTCCGCACGGTCGCTGGGTCGGCCTTGCCGCCGAGCAGCAGGCCGAGCGCCGTGAGCACCATCGTCTTGCCTGCGCCGGTCTCGCCCGTGATGACCGTCAGCCCGGCCCCGAGCTCCAGGTGGGCCCGGCCGATGACGCCGAGGTTGTCGATCCGGATCTCCTCGATCATCCGGCCCCTCCTTCACCGTTGCGCGGCAGGCGGGCCGCGCCGCTCGGACGCCCCCGCCATCCGTCGACCGGCAGCGCGAACTTGTTCACCAGTCGGGTGGTGAACGGCGCCGGGGTCAGCCTGGCCAGCCGCACCGGTATGTCGCTGCGCCGGACCTCCACGCGCGAACCGAGCGGGACCTCGAGCCGCCGACGACCGTCCAGCGTGACCAGCCCGGCGGCGGGCGAGCGCTCCAGGACCTCGACCGCGAGCATGCTCCGCGGACCCACCACGAGCGGCCGGGCGAACAGCGCGTGCGCGGCGATAGGCACCAGGATCATCCCGTCGACGTCCGGCCAGACGACCGGCCCACCCGCCGAGAACGCGTGCGCGGTCGACCCGGTGGCCGTCGCGGCGACGATCCCGTCGCACCCGAAGGACGACAGCGGGTGCCCGTCGACCTCGACGAGCACCTCGAGCATGCGCGAGCGGTCGACCTTCTCCAGCGCCGCCTCGTTCAGGGCCCAGCCCGTGCCGAGCGAACCGTCGCTGCCCAGCACCCGCACGTCGAGCGTGCCGCGCTCCTCGACGTCGAACTCGCCCGCGGTCAGCCGCCGCACGGCCTCGCCGATGTCGTCGCGCTCGCTCTCGGCCAGGAACCCGACGTGCCCCAGGTTCACGCCGAGCAGTGGCACGGACGTGCCGCGCGTGAGCTCGGCCGCGCGCAGGATCGTCCCGTCGCCGCCCAGCACGATCGCCAGCTCGAACGTCGGCAGGTCCGCGGCGACCGCGTCCTCCGCCGCGAGCACGGGCTCGACGCCGGCCCGCTCGAGCGCCGCGACCGCGTCCCTCGTGGCCGAGACGGCCTCCTCGCGGCCGCCGTGCGTCACCACCAGTGCCCGACGGCTCATCGCTCCCCCTCGGCAAGGACCGCCGCGCGGATGCGCTCGGTGTCGACGGACGGTGTCCCGTCCTGTCGGTGCAGCCACACGAAGAACTCGACGTTGCCGCTCGGGCCGGGCAGCGGGCTGCGCACGACGTCGCGGACCCCCAGTCCCAGCCGTGCGGCCGCGTCGGCCACGGCGAGGACGGCGTCGACCCACAGCGACGGCAGCCGGACCACTCCGCCGGACCCCAGACGCTCGCGGCCGACCTCGAACTGCGGCTTGACCATGAGGACGAGGTCGGCGTCGGGCGTCGCGACGTCGGCGAGGGCCGGCAGCACGAGCGTCAACGAGATGAACGAGAGGTCGGCGACGACGAGCGTCGGAGCCGGGTCGACGTCGCCGGCCGCCAGCGACCGGACGTTGACGCCCTCGCGGACGTCCACGCGCGGGTCGGACCGCAGCGCGTCGACCATCTGGTCGTGACCCACGTCGACCGCGACCACGTGCTCGGCGCCGCGACGCAGCAGCACGTCGGTGAAGCCACCCGTGCTCGCCCCGGCGTCCAGGCAGCGCCGTCCCTGGACCGTGATCGCCTCGAACGCGTCCAGCGCGCCGGCCAGCTTGTGCCCCGCGCGGGAGGCGTACTCGGGGTCGTCGTCGTCCGGCTGCACCGTGACCGTGCGGTCGTCGGTCACCTGGACCGCGCTGCGCGCCGCCGGCAGGCCGTCCACGGCGACGCGTCCCGACGCGATCAGGTCGCCCGCGTGCTTGCGCGAGCGGGCCAGGCCGCGGCGCACGAGCTCGGTGTCGAGGCGAGTGGTCACGTGCCGGTCAGCCCTCGGCGTCGGCGAGCCGGTCCTGCAGCGCGCCGTGGACCGCATCGAACACTGCGACGTGGGCACGCACCGGCTGGTCCTCGAGCCCGGCCAGCCGCGACAGCGCCTCGTCGACCGCGGCGTCCGCCGTCGTGGCGTCACCGTCGTCTGCACCCTCGGCCGCGTCGACCCTCTCGCTCACTGCACTGCCTCCACGTGGTTGGTCCGCCGCCGACGAGCAGCCCGTCGATCGAGCCGTGCCCGGACGCGCCCACGCTACCTGGGATGTCCCACGCCGCTCGTCCGGCACACACGGCGACCGTCAGGCCGTCGCCAGCTCCGGGACTGTGGTCGCGTCGATCTCCACACCCTCGTCGGCCGCCGCCCACGCCGCCGCACAGGCGGCACGCGCCACGTCGACCCGGTCCTCCATGCTCGACGGCTCGTAACGGCCGAGCTCCAGAGCGCCGTCGACGATGCGCGCGGACGCCTCGCGGCACGTCCACCAACCGTCGGCGGCACGGACGGGCTCGGGGTGCGCGACGAGCAGCGAGAGCAGGTCGGCGCCGATCAGGTGCGGACGCTCCCCGGGGCCGGCCAGCACGTCGTCGCGCGCCGAGCTCACGCCCGTGAGCACGTGGAGCCCGACGAAGCCGCCCGCACGCGCACCCGCGAGGTCGGTGTCGAGACGATCGCCCACGACGAGCGTCTCCCGCGCGCCGACCCGCTCGACCGCCATGTGGTACATCGTCGGAGACGGCTTGCCCGCGCTGTCCGGGGTGACACCGGTGGCCGCCCGCACGGCCCCGACGAGCGACCCGTTGCCGGGCGCGAAGCCGCGCGCGGTCGGCAGGCTCAGGTCCAGGTTCGACGCCACGTGCCAGGCGCCCCGCTCGATCGCGTACGCGGCCTCGGCGAGCTGCGCCCAGCCGACCTCGGGCGCGAAGCCCTGGGCGACGGCGACCGGCTCGTCGTCGGCGGAGAACACGACCTCGTACCCGGCCGACCGGACCGCGGTGACGAGGCCGGCGCCGCCGACGACGAGCACCTTCTCGCCGGCCGGCAGCCGGGACGCGAGCAGCTGGGCCGCTGCCTGCGCCGCCGTCATGACCTCGGCCGCCTGCGTGGCGATGCCGAGCCCGGTCAGCTGGTCCGCGACCGACTCCGGCTCACGGGACGCGTTGTTGGTGACGAACACCAGACGCATGCCGCGCTCGCGCGCCGAGGTGAGTCCCTCCGCGGCGCCGTCGATCGGGTCGTGACCCTTGTACGCGACCCCGTCCAGGTCGACGAGCGCCAGGTCGAACCGGTCCGCGAGCGGCGTGGCCGACCCGATCAGAGTTACCGGCTCCGTCACCGATCGCCCTCGCCCTCGTCCGTGCTGTCGCTCGCGTCGGCGGCGCTGTCGCCGGCGTCGTTCTTTCCGACGTCGACCTTCGAGCCGTCGTCGTCGGACTCGTCGTCGCCGTCGTCGTCGGACTCGTCGTCGCCGTCGTCGTCGTCGGACTCGTTGTCCTCGGACTCGTTGTCCTCGGACTCGTCGTCGGCCAGGAGCGCCTCCGCCTCGGCCAGCGCTTCGTCGTCGTCCTCGTCGGCCGCGTCGTCGTCCAGCTCGGCTTCCGCCAGCTCGGACGTGCCCGCGTCGCCGGAGGCCTCGACCGGGTAGTCCTCGTACTCCCCCTCGGCGTCGAACTCGCTGAGGTCGAACGAGACGAACTCCTCGTCCGGCTCCACGTCGCCCGCGGCCTCGTCGAGCTGGTCCTGCGTGTAGGGCGCCAGCTCGGCCGCCGCCTCGTCCACCAGCCCGGCCGCCTCGAGGGCCGCCGACCGCGCCTGGGCGACGCGGATCGCGACGATCCCGGTGCCGGCCCGCACGACGTCGGTCGCCAGCGCGGCCACGGCCGCCTCGGGCTGCCCGAGGTCGAGGCGGGCCCCGCTCACGACCATCGCCAGCTCGATCTGCGCCTCGGCGTCGAGCGTCTCCGCCTCGGGCTCCTGCGCGAGCGCCAGAGCACGCTCCGGACGCCCGAGACCGCGTTCGCAGTCGGCCATGATCGCGAGGTGCTCCGACGAGCCGTTGAGGCGTCGGACCGTGCGCAGCTCGCGCAGGGCCTCCGCGTAGCGGGCCGTGCGGTACGCAGCCAGACCGGCCGCCTCGCGCACGACGTCCACGCGACCAGCACGGCGCACGGCCGCCTGAGCGTGCTCGTAGGCCAGCTCGGGGTCGGTGTCGAGCAGCCTGCCCACCATCACCAGGTGGCGGCCGACACCGTCGGCGTTGTCCTTGCTGAGCGTCCGCAGGCGTCCGCGCACGGAACGGTCGAGGTCAGCGAAGACGACGTCCTCGGGGATCTCGGGCGCCTGGACGCGCTCCTCCTGGGGCGGCCTGGTCAGCCGCTTGTCGTCGTCGCGCCGGTCACCCGCGCCCTGTGCGCCACGCGCGCCGGCGACGGCAGCTGCGCCGTACGCCGGGCGACCGCGGTCGCTGGACGGGGGCCGCCGGTCGTTCGTCGCCGGGCGGTCGCTGCGCCCGGTGGCCGGACGGTCCGTACGCGGGCGGTCGCTCGGCGGCCGTCCCGTGGACGGGCGGTCGGTACGCGGACGCTCGCTGCCGGACCGGTCGTTCCGGTCGCCGTAGGCGGGCCGGTCCGTACGGGGACGGTCGACGCGGTCGCCGTAGGCCGGACGGTCTGCACGCGGACGATCGCTCGACGAACGGTCGTTCCGGTCGCCGTAGGCGGGACGGTCGGTACGCGGACGCTCGTTCCGGTCGCTGTAGGGCGGGCGGTCCGTGCGCGGACGGTCACCGGCGGGACGACGAGGCGCCGAGCCCTGACGGTCCGAGCCGGAACGGTCGCCGTAGGTCCCGCGATCGCTGGCGCCGGCCGGACCGAACGACGAACGCTCGCCCCGGCGGTCGTCGCGCGAACGGTCACCGTAGGAGGGACGACCACCCGACGCGGGGCGGTCGCTCCGGGCGCCGTAGGACGGGCGCCCACCGGACGCCGGACGGTCGCCGTACGAGGGGCGGCCGGAGCTCGACGAGCGATCGCCCTGCGAACGGTCGCCGTACGAGGCGCGACCCCCCTGAGCACGGTCGCCGTACGACGGGCGATCGCTGCGCGACCTGTCGCCGCCGGAGGGACGGTCACCGTAGGCGGGACGATCGCTGCGCGAGCGGTCACCGGACGAGGGACGCTCGCCGTAGGAGGGCCGATCGGTCCGCGGACGGTCACCGTACGACGGGCGACCACCCTGCGAACGGTCGCTGGAGGCCGGGCGCTCGTCCCGACCTCGGCCGTAGGAAGACGGACGATCCCCCGACGAGGGCGCTCCCGAGCGGGGCCGGTCGCCGTAGGGCCGGTCGCCCGAACGCTCCCCGCGGGGACGGTCGCTGAACGGCGGACGGTCGGTGCGCCCGGAGTAGGTGGGGTGCTCGCCGCGCGACGCACCGTTGTAGGGCGGACGTCCGTCACGGCCACCGGAAGGCGGGCGACCCGAACGGTCGTCACCGCGGGCCCCGCCGTACGCGGGACGATCGCCCCGCCCCGACGACGACCGGTTGCCATAGCCCGAGCCGCCCGAACCCGAACGGTCCGAGGAGCCGGGACGGTCGCCGTAGGACGGCCTACCGCCACCGGCCGAACCGCCGCTCGGACGTCCGTAGGAACCGCCGCCCGAGGACCGCTCGCCGCCGCCCGAACCGTAGGACGGCCGGCCACCGCGGTCGTCGCGGCCCGCGGGAGGACGCCCGCCAGTGGAACCGCTGCGCGAACCGCCGTCCCGGGAGCCGCCGTAGGGCGCTCCACCGGAACGACTGCGATCACCGCCCGATGCGCCTCCGCGGCCCTGCGAGCCGCTCGAGCCGCGCTGCGAGCTCGATCCGCTTCCGGATCGGCCGCCGCTGGCACCGCCCGACCGACCTCGGTCGTCGGATGTGCCCTTGGCACGGTCATCGCTGTTCATCTGTGTGCTCTCCTCGTCGGGTTCGACCGCACCATCGTCTCATCCCCGGTCTCTCGCGCCGAACGGCGGCGGAGGCGAGGGCGGAGCACGAAGTGCAGCCTGCATAAGTCATGAATGCGCCCGACGCTGCGCGCAATGTGTACGGAAACAGGAAAGAGCCACCCCGCGAGGGATGGCTCTTCCTGAATGATGTCCGGCGGCGTCCTACTCTCCCACACCCTGGCGAGTGCAGTACCATCGGCGCTGAAGGGCTTAGCTTCCGGGTTCGGAATGGGACCGGGCGTTTCCCCTTCGCTATGACCGCCGTAACGTTGTCGAGTTGTCAAACCAGCTGCGAGGGTCTTTCGTCCCCTCTTCCACATCCGGCCTATCTACCCAGTGGTCTAGCTGGGAGCCTCTCGGGGATCAAGTCCCCATGGAAACCTCATCTTGAAGCAGGCTTCCCGCTTAGATGCTTTCAGCGGTTATCCCTTCCGAACGTAGCCAACCAGCCGTGCTCCTGGCGGAACAACTGGCACACCAGAGGTTCGTCCGTCCCGGTCCTCTCGTACTAGGGACAGCCCTTCTCAAGTTTCCTGCGCGCGCAGCGGATAGGGACCGAACTGTCTCACGACGTTCTAAACCCAGCTCGCGTACCGCTTTAATGGGCGAACAGCCCAACCCTTGGGACCTACTCCAGCCCCAGGATGCGACGAGCCGACATCGAGGTGCCAAACCATGCCGTCGATATGGACTCTTGGGCAAGATCAGCCTGTTATCCCCGGGGTACCTTTTATCCGTTGAGCGACGGCGCTTCCACAAGCCACCGCCGGATCACTAGTTCCGACTTTCGTCCCTGCTCGACCTGTCAGTCTCACAGTCAAGCTCCCTTGTGCACTTGCACTCGCCACCTGATTGCCAACCAGGCTGAGGGAACCTTTGAGCGCCTCCGTTACATTTTAGGAGGCAACCGCCCCAGTTAAACTACCCACCAGGCACTGTCCCTAGTCCGGATCACGGACCGAGGTTAGATATCCAGAGCGACCAGAGTGGTATTTCAACGTTGACTCCACCGACACTGGCGTGCCGGCTTCACAGTCTCCCACCTATCCTACACAAGCCGCACCGAACACCAATACCAAGCTATAGTAAAGGTCCCGGGGTCTTTCCGTCCTGCTGCGCGTAACGAGCATCTTTACTCGTAGTGCAATTTCGCCGAGTTCGCGGTTGAGACAGCGGAGAAGTCGTTACGCCATTCGTGCAGGTCGGAACTTACCCGACAAGGAATTTCGCTACCTTAGGATGGTTATAGTTACCACCGCCGTTTACTGGGGCTTAAATTCTGAGCTTCGCCTTGCGGCTGACCCGTCCTCTTAACCTTCCAGCACCGGGCAGGCGTCAGTCCGTATACATCGTCTTGCGACTTCGCACGGACCTGTGTTTTTAGTAAACAGTCGCTTCTCCCTGGTCTCTGCGGCCCTTCACGCTCCCCGAGCAAGTCGGTTCACGCTTCAGGCCCCCCTTCTCCCGAAGTTACGGGGGCATTTTGCCGAGTTCCTTAACCACGATTCTCTCGATCGCCTTGGTATTCTCTACCTGACCACCTGAGTCGGTTTGGGGTACGGGCGGCTAGAACCTCGCGTCGAGGCTTTTCTTGGCAGCATAGGATCACCGATTTCCCGCATTCGCGGTCACTGTCAGCTCTCAGGCTGTATGAGGTGCGGATTTGCCTACACCTCGCCCTACGACCTTAGACGTGGACTACCATCGCCACGCTCGGCTACCTTCCTGCGTCACCCCTGTTAATACGCTTACCTACTACCGGTTCGGGTCACGCGCTCCACACCACGGTGTCCCCGAAGGGACGATGCGGTGCTTCGGGCRTTTAGCATCACCGGGCTCGGTATGGGCGGTTCTTCGCCGGTACGGGAATATCAACCCGTTGTCCATCGACTACGCCTGTCGGCCTCGCCTTAGGTCCCGACTTACCCAGGGCGGATTAGCCTGGCCCTGGAACCCTTGGTCATTCGGCGGACGGGTTTCTCACCCGTCATTCGCTACTCATGCCTGCATTCTCACTCGTGTGGCGTCCACCGCTGGGTTCCCCCGCGACTTCACTCGCCACACGACGCTCCCCTACCCATCCACACGCCTGAACCACGAAGGCTTAGCGATGTGTGAATGCCACAGCTTCGGCGGTATACTTGAGCCCCGCTACATTGTCGGCGCGGAATCACTTGACCAGTGAGCTATTACGCACTCTTTCAAGGGTGGCTGCTTCTAAGCCAACCTCCTGGTTGTCTGTGCAACTCCACATCCTTTCCCACTTAGCATACGCTTAGGGGCCTTAGCTGGTGGTCTGGGCTGTTTCCCTCTCGACTACGGAGCTTATCCCCCGCAGTCTCACTGCCACGCTCTGGCTTACCGGCATTCGGAGTTTGGCTAACGTCAGTAACCTGGTGGGGCCCATCGGCTATCCAGTAGCTCTACCTCCGGCAAGAAACACGTGACGCTGCACCTAAATGCATTTCGGGGAGAACCAGCTATCACGGAGTTTGATTGGCCTTTCACCCCTAACCACAGGTCATCCCCCAGGTTTTCAACCCTGGTGGGTTCGGTCCTCCACGCGGTCTTACCCGCGCTTCAACCTGCCCATGGCTAGATCACTCCGCTTCGGGTCTAGAGCACGCGACTGAATCGCCCTATTCGGACTCGCTTTCGCTACGGCTTCCCCACACGGGTTAACCTCGCCACGTACCACTAACTCGCAGGCTCATTCTTCAAAAGGCACGCTGTCACCCCTGCTAGGGAGGCTCCAACGGATTGTAGGCACACGGTTTCAGGTACTATTTCACTCCCCTCCCGGGGTACTTTTCACCTTTCCCTCACGGTACTTGTCCGCTATCGGTCACTAGGTAGTATTTAGGCTTACACAGTGGTCTGTGCAGATTCACTCCAGGTTTCTCGGGCCCGGAGCTACTTGGGATCCCCTTCGGGAGGCCACGCCATTTCGTCTACGGGGGTCACACCCTCTGTGCCGGGCCTTTCAATGCCCTTCGACTATGACGCGACTTTCTGACTCCCTGCTGATTCGGCAGAACCAGCTGAAAGGTCCCACAACCCCGTGCACGCAACGCCTGCCGGCTTGAACACGTACACGGTTTGGCCTGATCCGCTTTCGCTCGCCACTACTCACGGAATATCTCTTCCTGGCGGTACTGAGATGTTTCACTTCCCGCCGTTCCCTCCACACACCCTATATATTCAGGTGCGGGTCACACGACATGACTCGTGCGGGGTTTCCCCATTCGGACATCCTCGGATCACGGTTCGTTTGCCAACTCCCCGAGGCTTATCGCAGGCTACAACGTCCTTCTTCGGCTCCTAGTGCCAAGGCATCCACCCTGTGCCCTTATAAACTTGACCACAAAGATCATTCAAAAAGATGCTCGCGTCCACTGTGCAGTTCTCAAGCTACGACCGGCTCCGGCACCCTCACCCCAGCGCCTACCCACACCACCAACGCTTTGCAGCGTCGATCGCGTGGGCGGTTCGACCGAGCGGTACCAGCCCGCAGTCCCTCACACCCCGACCCGCACCCGAAGATGCAGACCGCGTGTGTAGCGACCCCGAGACAACAACCTTCCGGCTGTTCCCTCAGGACCCAACAGCATGCCCAGCCGACCCTCTCCCTGGCAGCTCACCGTTCCCACCCGAACCCCGAAGGGYTGCGGCGTACTAGGCGCCACCAGCTCGAAAGCCGGCCATAGTCGATGTTCCACCCTTGAGCACCGTCCCCCACTCGTTCGGCAGGGACAACGGGCCTGGACACCATCMCCGCACCCCATGACAGGGACGGCCAGTGCCAGATGCTCCTTAGAAAGGAGGTGATCCAGCCGCACCTTCCGGTACGGCTACCTTGTTACGACTTAGTCCCAATCGCCAGTCCCACCTTCGACAGCTCCCCCTCTTACGAGTTGGGCCACTGGCTTCGGGTGTTACCGACTTTCGTGACTTGACGGGCGGTGTGTACAAGGCCCGGGAACGTATTCACCGCAGCGTTGCTGATCTGCGATTACTAGCGACTCCGACTTCATGGGGTCGAGTTGCAGACCCCAATCCGAACTGAGACCGGCTTTTTGGGATTCGCTCCACCTCGCGGTATCGCAGCCCTTTGTACCGGCCATTGTAGCATGCGTGAAGCCCAAGACATAAGGGGCATGATGATTTGACGTCATCCCCACCTTCCTCCGAGTTGACCCCGGCAGTCTCCCATGAGTCCCCGGCATAACCCGCTGGCAACATGGGACGAGGGTTGCGCTCGTTGCGGGACTTAACCCAACATCTCACGACACGAGCTGACGACAACCATGCACCACCTGTACACCGACCTTACGGGGAGCACATCTCTGCACTTTTCCGGTGTATGTCAAGCCTTGGTAAGGTTCTTCGCGTTGCATCGAATTAATCCGCATGCTCCGCCGCTTGTGCGGGCCCCCGTCAATTTCTTTGAGTTTTAGCCTTGCGGCCGTACTCCCCAGGCGGGGCACTTAATGCGTTTGCTGCGGCACGGAACTCGTGGAATGAGCCCCACACCTAGTGCCCAACGTTTACGGCATGGACTACCAGGGTATCTAATCCTGTTCGCTCCCCATGCTTTCGCTCCTCAGCGTCAGTTGCGGCCCAGTGACCTGCCTTCGCCATCGGTGTTCCTCCTGATATCTGCGCATTCCACCGCTACACCAGGAATTCCAGTCACCCCTACCGCACTCTAGTCTGCCCGTACCCACTGCAAGCCCAAGGTTGAGCCTTAGGTTTTCACAGCAGACGCGACAAACCGCCTACGAGCTCTTTACGCCCAATAATTCCGGACAACGCTTGCGCCCTACGTATTACCGCGGCTGCTGGCACGTAGTTAGCCGGCGCTTCTTCTGCAGGTACCGTCACTTGCGCTTCTTCCCTGCTGAAAGAGGTTTACAACCCGAAGGCCGTCATCCCTCACGCGGCGTCGCTGCATCAGGCTTGCGCCCATTGTGCAATATTCCCCACTGCTGCCTCCCGTAGGAGTCTGGGCCGTGTCTCAGTCCCAGTGTGGCCGGTCGCCCTCTCAGGCCGGCTACCCGTCGTCGCCTTGGTAGGCCACTACCCCACCAACAAGCTGATAGGCCGCGAGCCCATCCCCCACCGATAAATCTTTCCAGACACTACACATGCGTGTGCGTCTCGTATCCGGTATTAGCCACCGTTTCCCGTGGTTATCCCAGAGTGAAGGGCAGGTTGCTCACGTGTTACTCACCCGTTCGCCACTGATCAGACCAGCAAGCTGGTCATCACCGTTCGACTTGCATGTGTTAAGCACGCCGCCAGCGTTCGTCCTGAGCCAGAATCAAACTCTCCGTAAATGTCTACATGGCACCCCAACACCAAAGCGCTGAAGCAACCGACAAAACGAAACGGTCCCACCGGTTCAACCCGGCGAACCAATCAGATTCGGCTGTATGTGGCATCGCCT